>CAYUHN010000056.1:0-16669 GCA_964444495.1 uncultured Roseibacillus sp. | reverse complement strand
TGAGAGCAACAATCTTTGTGATCATGGGCGCCGTGCTTATGTTCATGCCCAGAATGGTCGCAATCGTGCGCATGCTCATGAGTATGGTTACAGCAGCTGGTTGCCGGCTTAGAGGTGGATTTTTCGTTCGACTTGAGAATTTTCGGAAGAAGGACTTTTTCGAGAGGAATACGCAGGACGATGAGGCTGACTACGACTGCAGACACATACCCGACAAAGATTCGGGAAAAAGTGAAGAATTCGGTGCGATGGGGCCAAGACTCGAAGTCGGGAAAGGCGTTCCAAGTTGAGAAAATGGTGATGGGATTGACAATGGGGGCCGCTAACATGTAGGCGAAAGCGCAGCTGAGGGGGAGACCCTTGGAAACGAGGCGCCGAATAACCGGGACCACGGCGCATTCGCAAACTGGGAGGATGAGTCCGAGTAAGCCTGCGACAAAAATGGCGAGGGTTTTGTTCTTGGGCAGATAGCGCTCAATCGTGCCACTAGGAAGATAAACGCCGATAAACCCGGAGAAAATCGTTCCAATTAAGATAAAAGGAGCCCCCTCAATAAGGATGGATTTAAAGGCGAGAGCAAAGCTGGCGAACTCTTCAAGAAACACAGGCTTTAAAAAGATCAGAATTTGGCCTCGCAGGCGACTATAAAAGCGTTAGGGCGACTCTTCTCCGTCTTCTGGCGAGTTGATTGGAATTACTTTTGTCTTTGCAAAATCGTCTCCTAGACGGTGGCCCTTTTGAGGTGTTTTCTCACGGGAATTGAGAATAAAGATTTCTACAAGGGGTAGAATGGGAGCAACGAAAAAGACGTTTCGAATCACGCTTGCTTTATAATTGTTGGTGAGAGGCTCCCCTTCTTCGGTAACCGCGCGTTGTTTCATGAGCTTTTTGCCGATGCTCTGGCCGTCTAAAAAGGGCAGAGCATCTCTCAGGAGAAGGTAGGCAATACCAAGGCCCCAAATGGCAGACCCGAGGAAGCTAGGTAGGATTTGTGCGAGAATTCCGCAGGGTATAGCGACAACAGCCCAGTCGATCACTCCTCCAAGAATGCGTTGAGAGAGATTGCTCTCGACGTAATCATAGGTGGCTACGAGAGGTTCCTCTTCGATAGGCCGATCATTCATCGCCGGTGAAGCTGTTGGAGCGGACTGCTCCATCGCGCCCATCTCAAAGGCGGACACGGGAGGTTCTTCGGCAGTTGTACCTATTGAAGGGGGCGCAATGTTCGGCTTAGGAACTGAGGGCTTGGGGATATTTGGTTTAGGTGTGTTAGCCATCTAGGGAACGGAGACTGTTAATTTAACGCCTTTGGTCCAGAGGAAATCTGTATAAAAGCGATTTTTTTTCTCTAATTGAGAGGCTTTGCATATTCATTGCATTCCGAATATTTTTTTCACTTGGCAGGGAAGGGGCCTGCGGGTAGGGGCTTCCTTCCGAGAGCGGCTGCTTCTTTTGTAATCGTTCTCTTATATCTCATTATGGCAATTCAACGTGCTCTCCTTTCGGTTTCAGATAAGACAGGTCTTATTGATTTCGCTACTCGCTTGATATCCGAGTTCGGTGTCGAGCTTCTTTCTACCGGAGGCACTGCACAGGCTCTGCGCGAAGCAGGCCTCGAAGTTGTAGATGTTTCTGATTATACTGGCGAACCGGAGCTGTTCGAGGGGCGTCTCAAGACTCTTCATCCAAAGGTCCATGGCGGTCTCTTGCAGCGTCGTGATTCTGATGAGCATCAGCAGCAGGCCAAGAAGCACGATATCAAGCCCATTGATCTAGTCGTAGTGAATCTTTACCCTTTTGAGGAAACCGTTTCTCGCGAGGGAGTTACTTTAGAGGAAGCAATTGAAAAAATCGATATTGGTGGACCTTCGATGTTGCGCAGCGCTGCGAAGAACTATGCTGCGGTCACGGTTCTCACCGATCCAGCCGATTACAGCCGGGTTCTGGAGGAAATGAATGAAGTCGGTGAAATGGGAGAAGGTGCTGGAGGCCGCGGTGAAACTAGCCTTCGTCTGCGCGAAGAGTTGGCTTTAAAAGTCTTCCGCCGTACTAACGAGTATGATGGAGCGATCGCGAATTACCTCGGGCAGTGTGGACAAGGCACTGCTACTCAATACTCCGTAAGCCTGCCTCTTGCTCATGAACTTCGCTACGGTGATAATCCACACCAACGGGCTCGCTTATACGGTGGCTTTGATGAGTTTTTTACCAAACTGCAGGGGAAGGATCTCAGTTACACAAACATTCTCGATATTGAGGCGGCTTCCGATTTGATCTTAGATTTTAAACGCCCAACAGTAGGAATCCTCAAACATACGAATCCTTGTGGAGTAGGACAAGATGACGATAATCTTCGTGCCGCTTGGGATAAAGCTTTTGAAACCGACCGACAGGCTCCTTTTGGAGGAGTGATCGTTTGCAACCGTCCTATTGATGAGGAGCTTGCTCGAGTCATTTCTGAAATTTTCACCGATGTGATTATTGCTCCCGAATATCTCCCGGAGGCTCGTGCCATTCTTCAGAAAAAGAAAAATCTTCGTCTGATGCAAATGAACGAAGCAGCTTATCGGGAAGAAAAGAAAGAACAAGTCGTTCGCTCCTGTCCCGGTGGTTTGATGGTGATGGACCGCGATTTTGAGGTTAAAGGTCTCGAGGGTCTCGAGGGCAAAGTCGTGAGTAAGCGCCCTCCGAACGAGGAAGAGCTTCTCGCCATGCGCTTTGGTTGGAAAGTGGTGAAGCACGTTAAATCGAACGCGATCGTTTTTGCTAGCGCTGGGCGAACTCTCGGGATTGGCGCGGGTCAGATGAGTCGAGTTGATAGCTCTCGCATTGCCGTTTGGAAGGCCGAGCAGGCTGGTCTCTCTCTTGAGAAAAGTGTGATTGCCTCAGATGCGATGTTCCCGTTTGCAGATGGTCTCGATGCCGCTATCGAAGCAGGAGCAACTGCCTGTATTCAGCCGGGTGGTTCGATTCGCGATGAAGAAGTCATTGCTGCCGCCGACGCCGCAGGATTAGCAATGGTCTTCACCGGTCATCGCCACTTCCGCCACTAGAAGGGCTTTTTCTACTGGCCGTGTAGTTTTATTTTTCCGCAGTAAATGGCTCTGGTTGCGCTGTGCGATCGTAGAGCATGGCTGAGTGGCCTGCCCATTTTGGTTCTGAACCCCAGAGAGGGACGGTGGGAAGGCTGCTTTCCCATTGACCAAGGAGCTCATGAAGCTGGGCGGCAGTGCTCGACTCGGTGGCACTGAGATCAATTTCTTCTTTGGAGTCGGCTTTGAGGTCGTAGAGCTGTGGGGCACGGTGGCTGAGAGTGATCAGCTTTTCTTGGCCTTTCAGGATCCCTGTTTGCCCTTGTAGGCGCCAGAAAAATTGGCGTTCTGGGTAGGGGGAATTGGGAGTTGATACGAGATAAGGGAGGAGATTGATGCCGTCGTAGTCGCCGTAGCGTTTCCTTCCTTTTTGTCTCGAATTCGGGTCTTCGTGTGAAGGGCAATCGGAAAGGGGGAGTGCTTCTGCTTGAGCCGCGGCTAGAAAGGTTGGAAGTAGATCAAGAGCCGAGATGGGTTCGCCGATAGTGATTCCTTCAGGAATGGTTTCTGGCCATGAGATGAAGAAGGGAACTCGGAGCCCTCCCTCGCGAAGAGTTCCCTTATGACCTCGATAGTCTCCGTTCCAGGAGCCATTATCGGGAGTTCCGCCATTGTCCGAAAGAAACACAATGAGCGTATTTTCCAGTTCGTTGTGCTCGTTAAGGTTTTTAATTAAATGACCAATTCCGCGATCGAGAGCATGGACCATGGCGGCATATGTGCGGCGTTTTTTGTTGGGAATATGTTGGTAGAGGGCGAGGTCCTCTTCCGTGGCTTGCATTGGGGTGTGTGGAGCATTGTAGGAAGCGTAAACAAACCAAGGTGAATTTGAGTTGGAGGACTTCCTAAGGGAATCCCAGTAATTAATGATTTCTTTGGTGAAGAAGTCCGTGAGGTAAGCGGGTTGAAAGGAGGCGATTGCTTCTCCATTTTTTTCGAGTTGATTTTTAGTAGGTGTAGGGAAGTAGGGATGCGATCCATTGAGCATGCCTAGAAAGTGCTCAAATCCTCTCCGATTGGGATGATGCTCGGGCTCTTTTCCTAAATGCCATTTTCCAATAAGAGCGGTGTGATAGCCAACTGCTTTTAAGTGATCTGCTAGAGTGTGCTCGTTTTTGGGAAGTCCCAAATACTCTGGGCGAGTGGGATAGTATTTTGCATCGCGGTTTAAGTTGCTTTCATAGCCGAAGCGTCGAGGGTCGCGCCCTGTAATGAGTCCCGCTCGTGAAGGAGAACAGACAGGAGAGGTGACATAAGCTTGGGTGAAGAGCGCGCCCGAAGAGGCAAGAGCATCAAGATGAGGAGTCTGAATGGTGGTAGATCCGGTGACTCCTAAGTCGCCATGCCCTAGATCATCAGCGAGAATGAGAAGAATATTCGGCGGTGTTTCCTGAGCGTCTAGGCTGAAGAAGATTCCAAGAAAAAAGAAAGCGATGTATGTTCGTATCATCTTTGACAATCTTTGCCTATTGGCTGCAATTCACCAGAAGAAATCTTAGGGTATTTCTCGAGAGGTTCTCTAACCTTTGGATTTTTCGCAACTTCTTTCAATCCCTCTGGCTTTAAGTCTGTGAGATGAAAATTTTATTACCAATTATACTAATAGCTGTTTTGGGGGGTGTTTCCGCGCAAGCGCAAAGAAGAGGAGGAGGGAGAGGCGTAAATCAAGGAGAACGAGGCGCGGCACGAGAGTTTCAGAATGTGCGAGGGGAATTTGATGCTTGGAGGCTGGCGACTTTGGAAGCGGATCTTTTCAAGATGCCGGCCGGAGATGCTGGAGGAGGTGAGCAAAATTTTTACGCTTTTCTTCACTCGGCGGTTAAGGAAGAGCGATTGAGTGACGAGAACTTTGGGAAGCTTGGACAAGATTATATTAAGTTGGTTTTGATTGCTCAAAAGGAAGGCAAAGCGAAAGTTGAAACTGATTTGGTGAAGCTGAGGGAACGAGTGAAAGAACTTGCCGATGGTCAATTGAACCCAGCGATTGCAACACTTGATCTCAATCAAAAACAGGTGCAAGCACAAGAGTACCTATGGTTTGGGATTCTATCTAATAAGATAAGCAGCGGTAAGCGTTCTACCCTCGAACGAAAACAAAAAGCTCTGATGGATATCGAAAAGAAAGCGAAGGCCGATGAGAAGATGGAGGAGCGTGAACGAGAGAAGCTCAACGAAAGTGCAAGTAAGTTGGTGCAAGAGCTGATGGAGGAACTGTCGCGGTAAGAGTTCTTCTTTTGTTGAGGATTATTCCAGAGGGGCAGCTTACGCTGCTTTGGAGTAGGAGGGTTGTTTAGAGTGTGCGGATGATGTAGGGTCTGGGCTTCTTTGAAGGCGACACGATATTTGGTAGAGATATTAAAGGAGCATTGCTCAGCTTTGGCTCTAGAAAATGGGCGCCGGGTCGGGCAATCTGGACATGATATTGCTCGCGAGTATTTGTTGGAGAAGATGGACGAACTGGAACTGCTTCCTTTCGAGGGGGAGAGTTTCGAGCTCAAGTATCAAGGAATCCATCCTGAGACTGGTAAGTCGCAGTTGTTCTCCAATTTGATTGGAGTCGTTCCCGGTCGAGATAGGGAATTATCTCCGGTGTTGGTAGGAGCTCACTACGATAGCGTGATTGATGCTCCTTGTGTGGATGATAACGCAACCTCGGTGGCGATGACCATGGAGCTTGCTCGCTATTTTAAAAGTCAGTCACTCGAACGTGATCTGATTGTAGCCTTTTTTGATGCAGAAGAACCTCCTCATTTTTTGGGTGAAACAATGGGGTCGAGGCGATTCTGTGAAGATCATTGTCAAGGCATGCAGTTTGCCGCGGTGATTGTGAGCGATTTGATTGGACATGAAGCAACGGACAATGACCTACCATTTGTTTCGAAGGCGAAGTTTCTGTTTCCTCATTTGAGAAAATTAATTGCGGTGATGGGGGCGGAGAGTGATTCTTTCTTTCCTCCAATTTTGGAAGCTGCCGCAGGGAAGGCCAGAGGCTTAAGAGTCTTTCCTACTTTGCATCGTTATGTAGGTCCAATGTCTGACCATGGGCCTTTTGCTAATGCGGGTCACCCCTTCTTGTTTCTGAGTTGTGGGCAGGGGCGTCACTACCACATGCCTAGTGATAGAATGGATTGGATTAATTTTAGAAAATTAGCTGATACGACCGCTTTCACTGCTGATCTTATTGAGCGTATTGATAGGAAGGTAGAGGAAGCTGAGAGTATTCCCTGTGAGCCTTTTGAAGTAGAATCACGTATGCTCAAAAAAGCCCTTGGACCAGTGGTGGTGACTGTGCTTAGGATTTTTGGCTTTCGAATACCAGAGACGCGTAAAGGCTTGGACGATTTTGTGACAGGAATTGTAGATGGTCACACACGGTAGGACATTAGTTGTCCGTATAGATAAAAAAAGAGCCACGAAATGAATCGTAGCTCCTTGCGTGAATGTTGTGGAGGGGAGAGCTACTCTCCGCCTTCTAGTTGTTCGTCGGTCTTAAAATATTTTTCAGTCTTAGACTCTTTTTCAGCCATACTAGTTGCAAATTCTTGCATCATTGGTCCGATTTTCATGGCGACAGCAACATCCAGACTTTGCATTCCCACTAAGACTGGTTGCATTTTTTCGGTCATGGCTTGCTCAGCTAATGCACTTTGCTTGCTGATTTTGGTGCGAGAGGCGTTGTCTGGGACTGGGAATTTGAGAAGAGCTTCTTCTTCCGTTTTTACCGTCTTCACGAACTCTTTGAGCTTTGGCTCTGCGGCAGCTAAGCTCGCCTCGTCTTTGATGCTACCCAAAATCTCTGGAAGCGTGTCCATGAGTTTAAGCATTTTGAAAGCTTGCTTTTCAACTGGAGTCTCAGCTTTGAGTTCTTCGGTTGTTGCAGCGGCAGGTTTTGCTGGAGCGGCTTCCTGAGCAGGAAGAATAGCCAGAGGGCAAAGAGAGAGCGCGAGAATCGTTAGTTTTGTTTTTATTTTCATTTTGTTGAGAAAGCGGTGTTTTTACGAGCACCCATTAAGATTGGGAATCGAAAAAAAGACACTACAAAATTGAGTGGTATTCATTGTTGTATGGCCCCTTTGACAGGGCTTACTGATCGGTGGTGCTTCGGCAAAGGATTTTCTACGATTGGGGCGATTATATGCACTATGGCGACCGAAATTTTTAGGTTGATGGGACAAGTAGCGAAATTTCGCTTTTGGACTGAATTTCGCAATTTCGTAAAGAATTGATGAATTTTTAGGGCGGAGCTTGTCAGGAGGGCGGAGTTGTGTTCAGTGGTGCGCAGCATGAGCGAGCTTTTCATGATCGTGGGTTTTGCCCTCGCGGCCTATGCCATTGTGGCGAATGATTCGATTCAGACTCTGGGGACTTTCATGAGTTCTAATTCGAAGCGCCCTTGGTGGGTGCTCTGGATCTGGATCTCCGGAATTCTCGCAGTGACAGTGATTTGGGGTTGGTTCGCAAATGGGGGAGACCCTGCTTTTGGCCGTCTCAGTGCTTCAGGGAAGGACATTCCTTTCCCAGGCGACTACGGAGGTAAGTTTACCTGGGTTTTTGTGATTCCTCCGCTCTGTCTGGTGGTGCTCACGAGAATAGGGGTTCCGGTGAGTACTTCGCTTCTGGTTTTGACTGCCTTCAAGGGCTTGGTGGGGGCTCAGCAAGGAAAAGGAGGGAAGGGAGCGTGGGAGCTTTTTGAAAAGATGATGAGCAAGTCGCTTTTTGGATACGCAATCGCCTTTGTGATCGGCTTGGTGGTATTTTTGTGGGTGACAGGGTGGCTGGAGAAGAAGTTCTACGCTTCTTCAGAGGAGGAAAAGTCCAACCCACATGCTGCTTGGATGGGCTTTCAGTGGCTTTCGACGGGTTTTCTTTGGGCGATGTGGTTGATGCAGGACTTGGCTAATATTTTTGCTTATCTTCCGAGAGTGATTCCGTTTTGGGCGCTCGCTTTAGCACTGCTTGGAATGGTGCTGTTACAGGGATACCTCTTCTTCCAAAAGGGGGGTAAGATTCAAGGAGTGGTGACTTCGAAGACCAATACCCTCGATGTGCGCTCGGCTTGCTTCATCGACATGATTTATGGGATTGTGCTTCTGATTTTCTACAGGGACATCTTCTCGTTTTGGCCGGAGAAGTTACCAATGAGCACCACTTGGGTGTTCCTTGGCCTGCTGGCAGGTCGAGAAATTGGTCTCGCAATCAAACTTGAGCATCGCGACAGGAAGGACATTTCACGGGTTGTCTTGCTTGATGCTGGAAAGGCTTTTGCCGGTTCAGCAGTGGCAGTTGGGTTGGCATTTTTCCTTCCCTTCTTCATCGTGGCAGTGGCGAAGTAAGCTATGGCTATGGAAACCGCTTCGATTGTAACTATCACGGTGGACGAGGACTATCGGTCTGTTTTTACTACAACCGAAGTTCCCCAAACCGCTCGTGGTGAAATGTGGTTGAGTGAGCAGCAGCAATGCCTCAATTTTCGTTACCGAACTTCATTTTCAGGCTATGAGAGCGACTGGCACGTGGCGGGTGATCCGACCTTGATCATCGTTTCTACCGGATGCGCGGAGATCGAATTACAAGACGGAACGAAGAAATCGTTTGGTCCTGGAGATAAGTTCATCGCCCGCGATTTTCTTCCTTCTTCAATTGAATTTGATTTAGGTAAGCATGGTCATCGAGCCCGTTTAGTGGGGGATGAAGATTTTTCGGCAGTGCACATCAAATTAGCGAAATTGTAAAAAACTTGAGCGAACCGCCTGCCGAAATAGTCGCACGAATTTTCTTTTCTTCTCGTGGCGAAACGAGGAATTTTTTGCCGCGAAAAAATGGATAAGATCGTCATTGGTAGCGAAGAGTGGTGTTCCTTGAACTCGTTGGGTATTCCGGCCATCAAAGCGAGGGTGGATTCGGGGGCAAAGACTTCCTCGATACACGCTTACAACATTTCGACATTTACGAAGAGTGGGCAGAGCTGGGTAAGCTTTGACGTCAGCCCGGTGCAAAAGGATCGTCGAACGGTTTTGAAATGCGAGATGCCCCTTGTTGATCGTCGTTATGTCAAGAGCTCGAATGGGACACGAGAGAAGCGTTATGTGATCAAAGCGATTTTGGGTTTGGGGGAGCATTCTTGGGAAATCGAGCTTACTCTTACCAATCGAGATTCCATGGGGTACCGAATGCTGTTAGGACGAGAAGCGATCGCGGGGCGCGCTTTGGTCGATCCTTCTTCCGCTTTTTGTCTCACTGAATACTCCAAGGCGGATATTAGCAATTTCTACCATAAAGAGCCTTCTGAAGCGAAGGGATTGAAGATTGGCCTGCTTGCGAGCAATCCGTCTCTCTACAGCAATCAACGAATTATCGAAGCAGGTGAGGAGCGAGGGCATCAGATTGAATTCTTTAACGTTAAGCATTGCTATATGAAGCTTGATGCAGGAACTCCAGCCGTCATCTACCGAGGCGGAAAGATTCTCAATTACTTGGATGCGGTGATTCCGAGGATTAAACCTGCCGTAACCTTCTATGGTTGTGCTCTCATTCGGCAATTTGAGAGTTTAGATGTTTTTCTTTTGAATTCAGCGAACTCGATTAAAGAGTCACGAGATAAGCTGTTTTCGCTTCAGGCGCTTTTTAAAGGAGGAATCGATATCCCAACTTCAGGGTTCGCCGACTCCCCACTTGAGACCGAAGAACTCATCGAGATGGTTGGAGGTGCTCCCTTAATTGTGAAGCTCTTAGAGGGGACACAAGGGAAAGGGGTTGTCATGGCGGAGACCGCAAAAGCTGCGGAAAGTCTGATTGGAGCGTTTAAGTCGTTGCGAGCGAACTTCCTCGTGCAGGAATTTATTAAAGAAGCAGAAGGAAAAGATCTTCGACTGTTTGTGGTGAACAATAGAGTCATTTCAACCATCGAGCGAAGCTCCGCCGCAGGCGAGTTTCGCGCCAATCTTCACCGAGGAGGAAGTGCCAAACAGGTAACGCCCACCGCAGAGGAAAAGCAAATCGCAGTGAGAGCCGCAAAAGTCTTCAAGCTTCAAGTGGCAGGCGTCGATATTATTCGTTCCCGCAGAGGGCCGTTGCTTCTCGAAGTCAATTCGTCTCCAGGTCTAGAGGGGATCGAATCTGCTACTGGAAAAGACGTAGCGGGAGCAATGATTAAAGCAGTCGAGAAAAAACTCGGTTGGTCCAAGGGAGATTAACGAAAGTTTTTCAGTTTGTCAGGCTTTTGTATCAAAGAGAGCAAGCTCTCCTCACAAAGCCCTGCTAAACTGAAAAACTAGCAAACTAGCAAACTAGCAAACTAGCAAACTAGCAAACTAGCAAATTCAAACTACCGCATGATAGTCCTGAAGCGACTTCACGGTGAGTTCGCTTTGCTGAAGAGAGCGAATCGCTCTCACAGAAGCTTGGGCAGCTGCGAGGTTGGTGCAGTGTGAAATCTTGTTCGCGACAGCTCCGCTACGAATGGTGATTTCGTCGGCGCGCGCTTCGTGACCACTCGGAGTATTGATGATGAAAGCGATCTCTTGATTTTTCATCATATCGAGAACATTGGGGCGTTTTTGTTCAGCGAGTTTGTAGACTCGTGATACCGGGACGTCGTTCTCTTGGAAGAAGCGGTAAGTTCCGCCAGTCGAGTAGAGAGTGAAACCGAGCTCTACCAGCTCTCTCGCTATTGGAAGAGAGGCCTCTTTGTCGCTGTCGTTGACCGAGATAAAGACATTGCCCGAGATGGGGAGAGGATTGAAGGCGCTGATCTGCGCTTTGGCGTAGGCCATGCCGAGATCGTCGCTGATGCCCATCACTTCACCAGTAGATTTCATTTCTGGCCCGAGCACAATGTCGATGCCAGGGAAGCGAGGCCATGGGAAGACCGCTTCCTTCACCGCGTAGTGAGGAGGAATGACTTCTTCGGTAAACTTCATGTCAGCGAGCTTCTCACCAACCATGATACGAGCCGCATACTTGGCGAGCGGGATGCCGATCGCTTTGGAAACAAAGGGAACGGTTCGGCTGGCGCGAGGATTGACCTCGATGACGTAGAGCTCGTCGTCCTTAATCGCAAATTGCATGTTCATGAGGCCTCGGACCTCAAGTTCTTTAGCGAGGTCAGTAGCGGCTTTACGAATTTCTTTGGAAATTTTTTCGCTGAGGGAGAAGGCAGGAATGACGCAAGCGGAGTCGCCCGAGTGAATCCCTGCTTGTTCAATGTGCTCCATAACCGCTCCTACTACTGTAGTGTCGCCATCGCTGATGCAATCGACATCGACCTCGGTAGCTCCTTCAAGGAAACGATCGACCAGAACTGGTCGGTCGGGAGTGACGTCTACCGCTTCGCTCATGTAGCGGCGGAGTTCGTCGTCATTGTAAACGATCATCATGGCGCGACCTCCGAGAACGAAGGAAGGGCGAACCAGAACTGGGTAGCCAATGTGAGAGGCGACTTCGAGAGCGCCTTCTTCACTATCGGCCGTGCCAGCTTCGGCCTGTTTGAGCCCGAGTTTGTCGAGAAGGGCAGAGAAGAATTTTCGATCTTCGGCGAGTTCGATGGAGCGGGGAGAAGTTCCGATGATAGGCACTCCGGCTTGTTCGAGGCGCTCGGCGAGATTGAGAGGAGTTTGGCCTCCAAACTGAACGATCACACCATCTGGCTTCTCTTGTTCGCAGATGTTCATCACATCTTCAAAGGTGAGAGGCTCGAAGTAGAGCTTGTCAGAAGTATCGTAGTCTGTGGATACAGTCTCAGGATTCGAGTTTACCATCACAGTCTCAAATCCAAGTTCTTTAAGAGCGAAAGAGGCGTGAACACAGCAGTAATCGAATTCGATTCCCTGGCCAATGCGGTTGGGTCCTCCTCCTAGAATAACGATTTTCTTTTTGTCAGAATCACGCGCTTCATTTTCGTCTCCGTAGTTCGAATAGTAATAGGGAGTAGAGGCTTCGAATTCGGCGGCGCAGGTGTCGACGAGACGATAGCCGGGAGCGAGGTTGTAGCGCTTGCGGCCTTCGCGAATCGCTTCTTCGCTGGTGCCCATTTGGGTAGCGATTTGGAGGTCAGAGAAGCCAAGCTTTTTCCAACGGCGCATGTATTTGCTAAGTTCCTCGGCATTTCTTTCTTCCGAGCGCTCGGCTTCAGGAATAGCCGCGATGATAGCAGCAGCGGACTGCTCTTTGAGAGCCATGCCTTCTTCTGCGATTTGTTTGAGATGAGAGAGGAACCAGCGATCGATTTGGGTGGCGTCAAAGATTTCGTCAATGGTCCAACCAGTCTGAAAAGCGACCGAGAGCCAGAAGATTCGTTCTGCGTTAGGGACATGCAGCTTGCGCTCAACTGTTTCGCGGGGAGCATCGAGAGCGTCCTTGCCATCGAAGCCGAAGCCGAAGCGTCCTGTCTCGAGAGAGCGAAGCGCCTTTTGCATGGATTCCTTGAAAGTGCGACCAATCGCCATCGCCTCACCGACCGCTTTCATCTGAGTGGTGAGAACGGAATCGGCAGTGGGGAATTTCTCAAAAGTGAAGCGAGGAATCTTTGTCACTACGTAGTCAATAGTGGGCTCGAAACTGGCGGGAGTCTCTCGAGTAATGTCGTTGGGGAGCTCGTCGAGGGTGTAGCCCACTGCGAGCTTGGCCGCGATTTTGGCGATAGGGAATCCCGTGGCTTTGGAGGCGAGAGCTGAGGAGCGGGAGACCCGAGGATTCATCTCGATAACGATGACTCGACCGTTCGCAGGGTTAACTGCGAATTGAATATTCGATCCTCCGGTTTCTACTCCGATTTCGCGAATACAGGCAAATGACTGGTCGCGCATGATTTGGTATTCACGGTCGGAAAGGGTTTGCGCGGGAGCGACCGTGATGGCGTCCCCAGTGTGCACGCCCATAGGATCGAAGTTCTCGATGGAGCAAATGACGACGCAGTTGTCGGCGCGATCACGCATGACCTCCATTTCGTATTCCTTCCAGCCGAGGAGGCTTTCCTCTACGAGGATTTCCGTAACAGGTGAGAGGTCGAGGCCACGGGCGCAGATGGTTTCGAATTCCTCTTTGTTGTAAGCGATGCCTCCTCCGCTACCGCCGAGGGTGAAGGCCGGGCGAATGATGAGTGGCATGGTGCCGATGGTTTCCGCGATCTTGCGTGCTTCTTCCATGCTATGGGCTACGCCAGAA
Organism: uncultured Roseibacillus sp.; assembly: GCA_964444495.1. Lineage (GTDB taxonomy): Bacteria > Verrucomicrobiota > Verrucomicrobiia > Verrucomicrobiales > Akkermansiaceae > Roseibacillus. The sequence continues at coordinate 3,416 of CAYUHN010000056.1, read as the reverse complement.
TGGGGGAGATCGAGACCGATTTTGAGCATCGCTTCCTTGAAGCGGAGCCGGTCTTCACCCTTGTCGATGGCGTCAGCATTCGCGCCAATCATTCGCACATTGTGCTTGTCTAGCGTGCCGCTTTTAAAGAGGTCCATGGACGCATTGAGGGCAGTTTGGCCTCCAAGGGTGGGGAGCAGGGCGTCGGGTTTTTCGGCGATAATGATTTTCTCGATGACTTCCGGCGTGATAGGCTCGACGTAGGTGCGGTCGGCCGTCTCGGGGTCGGTCATGATGGTTGCCGGGTTGGAATTAACGAGGATCACAGAGTAACCCTCTTCTCGCAGCGCCTTACATGCCTGGGTGCCGGAGTAGTCGAATTCGCAACCTTGTCCGATGACGATTGGACCGGAGCCGATAACGAGAATTTTTTTGATAGAGGTGTCTTTGGGCATGCAGGCGTGTGGCTAAATCTTTGTTGTACTGCCAACGCTAGGAGAATCGGTCAAGCTTAGTGTCGAAAGAATCAATAAAATGTCGAAATTTATCGCCGACGCTGCCAGTTTTAGGAAGAAAGCGATGAGTGAGGAACTATGCAGAAGTGGAGGGCAAGTTGCCAAGATTCTGCAAGAAGTGTTCGGCTTTTCGGCTTTGCGATTTGGGCAAGAAGACGTCGTTAGCAGGCTTTTGGAGGGAGATTCAACTCTAGCGCTTTTTCCCACGGGTGCTGGTAAAAGCCTCTGCTATCAGCTGCCAGCTCTTTTGTGGTCAGGACTGACTCTGGTGGTGTCGCCTTTGCTTGCCTTGATGAGAGATCAGGTGGAGGCTCTGCAAGAAAAAGGGATAGCGGCCCTTCGACTCGATAGCACTTTGAACCTGAATGAAGTGGCAGAGGTCTATGAAGAGCTTCAAGCAGGCAAATGTCGTCTACTTTATGTCTCTCCCGAACGTTTTGGGAATGAGCGTTTTCTGAAGGCGCTAGCTTCGCTTTCGATTGAAATGATCGCGGTTGATGAAGCTCATTGCCTGTCAGAGTGGGGGCATAATTTTCGGCCCGATTACTTGAAATTGGCAAAAAAGGGGCGAGAGCTGGGTGCGAAGCGCTGGCTAGCTCTGACCGCCACTGCGACTGTGGCGGTTGCTAAAGATATTCAGCGCGCTTTCGACATTGCGGATGAGAATGTGGTGAGGACTCCATTTGAGAGGCCGAATTTGTCGTTGCGGTATACGGCTTGTTCACAAAGGGAGCGCGATGCTCTTCTCGCGGAGCGCTTGCAGAGTGGTGAAACTCCCGCGATTGTCTATGTGACTCAACAACGCACCGCGGAAGCCGTGGCGGCGTTTCTTCGGGGAGAGGGGATACAGGCGAGGGCCTATCATGGCGGCATGAGGCCGGAGGGACGGGAGGAAGTGGAGCAGGGCTTTCGCGCCGATCAAATTCCGGTGGTGGTCGCCACCATTGCTTTTGGGATGGGGATTGATAAAGGAAATATTCGGGCCGTGTACCACTACAACCTTCCCAAATCAGTGGAAGGTTACGTGCAAGAGACGGGACGCGCGGGACGCAATGGCGAGGAAGCTGTTTGTGAGGCCCTAGTTTGTCTCAATGACCTCACCCCTCTGGAGAATTTTGCTTTCGGGGATACTCCCGATAGCTCAGCGGTCCGAGCCGTACTGCGCCATCTGTTGCAAGCGGGCGCAGAGGTCGATGTTGATTCGTGGGGCTTGGAGCAAAGCTGCGATGTGAAACCAGCGGTGCTGGGCACAATTCTCGCTCGTCTGGAAATGGGCGGTTGGTTGGTGCCTAGAGAAAGGACTTACACGCAAGCGCGAGTCAAGCTGGTGCGAAAGCGGGAAGACATCCTTCTCGGATATGATCCTACTCGACGGAAACTGCTACGGGCTCTCTTTGAAGGAGCGAGCGAGCACTGGGGTCGATTGGTCATGAATTTCGCTGAGGCTGCCGCAAGTGTAGGCCAGGGAGAAGAAGAGGCGCGAGAAGCCGTTTCGGATTTGGCGCGAGCAGGGGACGCGGCGGTTCGATTTTCTGGACGTCGTCAGCGATATGCACGACCTCAAGAACTCAGTTCAAGTGAACTGATTAGTTTGGGGAATAAATTGGTAGAGCTACAGGAGCAGCATGAGGAGAGGGAGCTTGCTCGTTTGGACCAGCTTGTTTCTCTCTTTGAGCTAAATGAAACTGGGAAGAGCCAGTGCATTGCTCAGTCGCTAGCCGAATATTTTGGTGAACAAGCTGTTGCTTCTTGTGGCAAGTGCAGCGTCTGTTTGGGAGAGGCGGAAGTCTTGCCGGGCCGTGAGGAAAAGGAACTTTCATTGGATGATTTGGAAGAGTTGCAGATTCTCATTCAAGAGAGTCACCCTTCTTTGCAAAGTGCTCGTCAGCTGGCTCGATTTCTTTGTGGATTGCGAAGCCCAGCTGCGGCGAGAGCACGTCTTTTTAACCACCGGGCTTTTGGTTTGTTTGAAGAGGTCCCGTTTCTAGATGTGCTCGTGGCAGTAGAGGCTTTGGGGGCCTAGTGATAGACGAATAATGTAGTTGCCAGGAAAATGACCCCCTAGAATCATTCCACTCTTTCGAAAGAAGCTTACTCTATCAGCTCAAAAAAACTTAATAAGTGAACGAATTTTTGAGAACCAATCTAAGGTTTGGGGAGCTTTCGATTTGGCTGGTCAGATTGATGTGCTAGATTTTTGATTCAAGACAATGCCTCCGTTTACGCCACCTACTTTCCTAACAGTAGCTGAGACAGAACACTGGATTATCAATCACAGAGTCGATTCTTCGCTACCAGGTTACTTTATGGTTGGATCTCGTTTGGAGACCAACGAGTTATCAGATCTTTCCGAAAATGCCTTATGCGAACTCGGACTTCATCTCTCCAAGCTGCAACAGATTCTTACCGAGCTTTTTAAGCCACTTCATTTTTACGTGGGCCGATATGGGCACATGGCTGGGCATTCGGTTCACTTTCATGTGATTCCTATTTACGACTGGGTCGCGCAGGCTTTTGCTCGCGATGAAAGGTATAGAGTTTTCCACCAGTTTTATACTTCAGGGGTGTATGAGGATGGGAGCGATGCTTCCTTTGATGGAGCGGAGATGACTCTTTATGTATGGAGGGAGTTTTGCGAGAGCCTAACCCCTCCCCAAGCTGTTGGCCCATCTGTTCAAGAAATCGTCGAGCAAGTGCGGGGCAAATTAAGTGGTAGTAATCCCTCTCTCGAGACCTAAGATCTAATAGGGGATTCCTCTCCATGAGGCAACGAGGCGGAGTTTGTGAGTTTAGCAGTGTTTCAGTTTGTCAGGGCTAAGCAGAGAAAGTTTGCTCTCTCTGTTTCAAAAACTGAAAACTGAAAACTGAAAACTGAAAACTGAAAACTGAAAACTGAAAACTAACAAACTAACTAACTAACTA
>CAYUHN010000055.1:0-17183 GCA_964444495.1 uncultured Roseibacillus sp. | reverse complement strand
ACCAATCAGGCCGCTGCCTAAAATCTGTCAACCAGGCCGTGTTTCAGTCGCTTACCCAATAGCGAATGATTTGTTTTTTTATTAACTCGGCAATTTGGAGGGTTACGATAATTTTTTTTGAAAAGCTTGATAAGTTGTTTCCACAAATTGTAAGTCGAGGGCGTGGTGTTGCGGAAACAGATTCTCTCGCCATGAAAACGCTGGAGGTGGTTCAAGTGGGCTCGTATGAAGCTTCTTTTGTTCCAAGCATGGAAGATTTTGCTCGTCTTGATAATCGCTTTCGAATTGATCCGAAGGCTTGGGCGAAGCTCCCTCAGTATAAGGACTATGGCTTTGCTGTATTTAAGTTAAAGGCAGGGAACCAGAAAGTGCATCCGATGGCATTTGTCTTCGAGACTCGCTTAGAGGGAGAGCTTTTTTTTCCAACGGTTCATATTCACGATGGAGAAGTCCATGAGAAGGAATCGTTTGACCATAGCCTTTATGCGCAAGGTTGGGAAAACGCCAATTTGCGTGGCGAAGGTTGGAAAGAGTCTTTGGAGAATGCGGAAGAGAAGATTGACGAGGAGAGAGCAAAAGGGCTGGTGTGGGGGAAAGGGAAGGTCTATCGCAAAAGGATTTTTGGAAGTCACCCTAACGTTGACCAATTGTTAGCTGCAAAAGCCTAGAGCGGGGTTAATTTTTTCCGCTGGAAGCAGGCTCAAGAGAGACGAACTTGAAAGGGTGGTTGTTGAGGAGGAGGGGGTTCCAGTTTTTTACTTCGGGGCGGATGAGATAATTGGTGGTGTACCAATACATGGGGATCACGGGGAGGTCGTCGAGAAGGAGGTTTTCAGCTTTTGAGAGAATGGTTATTCTTTGATCGGGGTCGGCGGTGTTCTCCGCCTTGCGCAAGAGAGTTTGGAATTCGTCCGAGAACCATCCCGTATTGTTGTTCCCCCCGTCTTTTAACCACATTTCCAAAAAAGTGGTTGGGTCGAGGTAGTCGCCGATCCATCCGGCTACGCAAATATCATAATCTGAGGTGTATTGTTTCTCGAGATAGGTAGCCCATTCGCGTTGAACGATCTCTACTTTGATACCGAGATTTTGGCTCCACATGGCTTGTAGCGCTTCGGCTTCTCGGCGGCCCGAATCGGAATCAGTGGTTAGAAGCGTGATTTCGGCAAGGCCGTTTGACGTCTTGTAACCCGATTTTGCGAGAGCTTTCTTAGCTTTTTCGGGATTAAAGTTGAGGCGGCCAGCAGCGATATAATTACCGAATTCTGGAACGATACCAGTAGCAGGCGTCTGTCCTCCCTGGAGAATGTCGTCGCAAATTGCTGAACGATCGATGGCGAGAGCAAGCGCCCTTCGAAAATCAGGATTATTAAGTGGTTTCTTATTTGTATTAATTCGGAAGAAGCGAGTGCCGACATAGGGTTCTTGGCGGAGCGATTTAGTATGTTTTTCCTTGGCCCAAGGGATGAGTTCGGAAGGGACTGTATAAGTGACATGAACCTGTTCATCAGCGAACATGCGAGACTCGGTGTAGTAGTTGTTAACGGGAAGATATCGAATGCCGCTTAGGCTGACGATATCAGAATCCCAATAGGTTTCGTTTTTTTCGACTTCGAGGTAGTGGTTGGTGCGCCAAGACTTCAGCTTGAAGGGGCCGTTCGAAACGAGGTTTCCTACTTTGGTCCAGGGAGAGGAGAATGCGGTGTTCATTTCTCCATGTTTGAGGATGATGTGACGTGGGACAGGATACCAAGTGTAATGCTTGGTGATTTCAGGAAGAAAGGGAACGGGGCCCCGGAGTTGAATTTCGAGAGTGTAATCGTCGGCGGCATGAACTCCCACGTGGGCGAGTTCCCAAAGGTCGGTGTCGGCCTCAGCTAGCATTCGTTCGAGAATACGTTTCCGAACAGAGTCTTCGATTTCTTCAGGCCAAACGAAGGCCTTGGGGTTTTTGAGGAGATATTCGAGTTCTTTCTTGCCAAGGCTATCGAGCCCGCGAGAGGCGATGCTGATACGCTTTTGCGCCTTGGATAACTCTTTGAAGGGAGTCTGAGTGATTGCTTCTAGGGAAAGTTTAGAAAGGTCTGGAAGATGTTGTTTAAGGGCTTCGCTGGCTTCAGAGGAGAGCTCCTTAATATTCTGTCCTTCCCAATCGCCCAGCTTGAGCTCGTTGTCTCCGGAGAAATTGATCTTCTTGAGGATTTCCCAAGAGATAGGGAAGGCAGCGTTGTTGAAGAGGATTTCTCCGCGACGATTACTGGAGTATTTTTCGGCATTCTCGATAAAGTAGAGCATTTCAGAATACTCGGAGGGCCAGTTGGGGTCAGGAGACAGCATGCGTCGATAGGAGAAGACGAAGTCGCGTGCTGTTACGCGGGTGCCGTCGGACCAACGGCCCTCGGGCTGGAGGTTGAAGGTCCAGAAGGTGCTGTCATCATTGGATTTCCAACTCGCTGCCGCTCCAGGGAGGGCGACATTGTCTTTGTCGGGAGCATCAATACACAGGCCTTCAAAGAGTGCGCGGATAATATTGGATTCAAGAACTCCCGACACGAGGTGAGGGTCGAGGCCTTTAGGCTCGTTTGAATTTCCGATAATGAGGATATTTTCCTCATTGGCTCGTTCAATATCCGAGCGAGAATCGCAGGAGGTAAGAGCAAGAGCTAGTGAGAGAAGGCAGGCCCTTGCTGAGGTCTGTGAAAAGCAAAAAGAGGAAAGCTGGTGAATTAACCGCATCGCGAAAAGTGTGATGTGGTGAGCATGAATTGGGCAGTTTTTTTTTTGTCGGCAGGAAACTTTGACAGACTGGCCTTTAGCCTGCTTGATGGGGCCGTCGCCGGAGGTTATGCTCCGGCTACTTCATTCATGAAGGATTATTTCTTAAGACGTATTCTCTTGGTTCCCATCACTTTGTTGGGAGTGACTTTTTTTGTGTTCTTATTGAGTCGTGCCGCGCCAGGAGGACCCATCGAGCGAGCAATGTCTCAGGCGGTTGCAGGCGATGGAGCGGGAAGCGGTAGCAGCAGTGCTCCGCAGGGAAGTAGCGTCTCAGAGGAAGTGATTGAGAGAAATGAGGAAGCTTATGGCTACGACAAGCCTATTGTAGTTGGGTATCTTCAATGGCTGGGCTTGCTGCCAAAAGAGCTTTTGATCTCCAAAGAAGAGTTCTACGAGCGAAGTGAGGATTCATTGATGAGCGAATTGATCTCCGATCCAGACAATGAGACGATTGTCGTTCTTAAAAGCATTGGTCGCGAAGTCCGAGTGATGCGAAGTGGCAAGCGTGTTACCAAGATGGAGTATCTCGATGATCCTTCGGAAGATGTTGAGAGCAATGGATGGTTTGCTCGTATTGAAGATAAAAAAGACCGTCAAAAGCGCTGGTTGCGGCGCAATCGTGGAGAATCACTCGAAAATGCACCAAGCCATTACAAGCCTCGAGCAGTTCTTTACCAGCGTAGTTTTTCGGGCCTTCTACAGGGGAATTTAGGAAATTCGGTGACTTATGGGGATTCGGTGGTTTCTATGATTAAAGAACGCGTGCCGATAGCGCTCTTCTTTGGATTGATTTCGGCCGCGCTGACTTACGCGGTCTGTTTGCCTCTTGGTATTGTAAAAGCGATTCGTCACCGTACGGCTCTCGACAATATGAGTTCTCTCCTCATTTTTGCAGGTTATTCGGTTCCTGGTTTTGCTCTCGGAGCGGTGCTGGTTGTTTTTTTAGGGGCTCGTTGGGGGTTTTTCCCATTGCAAGGGCTTGATTCACCCGAGCTTGCAGAAATGTCGTGGTGGGAATTCGCAAGGATAAAGGACCGTCTTCATCACTCGGTGCTTCCGCTCTTCTGCTACGTAGTGGGAAGTTTCGCCTTTTTGACCATGATGATGAAAAATAATCTCATGGATAATCTTGCTGCTGATTACGTGCGAACCGCAGTTGCGAAGGGTGTTAAGTATCGTAGTGCCGTTTTTAAGCATGCGTTTAGAAATTCTATTATTCCGGTCGCTTCAACTTTAGGGCAAATCATCACAGTGTTGGTTTCAGGCTCGATTTTGATTGAATCGATTTTCGATATCAAGGGATTTGGCTTGTTGCAATTTGATGCCCTGAAAGATAAGGACACTCCAATAATTATGGGCACTCTAACGATTTCAGCGTTGCTGCTTTTGATCGGAAATATTCTTTCCGATTTTATTGTTGCGATGATCGATCCTCGGGTGAAGTTCAATTGATTCTAAAAAGATTTCATTTAAAGAAATATGGCAAAGATAGTAGGTTGGATCTTAATTTTGTTGGCAACCTTAGCTGGGGTTCTTGAATGGTGTGGGCTGCGGATGCCGTTTATTGGCGGAGCCTTTGAGCTTAATCGGCAACAATCTGGTGGAATTTGGTTTATTCCGTTTGAAAGCTATCCCGGAGGGAAAGTTCCATGGGTTGGTTGGCTTTGCCTGCTCTTAATTTGGATAGCGGGAGCTTGGATCGTTAGTAGCTTTTCCGGGAAAACAAAATTTAGTCCTCTTACCCTGCGAAGAATGAAACGTTTTCGCGAAATTAAACGAGGCTACTACTCACTCGTTATATTGCTCGTGCTAGCTTTTCTTGCAGCGCTTGATTTTATCGTGGTGGGAAACGAGGCTTTGTTTGTTCGCTATAAAGGTAAGAGCTATTTTCCGGCGTTCACGACAGTGGTTGAATCAGGGAATGTCTTTGGTTTGGGGGGTGATGATGCTGAGGCTCCTGCGAATTATAGAGATTTGAAGAAGAATTGGAAAAATTCTGACGAAGAAACCGGTTATGTGCTTTTACCTCCTTTGTGCTACGCTTCAACATTGGATCGTATTTCAGTGACCGCGGTTGAGCTTCGCCAAGATGGCGGGCTTCTTTATCAAGGGAGGCGCCTTTATAGCGGCTATGCGACTAGAGTTTATGATCTCGAGTCGCCAGAGCGGAAGTATCTCAACTTTCGTTATCGTGATGGTTTGCTTGACGGTAAGGGAGAAGGTTTCGATGAGGAAGGAAACTCAGTTTATAGCGTAGTCTACAGAGAAGGTGTTAAACAGGAGGGGACTGAAGTTTATAGTGGCGACGAGACAATGGTTCGCTTTCTGAGCAAGGATATTTCGGATCTTTATCGCCTCAATTATGCTCCTGCGCCTCCTTCACGTGATCATTGGCTTGGGACGACTGCCCTTGGCTATGATTTGTTGGCGTATCTTTACGGGGGATTACAGGTCAATTTTCAGGCGGCTCTGATCTATATTCCTCTGATTTATTTAGTAGGAGTCAGTATCGGGCTGTTAATGGGATATTTTGGTGGGATATTTGATCTTATTGTGCAGCGTTTGATCGAGATTTTGAGCAATATTCCAATGCTTTTTGTGGTTATCATTTTGGCACAGGCGATTGGTCAAGAACTCAAAGATTCTTTCGGACTCTATCTTATCGTAGGGATTTTAGCCTTTTTCGGATGGATGGGGATGACCTATCTTATGCGCACTGCCGCTCTACGCGAAAAAGCACGTGATTATGTTGCGGCAGCTCGAGTGATGGGGGCCTCGACTCCACGGATTTTGATTAAACATCTCTTTCCGAACTCTATCGCGATTGTGGTTACTTTGGTTCCCTTTTCGGTCTCTTCGATCGTAATGTCTTTGACTGCACTCGACTATTTGGGTTTTGGGTTGCCTGACCGTTATGCGAGCTGGGGAAGGCTTTTGAAGGAAGGTATTCAGTATCTTTCAGCCCCTTGGCTTTCGGTTTCCGCCTTTATGGTTCTTTTTCTGTTGTTGGTTCTTGTTACCTTCGTAGGTGAAGCTGTTCGTGAGGCTTTCGATCCTAAGAAATTTAGCTACTTCCGTTGATGAATTTTAGTTTTTTAAAATCCAAGCTTTTGTGGGTTGTTTTGGTGCTGTCGCTTCCAACCACGCTTCTGTTTACTAGCTGTAAAAGGAGAGGTTCCGAAGTCGGAAAGACTGGTCTCAATTCTCAGGCTTTTTACAAACGTTATAATAAGTATGTCTCTGAGTGGTTAGCGAAGGAGAAGGGCGCGATAAATAAGCAATTATCAGAAGCGCGTGCTCGTCTTGCCGAAGCTGAACCTGAACAGCAAGAAACTTTGTCAAACGAGATTAAGGGTCTTGAACGAGAGTTAGAAAAATTTATTTTTCGTCAGAGCTTAGAAGGATTTTTTGTGGAAGGTGAGGAGTCGGAGATTCCTACTGATCTCGTTTGGCAAAATGGAATGGAGCAGCCTGATATTGGTGATTCTAGGGCGAAAAAAGGAGGGAAAATGAGATATTTCTGGTTGGCCTTTCCTCCAACGATTCGCCAGATTGGCTCGAATTCGAATAACGGTTCACGAGGCGATCTCTATGATAACGTTGAAATGTATTTGGTGTTTCTTCACCCTGAGACGAATGCAATCATACCTGGGGTAGCAAAAGAGTGGGCCGAATCATCAGATGGTCGTACTGTTTATTTTCGCATCGATCCCGAGGCTCGTTTTAATGATGGTCATCCAGTAGACTCGGAAGATGTTCTCACGTGGGCTCGTCTTCGTTTGGACGACGCTGTGAATTCGATCTTCTATAAGCAGTACATCCGCGAGCAATTTGCTCAGTTTAAGAGTTTTGGTCCGAATGTGGTTGCGGTAACTCTTCCGGAGCCTAAGCCTTTGTTGCCTTATTACTGTGGAGCTTTTGCCCCAGCAGCTACCCATTTTTACAGTGATTTCAGTGCTGATTTCGAAGAGCGGCAACAATGGGTGATGGCTCCTACCGCAGGTCCCTATCATGTGGGGGAAAAAGATATTGTGAAGGGCTCTCTTATCAGTCAGCACCGAGTGCAAGATTGGTGGGCAAAGGATCTTAAATTCTATCGTTATCGCTTTAATGCGGATGTTATCGAGTGGCATGTTATTCTCGAATTGAATAAAGCTTGGGAGCTATTTCGCGCGGGAGAGCTCGATTACTTTCCGATAACAGGCCCAAGTTATTACTACGATAAATCGGAAATGCCTGCAGTTTATGATGGGTACGTTGAGCGTCGAACTTGGTATAATCAGTATCCACGAATTCCTTGGGGGCTGTATTTAAATACCGCTGAAGCACCTCTCGATAATGCCGATATCCGACGTGGCATTGCATATGCAGCCAATTTCGAAGCAGTGTGTAAGACTAAGTTTCGAGGCGACGCTCAGCGTTTACAGGGATTTACACAGGGTTATGGGGAAATTACGAACCCTGAAGTGTCGGCACGTCCCTACTCGGTTCGACAAGCGAAAGAAGCGTTTGCTCGTGCTGGCTACACTAAATTGAATTCGGATGGGTTTCTTGAAAATGCGCAAGGGAAGCAGCTTCAAGTAACAATCATTTCGAGAGATGGAAGTGATTACCGTGATATTTTGGGCATTATCAAAGAGGAAGGAAAGCGAGCAGGTATTGATTTCATTTTAGATTTTATGCCTGGCTCAGGCTCTTATTTGAAGGCCTGCAAGAAGGAGCATCAGGCCTACTTCTCAGCGTGGACTTTCACTCCTCCCACTCCTGCTTACTATGAGTATTTCCACTCTCGTAATGCCTATGATGATAAGGGAACACTCAAGGAACAGACTAATAACGTCTTTAGTTATGCTGAACCCGAGATGGATCGGTTGACAGAGAATTATCGTAACGCTCGGAATTACGGTGAATTGGTCGAGAATGGGCACCGGATTCAGGAAATTGTTGCAGAGAAGGATCTTTTTATTCCGGGTTACACGATTCCCTTTACTCGTTTCGCGAGTTGGCGCTGGGTTCAATGGGCGGATTCTGAGACGACACAGGTGGCTCCTCCGCAAAGTTATCGAGCGATTGAGGGCTACTGTTATTGGATTGATGATGAAATCAAAAAAGAAACCCTTGAGGCGAAAGCTAGTGGGAAAACTTTTGATGAATACGAAAGAGAGTATTTCGACAAGTGGTGGGAGAAATTAGCGAAAGCACGAGCGCAGAAAGGGCAGCTGTAGAATGAGCGAAAATTTATTAGAAGTTCGAGATCTTGTCTCAAGTTTCGATACCGACAATGGTTGGGTTCGAGCTGTCGATAAGGTGAGCTTTTCTGTTCCGGCCGGAAAATCGGTAGGGCTAGTAGGGGAATCAGGATGCGGAAAGACGGTTACCGCGATGTCGATGGTGGATCTTTTGCCTAAGCCATCTGGCCATGTTCTTGAGGGAGAGATTTTGTTGAATGGCGAAAACCTCCGCGAGGTTAAGGATAAGCGTTTACGGCAGGTGAGAGGCGGTGAGATTGGGGTGATTTTTCAAGAACCGATGACCGCTCTTAATCCAGTTCATACGATTGGACGCCAATTGGTAGAAGCTCTTCGTTTGCATAAGAAATTGAGTAAACGTAAGGCTCTTGCGGAAGCGGTGAAGTGGTTGGATAAAGTGGGAATTCCTGACCCAGAGCGTCGAATCAGTAATTATGCTCACCAACTCTCGGGTGGAATGCGTCAACGAGTGATGATTGCGATCGCTCTCTGTTGTGAACCTAAACTCGTCATTGCGGATGAGCCAACCACTGCTCTTGATGTGACCGTGCAGGCTCAGATTCTCAATTTGCTAAAGGATATGCAGCGTGATTTAGGGATGGCTGTTTTGCTTATTACCCATGATCTTGGCGTCATCGCGGAGCAATGTGATGAGGTGGTGGTGATGTATGCGGGGAGGGTGGTGGAAAGAGGCCCAGTTGAAGCTATTTTCTCGAATCCGAACCACGCTTATACGAAGGGTCTGCTTTCCTCGATTCCACGGTTATCTTTTGAGCGTAAGAGCGAATTGACTACTATTCCCGGACAAGTGGAGTCGATTCAAAATTTTGTGACAGGCTGTCGTTTTTGTCAGCGAATGGGACGAGAGGGAAGTCTTCTAGAGCGCCGCCCGCCCTTTGTTGAAATTTCTGAGCGGCATTGGGTAGAAGCTTGTCGAGAGTGTTACGGAGGTTGAGTATGGATACGGTTGATTTAGTAAAAAAAGAAAATTCTCTACAAGAGAGTTCATCTGATGAGGTGAAGCCCATCTTGGAGGTGGAGAACCTAAAGCAGTATTTTCCCGTGCGAGGAGGTGTTTTCGGCCGAAAAGTGGGAGATGTGAAAGCTGTTGATGGAGTCTCTTTGCATATTAAGCCAGGGGAGACTCTGGGTTTGGTGGGTGAAAGTGGTTGTGGGAAATCGACTTTAGGTAAATCGATTGTTCGTCTTCTCAAGCCGACGGCAGGGAAAGTGCAGTTTAAGCGCTTTGATATTACCAATATGGCTCAGCCTGCTTTGAGGAAGCTTCGCCAAGACTTTCAAATGGTCTTTCAGGACCCGGCTGAGTCGTTGAATTCACGAATGAGTGTGGGCGAGATTGTAGAGGAACCTCTTTTGATTCAAAAGATGGGAGGAAAACCACCCGCTCGTCGTGAACGAGTGGCGAGCTTGCTGGATCGAGTTGGTTTGCCAAAATCGGCAATTAACAAATTTCCTTTCGAGTTTAGTGGAGGTCAGCGTCAGCGTATTGGAATTGCTCGCGCTTTGGCGGTTGAACCAGACTTATTGATTCTTGATGAACCCGTGAGTGCTCTTGACGTGAGTGTTCAGGCTCAAGTTATCAATCTTCTGCTCGAACTTCAGCAAGAGTTAGGGTTGAGCTACCTCTTTATCGCTCATGACCTTGCAGTGGTGAAGCATGTGAGTGATCGGGTGGCAGTGATGTATCTCGGAAAGATCGTCGAGGAGGCTCAGGCAGATGAGCTTTATAAAGACCCCAAGCATGCTTATACCAAAGCGCTTTTTTCAGCGATTCCTGAACCAGATCCAAGTCGGAAGCGAGAGAGAGCGGTGTTGGAGGGGGAAGTGCCTTCTCCAATAAGTCCGCCAGAAGGAAGTGCCTTTGGAAGTCGTGTCGCTCATCCGCGTTATGAGGAGACAATCGGTAAGGACCTCACTCCTATCGAGATGAGTCCTGGTCATTTAGTGGCTCCCGATGTCTGTTGTTTGGAAGGTGATGATTTGGCTAAGGTGGAGTCTTTAGCGAAGGATTAGGGCTAGCTAGGTGAGCGCTTCTATCAAGATCGCCTTTGGAGGGGTTTTAGCTTGCGTAGGAACTGGGGCCAGCGTGCTTGCTGGCAATGGCCCTTTGAGCGGCATTGTTGGTTTGATGATTGGGACGGTTTTTGGTATTCTAGCGCTTTCTGTAGGTCTTTTTCTCCTTGCTAGCGGCTTTTTTCAGCGTTTGCGAGGTGACGATGATTAAACAGAGAAGCGAGTCTCTATGCTCCGATGCCTGCCAAAAAAAATAAAAAGGATCCCGATAAGCTGGTAGGGAAAGCTTTGGTAAAAGAGGTTAACCGTCGTATTCGCCTAGCGCGAAGCTTGTGGGATGCGCACCGTAATCAAGCTTGTCGCCATGAAAGGCTGCGAGCGATTGAACTCTACGAGCGTCTGAGTGAGGCTGAGAAAGAGCAAATTCCTCAGCAGCTTCGAGTTTGGTTGCGTTATCGCAGTGAAAAATATTTCGGCGAGGGTCGCAAGGGCAATGGAGCAAATTCGAAGGGGTGAGCGGTGTTTCTTTATCCGTTACTCGCAAGAATCGGAGAAGGCTTCTTTTGTTTTACAAATCCCCAGCTAGAGATGAGAGCAATGAGACCAAGAAGAGTCCAGTAAGGCCAAAGTTCGTCAGAAGTGGAAGTTTTTGCTACGATAGTATTGGTAGAAGAGTCGATTTCGTCGAACGAAGCGGCTTCTCGAAGGTCGGCTTCTCGAGTGTCGGCAAAGGCTGCGCTAGCACTGAGAAGAGTCTTTCCTTCTTGAGTGATCGTATAGTGGCAAGGGGTAGTGGGGGCAAAGAATGTTTTTGTTCCCGAGAGTGAGATGGAGGATTCGTCTTCACCAGGTTTACGAATTTTTAGAGTGAGTGGGGCACCGGTTTTGTAGGTTAAATCGAGAGGTTGCCCCAGTTCTGTATTGAGTGAAGAAGGGGCTATTTTCTCTTTTCGTAGTTCGGAAACAAAGCGGTGAAGGAGAAGAATCGTACTGGGGAGCTTAAGAGCATTGGACTGGGTGAGGTCAAAGTTAAAAATAAGGTGTCGGACAGTGCGGGATTCCTCGGAATTTTCATCCGTGATGGTCTCTTCCCGCAGAGCGATGAGAGGCCGCTCACCTTGCCAGAGAAGAATGGTGTCGCGCTCTAGCAATGGGAAGTTGATGCTTTCTCGTGCTTGTAGTGCTTGCCAGTTTAGGTCCTTGTTGAGTTTATGTGCTTCTTGGACAATCCCCCCTGAGAGGTAGCGACGGGAGCGAGTCTTTTCGTCGATAGTGATGATAGCGTGTGTCTGAGGGACCGTTGGATTAAGAGGGTCGTAGGCAGTGAGGGTGAGGTCGGGAAGCTCACCAGCGTTTGTCGCGTCTCCTAAAGCGGCTAGAAATCGTTTCTCAAAATCAGTGAATTTATTTGGTAAGTCACTGGAAAGAGAGAGGGTTTTAGGTTGAGGCCAGACAAGAGGAAGGAGGTTATCAAGAGGAAAGTCATCGGGGGTAAGGGCTACGGTTAGGGATTCGATACTTTCGGGGAATTCGCCACTGAGAACAGTGAGGGCATTGGCTTCGAGAGATAAAGATTGTTCGGGTGAAGTGGAATTGTCTGCAGAGATTACTTTCCAAGTGCGCGTTACTGCTTTGTTGGAGTAGTTCCTCACGGTTGCTTGCCAACGGCGGGTTTCATTGTCGAAAGAGACTCCAGTGAAGCCGAGATTGTTTTTCTTTTCTCCCACCGCCAATAACTGTGCTTCGTAGGGGAGTTCTTTGCGTTTTATATTGTCGGTTAGATAGATGAGGAGTCCTTCGCTACGGATTCGAGAGCGCGCCAAGCGTAAAGCAGCCGATGGCTCACGCGCTCCCTGCACAGGTTGCCATTTGTCGAGTGCTTGGAGAGCTTCTGAAGGACTATTTCCTGTATAGAGGCTAGGTTCTCGAGGATCGGAACTCAGTAGCGAGATTTGAAGTTGAGCTGGCCCGCGGGAGAGCTTGTTAAGGTGACGGGAGAGAGAGTCTTTTGCCTTTTCTTTGAAGACTGAGAGGGAAGCAGAAGAATCGATTACAACTGCGACTTGGCGGGTGACAGCTTTTGTGCTGAAGCGCGGGTCTACTAGTAACCAAGTGAGAAGGAGGACTAGGAGGAGCTGCAACCATAATGAAAGCGAATTGGTCAGCCGATCGAATCGCCGGCCAGTAGTGGACTCTCGTTGAGTTTTTTCTAGGAGAAAGAGAGTTGAGATAGGAACGATTTGAGCCTTTCGTTGTAGAAAATGGATTAACAATACCGCGGGGATACCGAGGAGAGCGAAAAGACCATAGGGGTTCCCAAGAATCATGTTGTTGCAGATTAGATAGAAAAGAGCGGGCTAACCATAGAAAAAGCCTCCCGGATAGGAGAGGCTTTCGATCAGGGCAAGTTTGTTATTTGGTAACTTATGCCAATTTGAGACGTTCATCGGTCTCAAGGATTGGAGTGAGATTAGGCCATCCGCCCGCAACTTGGAGGTTGAAAACTCGGAGATAAAGGGTGACTCGTTTAGGATCAAACATCTCCAAAAGGCGGTCGATAGTATCTTTGAGTTTATTGTCATCGAGCGTCTCCGGAAGGTCGCCAGTGACCTGACCGCTCCCGTCATGCTCAATTTCCATACGATTGCAAAAAGCAATGAGAAGGTCTTGCTGTGCTTTCATAAACCAGACCTGTAGCAGGTGCTCTCCGACGAGGTCCTGAGTACGGAGTTTCAGGACTTTGTGCATGAATATGATTTGGTCAGCAACAGGTTTTTTTTGGAGAAAAACGAGACGTAGGTTCTTGACCTTGCCGAGGGAGGAGAGCGTGGTTTTGTAAAGATTGCGGTCGTCGTCGCGCATCCAACGAAACATGTCCTCAATAACAGTCGGATCGACTTCTTGGTAAATTTGATGTGCTTTCAAGGTCTGGAATATTTGTTCGTTCTCTGTTTGGGAAGAATTGCTCGCTAGAGGCTTGAAGAGCAAGCCTGAATGACTGCGGTGACGAAAGGTGGGCTAGAGTCTTTGAGAGAAAATATCGTTTTGTGACGTTTTATGGGAAAGGTCACTTGAAAATGATAGTGATTTTCTCATCCCAAGGGATTGTCCAAAGGACCTGAAATCCACCATGGAAGACGAAATAAAAAGTAAGATTGCTTCGGAGCGCAGTTCTGGAGAGGGAAAAGTGGTTACAAGAGGTCCAAAAGAGCCGAAATCGAGGGGAGGTCGTCGAATTTTGGCTTTTTTCATCGGTTTGACTCTTCTGGTGGTTGCGGCTGGGGCCGTTTGGTATTTTGCCGTCGTGGCACCAGCAGAACGTGCGGTGCAGTCGACTTCTGAGCGAGTGGGCCAACTTTTTGGCGAACTTTTTGGGCAAAAAGTCAAAGTGACTCAGGTCGAGGATTCTTCTGTGCTCAAAGTGTCCGAAATTGGGGAAATTGCTCTCATGGAGTTTGACCTGAAAGTCCATAAAGAGGTCGTTGATGAGCAAGTGGTTGCGAAATTTTTCTCTAGTTCGAAAAAACTTCGCATGGAAGGCAAATTTAAGGTGAAAATAGGCTATCAAATCGCGGATGGTCTCACTTTGGACTCTAGTGATGGTCGGGCTACGATTCAGGGGCTAGGTGAGCCAGTTGTGCTTTCGGCGGAAATGGTTTCGGTCAGAACGCTGGAGGACAAGAATGGGGTTTGGAACAAGATCGGAAATCATGATCGTGACCGCTTGACCAAGGAGCTGCGCTTGCAAGCGATGAAGGACGTGAAAGCCAGCGGGATGATGGAAGCTCTCGATGCTCTCATGAAGACGAATCTACGTGGATTACTTGGTGTGGAAGATGTGATTCTGGAGGGGCCTATCGTGGAACCTCTACTGTAAGTTGGTAGCGACTGCTTTGGGTTGCATTTTTGACGAAAATAGGGGCATGGTCGCGGCATGTTACGCGTGCGACCGGCAAAAAAAATGGCGACCGAGCTTTCGGTGCCCGGGGATAAGAGTTGTTCCCACCGGGCGGCGATTCTCGCAGGACTTTCTGATGGAAAATGCGAGGTGAAAGGCTTTCTCGCGAGTGAGGATTGTCTTTGCACCCTTAGAATTATGGAGCAGTTGGGTGCTCAGGTGGAAGTCCTTGAGGAGAATGAGTGGGGGCCTTCTGCTCTCAGAATTCAAGGCACTTCAATGTCGTTGCTGGCAGCGGATGGAGATCTCGATTGTGGGAATTCAGGCACAGGAATGCGGCTTTTGGCAGGGGTGCTAGCAGCACAGACTTTCGAATCTAGATTAGTTGGTGACGAGTCTCTACAATCGCGCCCTATGGGTCGAGTGGCCAATCCTTTGCAGGAGATGGGAGCTGAGTTTATCAGCGAAGGAGAAAGGGCTGGCTGCGCTCCTTTGCGTATTCGAGGAGGCTCCCTCAAGGGGATGCACTATGAAATGCCGGTAGCTAGCGCCCAGGTAAAGAGTTCCTTACTTCTTGCCGGTCTTTTTGCAGAGGGTACGACCACGGTTACGCAACCTGCTATTACTCGTGATCATACTGAACGGATGCTGGCTGATTTTCAGGTGGAGGTGGAATCGGATGGTGAGAGAATTTCTTTAGAAGGAGGGCAGAAACTTCGTGCGACTGATGTTTTGGTTCCAGGCGATTTTTCGAGCGCCGCTTTTTGGTTGGTGGCAGGAATGGCTCGTTGTGATCAAGAGGCTCTTACGATTCGACAAGTCGGGCTCAATCCCACTCGTACTGCTTTGCTTGCCGTTCTCGAACGTATGGGCGCGAAAATTGTTATTCAGAATCAGCAGGACGGTTCCGAGCCTATCGGAGACCTAACGATTTCGTGT
The DNA here is from genome assembly GCA_964444495.1 of uncultured Roseibacillus sp. Taxonomy (GTDB): domain Bacteria; phylum Verrucomicrobiota; class Verrucomicrobiia; order Verrucomicrobiales; family Akkermansiaceae; genus Roseibacillus. The sequence continues at coordinate 2,285 of CAYUHN010000055.1, read as the reverse complement.
GAAGAGCTAGTAGGAACAGAAGTTCTCCGAGAGGAGGTGGCTAATCTCATTGATGAAGTGCCTATACTTGCAGTTGCGGGCGCTTTAGCGAAGGGGACAACGACTATTCGTAATGCCGAAGAATTGAGGGTGAAGGAAACGGATCGAATTTCAGCTGTGGTTGAAAATCTTCGCCGTATAGGAGCTGAGGTGGAGGAATTTCCCGATGGTATGGTTATCACCGGAGGATGCCCGCTTCATGGTGCGGAGATTGAAAGCTACGGAGACCACCGTATTGCAATGGCTTTTGCAATTGCTGGCCTTTTTACCGAAAAGGGTGAAATGACGGTGCCGGGAGATGCGTGTATCGCCACCTCTTATCCTAGTTTTGTGAAAACACTTGAAAGATTCGTAGTGAAAGAGAGAGCTTGTTAGGATTTTATGAAGAAATATCGTGCGATTGCTATTGATGGGCCGGCGGCTTCCGGAAAAAGTACGGTGGCTCGTCGTCTTGCGGAAGATTGGGGGTTAACGATGGTTAACTCTGGAGCCATGTATCGAGCGGTGACTTGGGAAGCGCTTCGACGTGATATTTTGCCAACGGACATTGATGCTATTGTTGCTCTCCTCTCTGAAGTGGAATGGGGATGTGTTGTGCGTGATGGCCAGACTGTGATGAGAGTGGATTCCGAAGAGCCTACTATGACTGAGTTGAAAGCCGATGCCGTTAATGTGGCGGTTTCTCATGTGGCGGAGATTCCGGAGGTGAGAGATCTTCTTGTTGATAAGCAGCGAGAGTTTCTCGAACTAGGAGATCTTGTGATGGAGGGGCGTGATATCGGAACGGTTGTGTTTCCTGATACTCCTTTTAAAGTTTTTGTTACTGCGAGCGAAGAGGTTCGTCATCAACGCCGCGCAGCAGAAGGGGCCGACGAGGCTATTATGGACCGTGATAAGCATGATTCGGAGCGAAAGCTCTCTCCTTTGCGAGCCGCTGACGAAGCGGTCATGGTAGATAGCTCAGATCTCGCTATTGAAGATGTTGTAGCAAAGGTGAAGGAGGAACTCGAAAAATTAGGATGGAATGAGAGAGCCAAAGGTTAGAAATATGGGGTGGGCTTATTGGGTTGGATACACCCTTTTCAAGTCAATTGCCAAAGCCTGTTTTAATATTCAGGTGCACAATCGCGATAATCTCATCGAAGACCGAGGTTGTTTGATTGTTTGTAATCATGTGAGCTTTCTTGATCCTCCTTTAGTTGGGGTTGCTCATGACGGTGGGGTTTACTATCTGGCTCGTAAAACTCTTTTCAAAGGGCCAGCAAAATCGATTTTTCCTCATTGGAATGCTGTTCCTATTGATCAGGAGAATCCTGATATGGCGAGTATTAAAAATATAATCAAACTTCTCAAGTCTGGTGAGAGAGTGGTGATGTTCCCTGAAGGATCTCGGGCTTGGGATGGGCATTTACTACCTGCAAAGGCTGGAGTTGGACTCATTATTTCGAAAGCGAAAGTGCCAGTGTTACCTATGAGGTTGTTTGGTGCTCACGAAGCCTTTCCGCGTGGGGCTAAGTTTTGGCGAAACAAGCAGGTCGATCTAGTAATAGGGGAGTGTATTGATTTTTCAGATAAAGAGCTGAATTCCAAGGGCCGAGATGCTTATCAAAATATTGCAGACCGAGTAATGGCGAGCATTGGTGAACTGGAACTTCCTTAGGGATTCTAGTGTTTATTTTGTCAAAATAATGCCTATCGTTCTTGTGAACGTTTCGGATGTAGTATTGGTTTTTATCGAATCATTTTATATACTTCGTAAGCAATGAAGTGGTAAGAAAAGAGGGAGTTTTCATTGTATTTGGGAGAACGAGCCCTTCATTGAGAAGGGAAGAGTAAAGGAAGATGATTATTTCTTTCTACTTTAGTTCTGTTTTTGCTAACTTGGGGCGAGCACTATGAGAGTTTGTATCCATATTTTGTCGCCTTTCTTGATGACTGCTATGCTGCAAGCTGAGACAGCATTAAAGCAGTCGCAGGTTAAGGGGTTACTTGTCTTTCAGCTGCAAACTGGAGAGTTTGCAAGCCAAGCAACGCAGATGAATGCTACGATAGTTCCAAAATCAGAGGCCGATTTTACGGTAGGATTTAATCAAGAAGTAGGTGAGCTCATGTCTTCGGCAAATGAAGAAGTTCTCAAGTTTATTTCCATTAGGCATGCAGAGAGTCTCCCGCAGAACACGAAAATCGAGTTCGGATTGTGAATAACTTTCCGATTCCTCGCCAGTGCATTTACTCATATCAAGTTC
>CAYUHN010000054.1:0-17204 GCA_964444495.1 uncultured Roseibacillus sp. | reverse complement strand
ATAAGAAGCGGCTATTCCTGAGACGAAGGCAATGCCTAGGTCGAGTAGAGTTGGTTTTCCGCGAGCTAATAGTTCGCTAGTCATGGAGAAACCGGTCCAGTGAGCGAGTAGTCCAGAGACATAGCCGATAATAAGCGCTGCTAAGAAACCGAGCGAAACAGCCTTGATGCTTCGAGACCAGAGAGGCCAGTTGCCTTGCACTAAGGCCAGACCGCTACCAATCAATGGCATCATGAGAGGTGCGACCAGCATAGCTCCGATAACTACTGCCACACTGTTTGCCAATAAGCCTAAAGAAGCGATCATGGTGGCCAAAGTCATGAGGGCGGCGAAATCAAAGTTCCAACGCGCTTTTCCTTCAATCTCTTCCATCAAGGCGATGCGATCTTCGCGTTCTAATTGGGGAATGGTGAGTGCAATGCGAGAACCGAGCCATTCACGGAAGCGATGGCTACTTGTCTTTGATGTTCGTAGCACACCTACTGCTAATCCCTTTTCGGCATTTACAAATCGGGAAGGAACGATTCCGAATAGTTTGCGGCGTAATCGGCCTTCACCGCCTGCTCCCACGATGATGAGGCCGTAGTTCCCATCTTCCACTTCTTGTCGGATTCCTTCGCGAGCATGATTACTGAGCACGACCTTTCTGCGCACAGAGTCTTTATCTAGATGAGCTCGCTCAATGGCTTTGACGAGGAATCGGTCGCCGATGAGATGGGAGACTTCATCGGCATCAACCGTGATGAAGAGGGCTGTCACTCCCTCTGGAGAGAAGCTGTGTGCCAATTGCAGGGCTTTGCGAGAGTGTCTTCCTCCGGAGCAAGGAACGAGGACCTCTTGGCTTTCCGGAAGACCCTCTCCAACTCTCATCACAAGGACGGGGCAAGGAGCTTGTTCAAAAAGGCCTTGCGATAAAAGAATATCCGGATTTTCTCGATTTCCCGAATCATGTTTACCAACGACTAAAAAGTCCGCCTCGTGTTCTTCTAGATAGTCTAGTAGGAGCTTTTGGCGGTTCTTCGAGCGACACCACATGAGTTGAGCCCAGTCAGGTAGGCTATCTCGCATTCGCTTCACCCAAGCTTCCTTAGGTTCTTCATTTGAGATGGAGTCTGCACCTGAGCCGTTGAGAGCAACGATTACTTCTAGGGAAGAGTGAGCTCCTTCCGCAAAACGGTTTGCCCACTCAAAGAGTTGGCTTGCTTCTGCTTCGTTGCGAATAACGAGAACCATCATGAGTAGGGACTTTGATCTTCGTGCTGGGAAAACTCAATATAAGATATGCAGAACTCTAAGAAGGGTGTTCTTCGTGGTTAAAAATGATTTTCCGATGCTTTAGGTCTAATCAAAACGCCAGACGGCTTTTGCGCTGAGGTCTTCTGCTAAGCAAGTGGCTCCGTTGGAGCGAAGAGTTAGGCAATTAGGAGTTGTGTTGTGATCTTTTGCGAGTTGTTCCGAAAATTCGGAAGAGTGGGTCACGATTAAAATTTGGGAGCCTCCAGCCGCATAGCCTACGAGTTTGGAGAGGAGTGGGTAGAGAACAGGATTTAAGCTGGTCTCAGGTTCGTTTAAGATGAGGAGGCTGGGTGGATGTTCGCTAAGAAGAGCTGCGGAAAGGGCAAGAAAACGAAGGGTGCCATCGGAAAGCTCGTGACTGCGAAGAGGTCGTTTGAGTTGAGGGGCTTGCCAAGCAATGTCCATAAGCCCGCCATCAGATTCGATAGAAAGTTGGTAGTCAGGAAACGCTTCGGCCAAGATCTCGTGTAATCGATTGGGGAAAGATCCTTCAAAAATGGTTTGTAGAGCCGCGGCCAAATTACTCCCATTGGAGTCGAGAATGGGAGACCAAATTCGTGGCCCCGGTCGTCTGAGAGGGGAATCGCGGTCGCTACGGAAGAGATCGTAGAAGCGCCAGCTGAGAATGTTCTCCCTTGTGGCTGCGAGTTCAGGGTGGTCAGCGGGATTGCGTAAGCCACTGAGAAGAGACTCGGTATGAGAAAGGCGAGGTTTCAGTGTCTTGCGGTTATAGCGGCGGCCATTTGCTTCGAGGGTTTCGCTCTTAAAGTCGGGAGCATCCCTGAATGCGGTGGGGTCGCCGGGAGTTGTTGGCACCAGTCCGAGGGTGAGTGACCAGGAGAAGTCTAGGCCTTTGAGGTCAAAACAGGCTCGTTGTCGTTTTTCGGTGGGGAGTGGTTCTCCGGCCCAAAAGCAGCTTGCGGTGCCCCCCTCAGCAGCGATGGCACGTGGAAGATCGCCTTCTGCAATTTTGGAGCAGAGCTGCAGGGCTCCATAAATATTGGACTTTCCGGTGCCATTTGTTCCTTGGATTACCGTGATAGGAGAGAGTCGGAGGGAAAAATCCTGCAATGAGCGATAACCACGGAGAGAGAAAGAAGAAAGCACGGTGAGGTAAGATAGTCTTTCGTAGGTTTAGAGATCTTCTGAGTAAAAAAAGAAAAAACTCTTTTTTGCTGCTGAGTTTAGCGCTAAAGCCTCTCTCGCCAGAGGCCGTGGAGCTTTGGCAGGTGAACCCGGTCAGGACGAAAGTAGCAGCCGTAGCTTGACCTTTGTTGCCGCGGTCCTCTGGTCTTTTTTGCCCTGTTCTTTCGTTTGGAATAGAGCCCCCAATTTTTTGTTTTATAGCGATAAATCCTTAAGTGCTGAAAATTTAGCAAAAAGAAATTGACGCGGTCTTCTTTTGCTGGTTTTTTAGCACACATGAAATTGACGACACTTCGTGAATTGGGCGGGTTTGTTTTGGTTGGCTTCGCTTTGATCCTAGTTTTGGCTTTGAGCAATTGCGCACCTAATAGGGTTGCATTGCCATCGCCTGTGGCCGAGTCCCCAAGTTATACTAGCAATGAGGCAGGGGTGGAGAGATCATCGAGTCGTTCCAGCGATTTTGCACCCACAGAGCGGCGACCAGGTTTGGCTACGGGCTGGGGTGAAAGTATTGATTCCGAGTTAGGTAGGACCAGTTTCACTCGTGCTAGCGATCGTCCTTATGGAGGAGTGGGAACGATTTATTACAATACGAAGGAAGGGGTTGAGGCAATGGGCGGGAGCTATCTGAATCGAACTTCAGCTTATCAAAAGGCCGGAAACGGGACTGTCGAGTGGGCGATTAAGTCAGGATGGGGGCATCCGACTCACTATATGTCAGGTAATCGTCGCTTCGTTGTAGGGAAGAAAGGTCGCAATTACTCAATTGTCGTTCGGAATGTGAGTGAGGGTCGAGTTGAGCTTGTGGCCTCTGTCGATGGTCTTGATGTGATGGACGGTAAGTCAGCGAATTTCCGTAAGAGAGGTTATATTCTTGGGCCTGGAGAAGAATTGGAGATTGAAGGGTTTCGGACGAGCTTTGATTCTGTTGCGGCGTTCAAGTTTTCTTCCGTAGACGCGAGTTACGCGAGTTTACGCCATGGAGATACTCGGAATGTGGGAGTGATTGGGCTGGCGGTTTTTGCGGAAAAGGGGGCGCGTCCTTGGCGTTGGGATAGGCAAGAAGTGGGAGAGCGTCGTAGTGCGCAGCCTTTTGCAGAGGCTCCTCTTCGCACTGCGCGCTAGTAAAGTTCTTGTCAGAAAAATCATTATACTCTTATGAATAAAACTGAAAAAATAGTATTATCGTTTGTTGGAGGATTGGTCTTAGTGACCTGGCTGGCAAGTTGTCAGTCGTCGAAGCATGACCTCGTGCCGGTAACTGGTCCTTCGCAGCACTTTGGCCCGATTAGTCCGATTGGGAATGGAAAGTAGTGGGAGAATGAGCTTGTAGCTCTTGAGTTCGATAGCCATTGGATAAGCCGCCTTCTGAATTTGTTTTGATTAACAAATCGGGAGGCGGCTTTTTAATGTTCTCTTACCTCGAGTTTTTGAGCGAATCTTTGAAGATTCAGGATGTGCTATCGTTTGGTCATGAGACCAGCCGCATAGGCGCGAAAGGTAGCTGCGATTTGATCGCGAACTTCGCGAAAGACAGCAAGCTGTTCTTTTTCGGTCCCTTCTGCATGAGCAGGATCAAGGAATGGCCAGTGGTGTCGAACGAGTTGACCAGGGAAGTGGGGGCAAGCTTGATCAGCATTACCGCAAACGGTGATGATTGTTTCCACTCCATCGGCAAGAAAGGGATCCCAAGTCTTAGATTCATGAGCGCTGATATCGAGGTCGATTTCGGCCATAGCTCTGATTGCTAGAGGGTGGACATATCCGGCTGGTTTTGAGCCAGCGCTGGCTACGGTGAACTCTGAAGCTACTGGGGAAAGGGCATCTTTCAAGAGACCTTCAGCCAAGTGGCTTCTGCAGGAATTTCCGGTACAAAGGATTAGAATGCGGTGAGGTGAGAGAGACATTATTGATTTTCTTCTTCTGTTTTTTCCAGATCGTGGGTGAGGAGGGCCCAACGAGGGACAATGACCTCTTCGATGAAAACTCCATTTTCAAATCGGCTGTTTTCAGGGAAACGGACCTTCACGAAAAGTGGTTCGGTTGTATCCTGCCCATTCGAAAGCTGTTTAGCGCTTCCGAAACGGAGGGCGAGTAGCAGGCCGAGATCGGAGTTTCTTTCGACATAGCCATATAGATGCTTGTCGCTGTCACGGAGTGTCAGCCGCAGGCACTGATATTTTTTATAGTCGTGAAATTCGTAGACGTAGAAATTGTCTATTCTGGCGTAAACTCGGAAGGAAGCGAGTTCGGTATCACGTTTTTCTAAAAATTCATCAATATCAGAGGGCTGATAGCAAACGTCTGCTTCCCAATCGATTTTGATTTCGGTTGAGGACACTGTTTCAGCAAGCAGTGGTTTGGATTTGCCGTCCAATGTTCCGGTGAGAACGACAAAGGAGTAAATATCGATGGGCTGGGCCATGTGAGTCGTGAGCTTGTATTCGCCGTGCTCAACTTCCCCAAGTTTAGCATAGTGAGATTCCATGAGAGGAGCAACTCGTTCGGGGTGACGGACATATTTTAATTTTTCTTCAATAGTGGTGGCCGCACAGTAGGCCCGAGAAACTTCTTCGATGGAGTTAGCTAGCTCCCTTGCGACTTCTCGTTCTTCCGCAGTGGGCTCGCCGATTTCTCGAAAAGCATGAAAGCCGGAGCGAATATCGCTCTCAGAGCCTTGTATTTTGCGACGTTTTTGGGCGGGGCTCGAAGTCGCGGCTAAGAAGATCCCCATGCCGAGAAGCCCTCCAAAGGCGAGGACTACCGCGATGATTGCGAGGGGAGGGATCTTAAAATTTTCCTTACTGGCCGCTTCGGTCTCGTATTGTCCGAGGTCGTTGCGAGCAAGTTTCTCTGGTTTTTCGGCAACCGTTTGAACAAGAGCGGCTTGTTCGGCAGTTCGACGAAAATTACCGACTTTTTTTGCCGGCGCCAAACGGCTGACTACTTCTTCTTCCTCGTCGGGAATGACTCTGAGGGTGGGTTTTTTGGGGGGATTTCCGTCCGACATCGTCGAAATGTTGTCCAAAAAAATTGTGTAAGGCAACCTTGGACGACGTTAAAACAAAGTTCCAGACGATGGAAATGAGCTCTTTACCGCGAATACTCATCACTACTGCCGCTTATGGCGATGGTCATAATAGTGCTGCGCGTGGCCTGGAGTCTGCCTTTCAGGGGCGTACCGTTGTGAAAGTGATCGATCCATGTGCGGAAGGGGCTCCTGAGGTCAATGAATTGCTTCGAAAAGGTTATCGAGCTCTGACGACCTATTGGCCTATGGGGTGGCGAGCGGTCTATCGAGCCGTTGAGCGACGTGATTTCAGGAAGGATACCTTCGCTGCCATGCGAAAGCCTGAATTCGTGCTAGAGGAGCGAGTTGCGGAGTTTCAGCCGGATGCAATCATATCTACTTATCCTCTCTATCCTTATTTTGTCGAAAGGATGCGCAAGCGAGGAGGTTGGAAGGGACCACTTTTTACCACCGTTACCGATTCTATTGAGATCAATAATGCTTGGTTACAGGCTCCAACTGATTATTGGTTGGTCACAGATAACCTCACTCGTCGCTTCATGATTCAGCAAGGGATGGAGAGGGAGAAGGTGGTAGCAACAGGCTTTCCTGTTAGCCCAATCTTTCAGACCCTATCCCCTTTAACTGCAGGGGCCTCATTGGAGCCTTTCCGAGTAGTGCATTTTTCTACTGCACGGCGGCCCCATCTCCCTTTTGTCGCTGAACCGGTTCTCAAGCACGAATCGACGCGCCTAACTCTGGTGCTGGGACGTAATGAGAAGCGTCTTTCTAAAGCGGCGCGGAAGCTTAGTGAGAGGTTCCCGGGTAGAATTGATATTGTTGGGTGGACGGATCGAGTTCCTCAATTGCTGTGTGAGCACCATTTAGCGATTGGAAAAGCGGGGGGTGCTACAGTCCATGAATGTCTAGCGGCGTCGATTCCAATGTTGATTCACCACCTTGTTCCTGGTCAGGAGGAAGGGAATTTGGCCCTTTTACGCCATTTTGGGGGAGGGGACCTAGCTGACACTCATGCGAGCCTAAATGAGAAAATGGAACTGCTTCTTGCTTCTGAGGGGCAAGAATGGAAGCGTTGGAAGCGTAACCTATCGAAGCATTCACGTCCCTGCTCGGCACAAACTGCAGCTCAGTTTGTTTTTGAAGTCTTAGGTTCAGGGAAAATAAGCCAACCACTATGATCACTGCTGCCCTTGTTGATATCGGTAATGTAATCCTGAATTTAGATTTTTATGGTCCACTGACTAAGTTGGTCCCGGAAAGTCGCGCAGATCCAGAAGGACGAGTAAATTTTCTTTTAGAGCGAAAGGATGAGCTCGAGACGGGCCGCATGAGTGCCGAGAAATTCTTTGAATGGGCCAGTAAAAGGCTTGAATTCGAGGGCTCTCAGGAAGAGTTTTTAGCGGCTTGGAATGACATTTTTGAGCCTAACTTACCCATGTGGGAAACCTTGCGAGATCTCAAGCGGCGGGGTTTGAAGCTGATTTTGTTTAGCAATACCAACACTCCTCATGCGGAATTTTTTCTCAAGGAGTATGCGGAGATTTTTGACCTGTTTGAAGGGCAAGTGTTTTCACAGCTAGTTGGAGCCGCTAAGCCCGATCCAGCGTTTTATCATCACGCGATTCAGGAGTATTCTTTGAAGCCGGAAGAAACCCTCTACATTGATGATCTACCGGAGAATATTACCACCGGAATCCAGCTAGGGTTTAAGAGTTGGCGTTATGACGTGAAGACGCATGAGCCTTTTACCCGGTGGATTGTGGAAACTTTGGATTAGAAATAGCGATAAGTGATTTCTGGTAAGTTACTGTAAGTTACTTATTGCTCATGCGTTAGTGAAGGCTTAGCCTCGCGTCGGAAAATTTTTCGTAATCCTGAACGAAAGAATCGTTGTGTGCGAAAAAGTAACCAAGCGGCGAAGCCGAGGAATAAGACAAAGAAGATGAGCGCAGGAATGGGCGCAAAGGCGAGGGTTCCTAGACTGGCGAGCACAAAGCCATCTTCTGCGGAGCTGACCAAAATATTGGAGACTGGCTCGGGGGAGAGGTTGACGAAGAAACGCCCCCCGGCTTTGGCGAGATGGGTGGTGAGAGTTGATCCTCCTGCGAGAAGGGCGGCAACGACTGAAAATGCGGGATCCAATTCCCCAAGTGCCGCTAGCGCTAAGCAGATTCCCCCGATGGGTCGGATAATGGTGTGAAGAACATCCCAAGCGGAATCAATCCAGGGAATTTTGTCCGCGAAGAATTCAAGAAGGAAAAGTACTCCTGCAACTGTTAAAATGGCAGGATGAGCCAAGATCTCAAGGTCACCGTATCGCTCTGCGAGTGAGAGCCAATTGAAGCGGATCGCTAGCCCAGTCACGAAAGTGGTGAGGTAGAGATTGAGGCCCGCAAGAGTCGAAAGACCGAGGGCCCAGGCCAGTTGGTCGAGAACTTCCATAGAGAGGGAAAGGTTACCGCCTTTTTTGGAAGGGGCCGATGGCAAAAAGACCTTTTTCTTGTAACGACTCTTCTGCTTGAAGCAAATTGCTTAGTCCTTAGTCTAAGATTGGCGGTAAGAGAGGATTATCGAAGTTGAAATCATCAGGAATGAAACTCTCTGGGTAATAAAGGGCTTCTTCTCCTCGGGCCGAAGAGGCTTTACTGGCCAGTCTTCGGGGCGAAGCGATGCTGTCAATCACTTCGCCTTTGTAAAAGAGTTCCACCACTTGGCCGTAGTATTTTCGTGTTTCAAAAAGAAAATTCTCTTCTTCGCCAAAGGATGGACGTTCGTAGATCACTCTTAGTAGTTCTTCGCCTTCTCCTTGCCAATCGATTGGTGGGGTGACCCACTGTTTGTCAAGGGAGGCTCGCTGCCTATCCCATTCCACGGGTTCATCTCGAAAGAAGTCATAGACGATGACATCTACTGAAAGAGCTTGTCGGAGTTCCTCTCCCGAAAGATTTAGATTCGGCGCTGCTGATACAGGGATCGTCAAAATAACTCGTTCGCCACCGCTCCAGTTAGGGTCTCGTTTAACCCTCACTCGACCGAGCACAAATTTGTCGAGCATCTCTTTTCCCTCATCGATTCCTTCCTTTAATTTGAGGACGGCCAAATCATAGAGGCTGCCTGCTTTAACCGTTCCAAGGCGAAAAACATCCTCATAATAATCTGCTGCTTGGTCGTACATTCCCATCGCGGAGTGCACCTCGGCCAATTGATAAAGGACATTAGCATCGTTTGGCGTTAGCTGACTCGCATCTTCTAATCTAAGAAATGCTTGCACAAAATCACCTGCGATTCGGAAAGTGCGTGCTTCTTCTACCAGTTCACGAACCCCAGGGTTTGCGATGGGTGGCGGAGCAAGTTTGATGTCCTGAAGAGGCTCGAAATCAAAATCAATTATTGGAGGGCCGTCTGGTAATGGAGGTACTTCTGGCGCCTCTTGCGTAATGTAGACAGGTTTTTCAACAATCACCGTCTTTTCCTTTCCTGGCATTTCTTGATACTCAGTTACGGTGACTGTTTGCGTAATGATTTGAGGCTCGGGAGTCGTTTGTTCTCCGGGCCGAACATTCAGGGCGAGGCCCACCGCTGCAAGTTCTACAAAAGCAACGAGTCCAAGGCCCCAACAAGATACTTGAAATGTATTTAACTTTCCCTGCGCCATGTCCGTTAAGATTTTTGATGATAATAATGACCTACCAATGGGGTCAAGGTATGAGGTCCTCTCATGCTTTCTGGCTAGAATCTGTGGAAATATTCTGAAAAAGGCGAGAAAGATCGGGGAGGTCAGAAGCCGAACGTGCTGGTTGAGAGGCTAAAATTTCACCGTCTCGAAAGACGAAGGCTCCCGGCATTTGGAGGCCGTCACCAGCCAGAAGCCCTGCTCCGCAGCCTTGGAAAATGGCGACAGCTCCCTTTAGCCAAACCCGTAATCCAAAAAGTTCCCAAAAAGTTCCCTTTCCGAGTCCAAAAGCTCGATAAAGCTCACAATTTGGATCCGCGATAGTCGCTACATTTTTTGTCTCTGCTCCGGTTAGATAATCATTTTCATCATTGTGCTGAAGCATGTGAACGAGAATTAGGCGAGCATCGTGTTTCTCCGCCTGCAATTTTACTTCTTGTAGTCCTCGTAAAATCTGTCGAGTGAAGGTGCAGCCAAAATGCCGTAGAAATACTAACGTTACCGTATCTTTTTGCGAAGCTTCAGCCAAAGTTTCTCCACTAGAAATTCGATAATTCTTTGCCGCTTCCTTGATGGTGAAGGCTTCTTCTCTTCCCAGAGGGCGTCCAACTTTAAATCGAACGATCGACCAAAGAATGATTCCGAAGGGAATAATCCAGATCAAATCGTTCGTGACGGTAATCCAAGTTGAACTTAAGGGAAGAGCTTGAGTCGTCACCGCTTTCGCAAACCCAATTGGGCCGAACAGTTTACCCAAAAAGCCGACAAGGATAATCGGCCAATGTCTTACTGGATTATAAGCGGCTATAAAATAGCCAACTCCATAGACTCCCACGATCATGCCGACAGACTGCCAAATTTCGGGATAGCGGGGTACCTTCATCCCTGACCATTGAAACCAAAGATGAGGAAAGAAAATTGCCCAAATCCCGAAAATAAAGTTGTAGGTCGCGGCAGCGAGTAAAACCAGTTTCATCCAGCGTGGAAATAAGCAATCCAAGGTCTTGCAAATCTGGGGCATGGCATAGAGTGCCTCTACTTTTTGTCTTTGCAACTGGCCTCTTTGCATATGCAGACTTTTCTTGAGCTCAGCAACCTCTAGTCTTTCACTCCAGATGGCAAACGACCCCAAATTACTTGGAAAATCCGAAAATCGACTCCCTGAATCACCTTCACGCGATATCCTTGATCGCTTTGAGAATTGTCGCCCTGGCCGCGATTATTGGATTCATTTATCCGCGCCCGAATTCTCTTCGCTTTGCCCAGTTACAGGGCAACCCGATTCTGCGCATGTGGAAATCCGTTATCGCCCCGGGAAATGGTGTGTAGAGACCAAGTCTCTTAAGTTTTATCTCTCTTCTTGGCGAAATCAGGCTTCTTTTAATGAAGAAGTGATCAATGCCATTTTGGATGATTTAGTCGCCGTTTGTGAACCTGCAGAACTTCATATAAAAGGCGCTTTCGGTGTTCGTGGGGGCATCTCTTTAACCGTCGAAGTCTCCCATGAAGGCTAAAGTGAGGGGGTGCTTGCTTTTACTGATTCCCTTCTTGTGACAGACAGATCTTGTCACTGACTCGATGAGAAAATAGAATAACCCCATGAGACAGAAGTCATTAATCAATGTCGAAGACGAAAACGGCGGCAAGTCGAGTTGTCTCGGCTGTTTGGGTAAACTATTTGCCCTCCTAACGGTTGGCCTTATTTTTCTCGTCGCCGCCGCAGTAGGAGGCTACTTCTTCTTTGGCAAAAAGAGCGATGAAAGCCCTAGTGTTAATGGTTTTACCTCATATTTGCAAAGTCTTCCGGGGCAGGCCGAGGGTAAGTTCAACGAATTACGAGAAAAGGTAAATACTGCTGCAAAATCGGATTCCGCCGACCAGGAGGATAATCCTTCTAGTTCTGAAAATAACGGTGGAGGAACTAGTATTATTAACGATTTCAAGAAGCCTCTTCAAAGCCTTCGCGATAGACATGATGGTCAACGACCACAAGATCTTCAGGATTCTCCAAAAATAACAGGCACTTTGCCAGACGTAAACGGAACAGGAGGGCTGTCGCCGTTACCTGATGTTGAGCCTGATAGTAGCGCTCGCCAAGGTCTTAAATCTGGTGATATCGTTTACTCTCAATCGCTGCCAAGACGTGGAGGGAGCTTCGGTCTCTTGCATTCCTCATATGTTGAACTTGGTCAAAAAGGGAAATCCTTTAAAGTTTGGAAAAGCAATCTTGCTACCGCAGGTAGCGATCTTCGAATTCAAGTGGTCTTTGCTGCCAATGGTGGTCAAATCGCCTATCGAGTCTTCCTTTTGCCGTATGATGGGAGTACTCATAATCTTCTTAAGAATGACAATGGAGAGTTCCTTCTTAGTTTTTCCAATGGAGATAATAAACAGCTTCTGCCTACGCAAGGGAACCTCTATCTGCCTTTATCAAAGATGGAGCCTTTTCAAAGGGACGGAAAAGTTGCAGGATGGGTGATGCGCGGGACGACTGCTCTCGGAGATGCTTCATTCGATGAACTCACTAAGGTTAAAATGGGTTGGGATTTTTCTCCTTACTTAGGTGACCATCTCAGAGATCTTAAGCGAAATCGCTAGTGTAAATAGAGGTTTTTCTCGCCATCAATGCCACGGCTTGATTTTGATGGAGCGATTTTCGAAGATGAGGTCGCTTCCTTCAGGTCGAGAGCACACTGCCCGAGTCCAAGAGAATCGAGATTGAGAAAGCTGACTCCTTCCGCTTCATTATAATATGGCCGAACCAGATGACCTCACAAAAGATCTCAACGAGCTCCTTGCTCGAGGTCTTAGGCAATTCGTAGTTTGCGGCGGTGCTCGGAATGCACCTATTCTAGAATGGATTTCGGGGCTTGATGATGTCGACGTCTATTCTCACTTCGAAGAACGAGCTGCTGGTTTTTTTGCCCTTGGGCGAACCATGGTTACGGCCGAGCCTTGTGCGGTGGTTGTTACTAGCGGCACGGCGGTCGCTGAATTGCTTCCCGCTGTTATCGAAGCCTACTACCAAGGGCGCCCCTTGATCGTTATTTCTGCTGATCGTCCCCCTCGATTTCGGGGTTCGGGTTCTCCTCAAGCAATCGAACAGCAGGAGATCTTAGGTGTTTATGCCACCAATGATTTGACCTTCTGGCAGGGCCAAGGCCCCCTTCATCTTAACCTCTGTTTGGAGGAAGAAGATCAACTTGGTCAACCTGGTCCTATTCTTGAGCCTGCTCCCCCAAGTCCGAATTTCAGTCTGATCGAATTCCTCAAATGGCTCCGGCATGAAGAATTTAAAGGGATTGTTATTCTTCTCGGTGCGCTCGACGAAAAGGATCGGGAAGACGTTTACTATTTTTGTCGCGATCTCGGCGTGCCTGTTCTTGCTGACGCTGCGAGCGGCCTTCGTGAGGTTCTTGCTGAGCAAGCTCTCGTCGATGGCGATAAGCTTCTCCGCGAAAACCCTCCTGGCAAGGTCTTGCGGATCGGGGCAGTTCCTGTAGGTCGTTTTTGGAGAGACCTCGAAGATTCTCCTAATATTGACGTATTCTCTATTACGGCATCCGGCTTTTCAGGTTTGGCTCGCGAAAGCCAGGTTCTCACTGGTCCTCCTGGAATGATCCTCCGCGGAGCGGGAGAGATGGAGGAGGTGGGGGATGTTCTTGAGCATTTTGGGCCTTCCCGTCGTCGTGCTAATCAATTGGATGAGCTTCTTGAGTCACTTCCCGAAGCGGAGCCTGCCTTGATACGAGAGCTTTCCCTCTATGCTGCTCAGGCTGATTCCATCTTTCTAGGCAATAGCCTTCCTGTGCGAGAATGGAATGACTTCGCGCAGCGAATTCATCCAGTTCCTTTTGTTAGGGCTAGTCGAGGTGCGAATGGTATCGATGGCCAGCTCTCCACTTGGCTTGGAGCCTCGGTAGAAGAAGGCCTCGCTTGGGCTGTCGTTGGTGATGTGACAGCGCTCTATGACCTTGCTGCGCCTCATTTCCTTGCCCAAGTTGTAAATGAAAAACGTATTCTGATTGTGATCAATAACGATGGAGGTCGTATCTTCGATCGTCTCCCTCGTCTTTCTAAAATGTCTGAGCCAGCCAAGAAATGGATGCGAACCTCCCATGGCCGTTCTCTTAAAGATTGGGCAAAGATGTGGGACTGCGATTACTGTGAAGTTCGAAGTCGAGAAGATTGCGAGAAAGTTGAGAGTCTAACGAGCCCAGTTACAATTCTCGAGGTCTTTCCCAACTCTGAGCAAACGGCTCAATTTTGGAAATATTGGAAATAAATCCAATCTTCACAATGGGAGGAATTGTGGTTCAGGCTGTAGAAGTGGGTTGGTTTTTGTTTCTCCTATTATTATAGTGGTTTTTTTACTTTTCGAGGAGTAAGAATTACTCAAAATTCAGAAAGTGAAGCCTCTCCTCCTAAAAGCTCTTCTCTATCTTTCCATTGTTTCGGCTCAGGCTGCTCAACCTCCTAATATTGTCTTTATCTTCTCCGATGATCACGCTTGGCAGGCTATTAGTGCTTATGGTTCAAACCGAAATAAGACGCCCAATATTGACCGCTTAGCTGCGGAGGGGATGCGGTTTGATCGTTGTCTTGTTACCAATTCTATTTGTGGGCCGAGTCGTGCGACCGTTCTGACTGGAAAATACCCTCATCTTAACGGGTTCGTTAACAACACGACCTGTGTCTTCGATGGTTCTCAAGTAACCTTTCCTAGGCTTCTTCAAGAATCTTCTTATCAGACTGCTTTAATAGGTAAGTGGCATTTGGGTAGTGAGCCCACCGCTTTTGATCATTGGCAAATTCTTCCAGGGCAGGGTGCTTACTACAATCCGAAGATGTTTCTCAACGGGGAAAAGACCCGTGAGATGGGCTACGTGACCGACATTATTACCGACCTCAGTTTAGAATGGCTCTCCGAAAAACGCGATCCATCGAAGCCTTTTCTTCTTATGTGTCAACACAAGGCAGCTCATCGTAATTGGTCTCCAAATGTTACCAAGCTTAATCATAACGAAGGACGCCCTTTTCCTGAGCCCGAGACTCTTTTCGACGATTATTCCGGTCGTGGTCTAGGCGAAAAGAATCAGGATATGACTCTTGCCAAAACGATGCATGATGGGGATTTAAAATTTAAAATCGGTACTACTGTTCCCAAGAATGTTCGTGATATTTGGCATGAATATTATCAGCCACGTAATGAGGAATTTTTTGCAGCTAATCTAGAAGGGGAAGATCTTATTCGCTGGAAGTATCAACGTTATATGCATGACTACATGGCTTGTATTTCTTCTATTGATGATAGTGTTGGTCGCATTCTTGACTACCTTAAAGAGAACGATCTCGAGGAGAATACGATTGTGGTCTATTCTTCGGATCAGGGGTTTTTTCTTGGCGAGCACGGCTGGTTCGACAAGCGTTGGATTTACGAAGAATCACTTCGGACGCCTCTCATTGTGAGGTGGCCCGGAATGATTCAACCTGGTAGTGTTAATAAAGACATTGTTTCTAATCTCGATTTTGCCGAAACCTTTCTAGAAGCGGCAGAGATTCCCGTTCCCGAGGACATGCAGGGCCAGAGTCTTCTTCCTCTTTTTAAGGGAAAGACCCCTGATGATTGGCGCAAGAGCTTCTACTATCACTTCTACGCTTTTCCTGCCTACCACAGTGTTCCTCGTCACTACGGAGTGATTACGGAGCAGCACAAGTTGGTGCATGTCTATAAGCCCTATGATTATTGGGAGCTATTCGATCGTAAGGAAGACCTTCATGAACTCACTAGTTTTTACGAGGAGCCTTCTCATGCTAAAGTTCGGAAGACTCTCGAAGCAGAACTTGTCCGCCTTCGCAGTGAACTTCAGGTCCCCGAAGTGGATCCAGAAGGAAATCGGAAGAATCCAGCGTCGCACATCAAACCTCTTCCCAAATGGTGAGTTATCGAGAAAGAGGAAGGTTTTCTAGTTTTTTCGCTTAAGAAATTGTGAGGGACTCATCCCTTGCTCGGAGGCGAAGGCTTTGGAGAAGTGGGAGAGGGAATTGTAACCAACTTCCAGAGCAACTTCGGTGACGTTTGTGTCTCCGCTAGCGAGAAGTTCGGTGGCCTTTTCAATACGAAAAGATCGTAGGTGGAGAGAGAGGGTTTTACCTGTGTCCTGTTTGACGAGTCGGCTCAAGTAATGAGGTGCGCACCCTACGTCTTGGGCTAAGTCTTTGAGGTCGAGCGGTTCGCTTAGTCGACCTTGAAGGAGTTCGAGCGATTGTCGTACATTGCGATGGGTTTTTTCCTTGAGCAAGGAGCAAAAAAGGGGCTCGTCGGCCTGCTGGTGGAAGAGATGGAGAGTAAGAAGTTCGAGGGTCTTGGCTTGAAACCAAGGATGTCGAGCGGCTGCTGCGATAGGTGGTTGGACGAAATCTTGGAAGAGCTGTTTTTCGCGTGTGCTCCAACGTCGAATGAGTCCAAGGTTTTTGTTGAGGAGAGGAATAGGGGCGCGAAAGAGTTTCGCTAGCACTTGAGATGCGACGGTAAGCAGAAGAAAGTTATGGGGGGTGGAGCCATCAAACCGAGTTGCGATTGGGTTGGGACCCGCATTTTCAGGGCCGAGTTGGAAGATGGCAGTACTCTGGGGGAGGAGAGTGAGACGCGTTTTGGGAGCCATCACCAATCCCTCTCCAGAGAGGTTTAAGAGAATGTGAAGAGAGTTGTTCTCAAGCCCACGATCCCAATTTTGACGCAGCCCATCGGGATCGTGAAAATGCCTGAGATGAATCGCAAGCGGCCAGTTTCATGATGAAGGGTGGAGAAGCCGATATCGGAAGGTGCTGAAAGTTGGAATGCGCGTGAACGCTCCTTTATTAGGAATGAGTCTCAATAGCAACTATATAATGGCAGGTTTGGCTAAGCAAAGGGAAAATGGTGTGAAATCCAGCAAGGGGCGGGGTTCGAGCCTCGCTTCTCAGCTTGAAAATTAATGAAGAATACTTAAAATTAAAGAATTAGGCGTGAAATTTTCGAGAAAGGCCGTTTTATTGAGGGTATGAGCAGGAAGAAGAAAAAGGGAAAGGATGAGGAAGAAGGGCCGCCATTGCCGAATCCGTTTGGCTCTCTGGATGCACTGGAAGATCTGCCGGCAGGGCCGGAGAAATTGTTACCGCCTACTCAGGCTAAAACCTCGAAGCGTGGACAGAAAAATACTACCCGAGGTCGAGTCGATATTGTGCGTTCAACAGCACATCGAGGGGGAAAGGCAGTAACGATTGTAAAGAATTTTAAAGGAATTGGGCTTCCCGAAAAACAGGAACTCGCAAAGAAAATTCAAAAAGCCTGCGGGGTGGGTGGAACAGTGAAAGATGGTTGCATTGAAATCCAAGGGGACAAGCGCGAAGAGGTGAAGCGGATTTTGACCGAGGCCGGCTTTAATCCAGTTTTTGCAGGCGGTTAGTCGTTTGCGGGTTGTGAACTTAAGGGTTCTAGAGCTTGTTGATAGAAGCGAATGATGAAAGCGTTTGCTGCCTCAAGTGAAAATTTGACTCGGTCGATTTATCGAGTTTAGTAATTGTGCGTTCAGAATTTGAACGCCTTTAACATCTATTTAGAAAGAATATGAGCGAAATAAATCTCAATGCCCTTGAGCTCAGCACCGCCTATCCGCGTAGTCCACGGGAAACCCTCGGAGGCTATGTCGTAGCAGCTCGTGCTTTGGATAAATGTCGTGCGGTCTTAGCGGGCACAAACGGTGAGTATCATTTCGGCTGTCCGCTTGATCAGTTTTTCTTTGAATTTGCGGGAATTACATCGGAGGCGTTTCAAGAATTCGTCGGCACTGGTGCTGATGATGCTGCGGTAGGGGAGTGGATCCAAAAGAATGGTAAAGGATTGAGCCAAGAAGAGATTGTGGGATGGAATAATAAGATGCGGGATACTCGTATCAGCGAAATGCCAATCGAGCTTCAAGTTTTCCTAGAAGGCTATATTCCGGAGTTCCTTCCTGCTGGTCGCGTCGTCTATCATTGGTTTGACGTCTACGATATAGAGGAAGAGCGTATCTAGTG
>CAYUHN010000053.1:0-17704 GCA_964444495.1 uncultured Roseibacillus sp. | reverse complement strand
TCCGGAGACCGGGCTGCTCAACTCAAGCGGCACCACTACCAGTGCGCTAGGTCGCTTCACCGAAGCCGTCCCGGACCTAGCGCACTGGTAGTGAAGTGCCGCACAGTCAAGAGTCGACCGGTGACGCGTAGCGAGGCTGAAAGCATGGACGGCGAAACGCCGCCCTAATTGCAAGATCCACCTCCCTACCGCTGTCGGAAAAGAGAAAAAACTGACTCCGAAGTCAGGGAAAGGAAAAAAGAAGGAGCGACTTGTCATCTTGATGGCAGAAGCGGTGGGGTTTGCGCGAGCCGAGCCGCGAGAATGTGTTCGCAAGGTCCTTGGCGGAGCTTGTTTTGACTGAAGAAATTACAAGTGCATTTGGCCTTTACGAGACGTTCGTCGCCATCGATCTCAAGGTCGACGTCATAGGTTTTGTCTCTGTCTTTCACCGTTCCGGTGATGCGGCGGCCGAGGAGGCGCGCTTCCACTTGAGTCGAGACCGCTCCTGCGGCAATGAGTTCCTGAGCTAGAGATTCCCGCTCGTTTGCGAAGCGAAGTTTGTTCAGTGGCAGTGGCTCTTTGCTTAAGGCCCGTGAGCGCCAAAGATCATCATTAAGATCGCGCACCACAATACCTGCTTGTGTGCCGGTCACGAGGGCTGCGAGAACGTCCTTATTTTCGAGGCCGAGTTGATTAGCAAGCGATTGACTGCTTGCGCTCCAGTCTTGATTGAGCTGGCCTAACACTCGTTGTACGGTTTCTGCCGAAACTTTGGCCCGCGGAGCTAGCAAATCGAATTGCCCAGCCTTAGACCAATCGTTAGCGGTCCAGCCTGAGAGTCCAAGAGTGAATTTCATCAAGCCCATCTCGACTTGCCAGAATGAAGGCAAACCGTAGCCTAATAATTTCACGCGAATTTTCTGCGCGACCGGAATCATGCGTTCGAGAATGAGTAAGCGTCGCCGTCCCCAGATGCGAATCTCCGTTGCTTCCGTGGCTTCGTGCTGGGAACGACGGCAGACAATATCTATTCCCCAAGGATCGACGGTGATTACAGGAGGTTGCCCAGGTACGAGTTTGAAGCGGAGGGAGCGCGGTCCTTTCTTTTCCTTACGCCGCTTGAGATGGAAACAGATGGCATGGAAGTCCATCGGATCGAGGGTTAAATGGGTTCCCTCCAAAGTCATGGCGGAGCTCACCTGCAAGAAGCCCCGCACCCAAGAGTCTGGCACATCGATTTTCTCTTCGCGTAGAGAGTAGTCCTCTCCTGTGGCGACCTCAAATCCTTCGGGATCGATTTTAAGCTCAGTCGTTTTGTAATTTCGAATTCGACTGAATTCATCGTAGAGCGCTCGAGAATAATCGATATTAGTTGTTCCGCAACGAAAGTCTCCCATGGTGTTGAATACCTCATGGGAGCAAGAGAGCCGCCCGTAACTCGACTCATCTTGGCTGAAGCATTCGAAGAAAATTTCGTCGGGGTGGACTGAAATAATTGGGTCCAAGACAATCCAAAGAAGTCTATCGAATCGGTAGATGTGGTCGAAATATTTTTGGCGCGCATCATAGAACGGCTTCATTGCTTGATGCTTCTGTTCCCTTAATGCCTCGTATTCCTGACGAACTTCTTCGAGGCGAGCTTTGTTGGCAATGCTGCCCTCCATATATTCGGCCAACCAGACTTCTTCCTGTTGCTGGGCCCAAAGTTTATACTCAGAACGGTCCTTAATTTGTAGGCGCAAATCGCTAGTTACCACTTGGTGCAAAGCACTGATGGCCTCTCGAAATGGAAGCTTCTCGTTGAGTTGGCCTTGAAACCAAAGCGGCTCCCGATTGGCGTCGGGCACGAAGGACATTTCGGTGCTACGTGGGGTAGAGGCGACTTGAGAAAAGCCTCGATATTTGTATTCAAAAATCATGAGGCTTGAAAAACGGGAAGGGTCTTGGGTTGTAGGGGGTTTTCCACTTTGGGCCAACGATTTTGGATGAGGTAGAGAATGCGAATCATCTCGGCTTTGTCCTGAATCGCGACCGTGCCGGACTGCCAGGCGAGTAGCGAGGCCACTTGTTGAGCCGTAGCTTCATCGGCGAGGGCTTCTTTCTCTAAAAAGGTCAGCACCCGATGTTTGGCTATTCGTCCCGCTCCAATGCGGGAAAGAATAGTGCGGAAGTAGAGATCCAAATCCGAAATGCGTTCTGGATGGCCACTGGCAAAACGCTCTAAATAATTAGTAGCAAAAATTTGCATTTCGGTGGACGGGTGTTGACTGAGATGAGCGAGGTAGAGAGCTCCGTCTTCTTCGCTGAAAAGGCGTGTCACTTGTTCACGACCAAAGGCACTGACTTCTTCAATGCAGGAATCACAAATAGCAACTAAGTTTTCAGGAGTCCAATCACCGTCTTGCACTTCTTCCCGGCAAATTTGAAAGGCCCAGTCCCGAGTGTCAGAATAGGGGGACTCTAAAAGCACGATCGCGGCTTTGGGATCTTGTCGCAGTTGACTGGTCTCAAATTGACTTCTCGCCCATTCACGAACTGAGATGAGAGCGTGATTTGACCAGTTGATTAAGTTGTCTGAAGATGGAGTGTCTCCAGATTGTTTCATTATAAAGAAGCCCAGCATCTGCCCATGGGCATGAGATGAATCTAACATTTGGTGATACTGCCCCTTTGGGATTACGTCCAATTGTTCAGCAAAAGCGGTGGTAAGCGTTTCGTAGAGTGAGGCGTGTAATCCTTCGAAGTGTTCTTCCCTAAATAAGAGATGATACCATTTAGCAGCGAGTTGACGAGCTGCCTCGGGATCGCTCTTAGTAACCCGAGCAAGAAGGGGGGTAGCCGCTTCCCGTAGTTCGAGGTGATTGGAAACGGCGCAAGCCGCGAGTGTCTCTGTTCGCTGGGCAAGCTGGGTATCGTTTAGCTTACCCAGAACGCTCATTCCTTGTTTACGAACAGATGCGTGCTCGGAAAGAACCGCAGAGAGAAGAAGCTCCTCATTGATTGTAGAGAGATCTTCGCGAGATAAAAGAATACGCACGGAAAGCAATTGGGCAGCCTCCGACTCGTGACGAGCTAATGAGAGGAGGTGTTCATCCGGTAGGCGAGAAATCTCGTTGGGCACAATTTGCCAAAGCCAATCAACTGCGGGACCAGCGAGAGGATCTTCAGCATCTAGTGCTAGTAGGCCCGAAACTATATTGGATGTAATGTCTTGCTTGGTTTCAGGAGAAAGAGTGATTCCACGGATGGCGTCGCGAGCGGCTAGGCGCCCTTCTTCATGAGGTAGGAAAGCGATTGCTGAGAGGAGACTGGCGCTATCGAGCCACTGGGAGTCCAGCTCTTTGAGCCACTCGCTGCCGAGTTGACGAGCCTCGTCTAGTTCAGAACTTAGCATGGCGAGTAAGAGACCTTCTTCTGGCTCTTTCGGATTCCAGCGTTCTTTTGCCAGGGCTAGGGCGAGTTCTCGAGTGGGCTGGAACCAGCTATTCAGAAGGTCGGCAACCACACCGTTGTCAGCTTCTTTTTTGAAATCAGGATTCTCTTTCCAGATCCGCAAAGCAAATTCTTGTACCAGCGTAGCGCGGGAGACTCGTAGAAGATAGATGATGGCATCTGGGGCTTGGTTCCAGAGTTCGGGAAAAGCCTCCTCGCGAGTTGTTGGTGGACCGGTATGGTTCTCGATAAACTGCCAGACTGATCGTGTGGCGCTGAGTTGGAGATTTGGGTTTCCACTACGAAGGATCCATAGAAAGGACAAGCATCGGGCAAAATGTGGGCGGTCTACAACAATGGTTCTCCCTCGCCTTGTGCTGGGATCCCATTGATAGGAATAAATTGGTTCAGGAATGGCCTCAGCCATATCATCGTCGAAGGCTGCAAGCACACCTGTTGCCAAGCTGATATAGAGAGCGGGGTCTTTGCTCTCTCCCAACCACCGAAGATGATTCATCGCTCGTCGTCGAAAGTAGCGGAGCGTGGTTGAAGAAGCAGCAGGAGGTTTTTGACGAGGGTTATAGTAATAAGGTGCAGGAGCACCTCGGCTCGTCTCGAACCTTCGCATCACTTGACCGTAGAGCTCGGCATCAAGACGGAATTCAGCGGATTTCAGAGCCTGTCGGAAGAACGCCGCAGTCCCTTCTTGGATAGGTAGAACCTTTAAGAGGGAATGAACCAGCTCACGGAGCCAAGGACGTTGACGGCTTCGAAAGATCAGTTCGCGTTGTTGCGCTTCTGAGAACTCTTTGTTGCGAAGGCTCTTCTCGCAATCTTCTTTGAAGCGAGTTCGAATGTCGTGAGAGTGTTCGTTATCTTCTTGGGCTTGTTCCCAGTCTTGCTTCACGCGGGAGGGTAATTCGACCGTCTCTTCATATGCCTGATCCAAAGCCATCATGACTTCGGGTAAAATGGTGTCGAGATTTTGAAATTCAGAAGAGCGGGAACGAAGGGCGTCTAAAGCAGGAGCATGCTCTGCTGAACCGCATCGACCTAAGGCCCAAGCTGCGCTCCAACATTCCATTTCTTTCTCTAGTTGTGGGATTAAGGCGACGATGGAATCAGCCGTCTCGCGCATTTGCCAAAGTCCCGCTCGCCAGAGAATACGAGAGAGGCGCCAGCTTTCGGGAATATTTTTTCGGTTTTTTGCTGCTGCGGCTAACCGTTGTTGGACAACGACGCGTCGAGGATCGTTGAAAACCTGAGTTGGTGAGGATTCGGCTTCTGGAGGCGTTGTTGCGAGGCCACTTTCTTCCGATACTCGATAACCTTTCCGTGTTTTCTCGGAAACGAGCTTGTCAAAAATGCTTTCGGCTTGGGTCAATGAAACCGGAAAAACCGTCTTGGTCCCGTCGCGGAGGTTACTTCCTCGGCGACCGTAGCGAAAATTGACGAGAAAATCACCTTCTCCCGCTTTGCAAAGATCGACTTCATAGACCTTATCGGAATTTCCTTCTTGGAGTTCCAATTTGGACTGTCGAATCAGTTTCATCGCAGGACATCGCAGATTGGGAGCGCGCTTCTAGCAAGTGACTTTTCCGGCATCAAAAAATTTACCAAATGAGAAATGTTTTGATGTAAGAGATCTCGCTATGAGGGGGTATCTTGTATAGATGTTAGCTGTTGGGTGCTTTGCTTTTTTGCTCATTATGCCCTGAGAGGGGTCAGATTTTCGCTAGTTGATCCAAATAATCTTGTTTAAAACGAACTTAAACTTGACTTGTAAATACATTGAATACAAATTTGCAGTATGAAAGTCGCCCATGCCTTAACAAATCAAAGGGAAAAAGTATCACAAGGAAAAGGATTTTCTTTGGTTGTTACTATTTCGATGGTCATTCTACTCTCAATTCTCGCGGTAGGGTTGATTTCTCTTTCTACAGCGACTTTAAGAGCGTCGCAAGCCACAGATATTGAGGCTCAGGCCCGTAGTAATGCCCGCCTAGCTGCGCTGATGGCAATTGGGCAACTTCAAGTTTTGGCAGGCCCTGACACTCGAGTAACAGCAAGTTCGAAATTAATTTCGGAGAACAGTGTCGAAGCAACTGGTGTTTGGCGCAGTTGGGAGGGGTCAACTCACGACAGGTCTGGGATGCCGATTAGTCCAGACTATGATCTTAAGAACCAAACAGGAGATCCAACTGCGGACGTGGATTCGGACTCTTCTGGACGTTTTCTAGGGTGGCTAACATCAACGGCTGAAGAGGAATCTGAGAGTGTTGGTTCGGTTCCAGGGGCGAGTAGCACGGCTTCATCTGATGGAGTAAAAATGGTCGGAAGTGGGACGGTTGATACAGGAGAACAGGTCTATTTGGAACCGACTTTAATTAATTCTGAGGAGGGTGATCCCACTGGAGCGCTAGCTTGGTGGACTACTGGAGAGAATACAAAGGCCTATTTAAATGTAACTGCGGAGCAACAGGCAAATAGCGTGTCTGATTGGCAGGAGCGTTTGCGAGGGAACCTCACTCCCGATGGAGCTGTGTTTGGCTTTGATGAACTCGATGAACTCACTTCTGAAGATACAATCATTCCAACTCGGAATAGCTTGAGTTTGATCGGGAACTCTCGTTCTTTGGGAGATCAGTTTTACGACCTTACAACCTTCTCTCGAGGTCTTATGACCAACGTGAATACAGGAGGCTTTCGTAAAGATTTAAACTCATTTTCAGAGTTTTTCGATTCGCTTCCCAATAGCAGACTTCCTCTTTTTGCGGCAAATCCAGGCTCTAACCTCTTTTTTAACAAGGCCACCAGCTCTGCTCGTCCGAGCAATGCTTTAATGTATCACTGGGCAGATTACCCTGGGTCTGCTGGGTCTGCAGTTTGGAGACAAACACCAAGGGTTTCTGCTTGGACTGCCTTGGCTAACTACATGGTGAAGTATCGGGATCTTACTTCTAGCTCCTCCGGTAATTTAACAATGGATCCTGTGATTACGTCTTCAACGGGTGGTAATCGTTTCGATACCTACGAGAGACTAAGACTCTACCCACAAGTTGCAAAAATGCAGTGGGTTTTCTCTGCCGGAGCTCGAAATCTTGGTCGCTCATACAATCCGGGGATAGTTGTGACCCCTATCATTACGCTTATTAACCCTTTCAACGTAGGTATTTCGGTTAGCGATTACCAAATCACGATGGATCGAGTATTTCCTTTACGGGTTAGTTACACGGTTGGCCGTAGTCTTTATAGTAATATTAATCTCCATCGAATCGTACAAGATCGTATTCGACTAGACATAGGTAATGTTAACCTAGGGCCTGGTGAAAGCATGGTGTATAGCTTAGAGGATAACGATACGACAACTAATCTCAATGATGGTGGAGGAGTATTGGATCTTGCTCCCGGATATCGACCAAATGGAGGAGCCTTATTCTTTGAATTAAACGTCTTACCTGACAGTCAAGGGAACCTTGTCAATATGGGAGCGATTACCTCTTCTGGCACTACCACTTTCACTATCAATAGCATTGAATTTGCTGATTCTGGATCCGATCGAGTAGACTTTCAAAACGATGGTGATGCGGTAAGTATCCGCTTCGGAACTCGTATGAATGGTGTTGGAAATGTTAATTTAATTTCACTACTCTTTGAAGAAGACGATATCGGAGGAAGATCTGTCCTTGATACGATTTACCCACCTATTTCTGAACGAATATCTTTTTCTCTCGCCGACATAGCGGGGGGGGGTAATACGCCATTTGCCACTACTAGCTTGATTCTTCGAGGGGTAGCCCCACCTCCGCTAGATGAACGTTTTGACTTGATTCGAACCAAGGGCTTTTTGCAAGCCAATCCTCTTCAGACCTATTCTGAAACAGGTTCCGCAGCAACAAGTGTGGATAATATTGCAGGCTCAGGCACTGCTCACCCAGTTAATGCAGCATACGATTTTGTGATCGACCAAGCGCAAAGCTGGAACGATGACTCTGTGTCTGTCGATGAAGGACCCGATAATAGTGCTTATTTGTATTCTGGTAATCGGCCTAGTGACGGGATAACTCGAGCCGTAGTTACGGAGGTTCCCATAAGACCTTTGCAAAGCTTGGCAGATCTTCAGAATTTCAACGTTCGAGGTGGAAATCAATTCCCTCCTTTTCAATTGCATTTAATCGGTAATTCGCATGCTCACCCCATTTTTGCTCCCGACCAGTTGACGATTCCTACTTCAGGGCAGTTTCCCGACTTAACTAATGATGACTCTTTCCTTCTTAATCATCTTCTATTTGATGATTGGTTTATGTCGTCAATTGCTCCTGATTTGCGTGATTTCTCAGCAAGGGAAAATCGTGATATAGAGCAGGTCATGATCGACTTTTTGGAACAAGAAGAAGATCTGCCCAACCGCTTTTATCGGCCTAGTCCAAGTGCTCTTGAAGAAGAAGCTGACGAGGTCGCTTCTAAATACCTATCAGGAGCAACTGATGGTGAAACAGGGCTCTTTCCTTTCGAGTCAATTGGCTCCTTGTTAGAGGTGGAAGGAATGTTCAATATTAATTCTGTTTCAGTTGAAGCTTGGGAGGCTGTTCTACGGAGAACGAGGGACGTAGAGGTTCCAGTTTTCAGCTCAAATGGTTCTGTTTCAACTGCGCCGTCCGAAGATTCAGTATTTTTGAGAACACTTATTGCTAATGATACAGTGAGGACCGGACAGTCAATCATTGGGGCAGGTTCAGGAAATGAGGCTTTGGTCGGAGGGTTTGCCGCTCTCAATGATAGCCAAATTAGAGACTTAGCTGTTGCTATCGTGGACGAGGTCAGAACAAGAGGACCTTTCCTTTCTCTGTCAGAGTTCGTGAACCGACAGCTCTCTAGAAATACCTCCTTAGCAATATCTGGAGCGATTGAGCGAGCAATCCAGGTTGCGGATTTGAATTCGGCACTTGAGGCAACCGGATTACAAGTGACTGAGGTTCCTCCGGGGAATCCCGACTATAAGTTCCCAGAGGCTGCGATGGGTTCTACTTTGTATGGTATGCCAGGTTGGTTGCGACAAGCGGATGTTCTACGACCATTGGCTCCGATCATGTCAGCTCGTGACGATACCTTTACTATTCGCAGCTATGGTGATGCTCGCGATTCCTCAGGTAATATTGTGGCGAGAGCTTGGTGTGAGCTTACTGTTCAGAGACGAGCCGACTACGTTGACCCAAGTGATGAGCCGGAAATCAATGCCTTCTCCGATGACCTCAGCGCAGAAGTTAATCGACGTTTCGGACGGAAGTTCGAGCTCGTATCATTTCGCTGGCTCAATGAAGAAGAGGTTTAACCAAAAAAGACCTTTCCTTGGGCTTGGTTTTTAATCAAGCTTAGCCACCCTCGAACGATTTCCTTATGACCATAGTTCTTAAAATACTATTTGCTACTTTCCTTCTCGTTTTCACTAGTTTCGCAGATGATCGAGTAGCAAAGGCTGTATTTATTGATCCCCCGAACGATGCTCCTCGGAGAGTTTTTCTAGTGGCTCCGGAGAAAGATGCAATTGAAGTGGAGCTACCGAGGCGTAATCTCTCTGAAGATATCATTATCCCTGCAGGTGATTTGGTTTATGCGATTCTTCCCGAGAAATTGGTAGAAGGTGAAACGGTGCCAGCTGGTATGCCAGTTTTGAAAATATCTAGTGAGTGGTCTCGAACCTATCTGATTTTTGAATTTGATAAAAAGGCTAAAAAATTTCCTATCAAGGTAAAGGCAATCGATGGAAGCGCTGGTAAATTTCCAGCGGGGCACACTCGGCTCATTAATTTGACTGAAGCAAGGATTCACGGGAAATTCGGTAGCACAGAGGTCAGTTTATTACCTGATCAGGTTAAAAATTTGGGACCGGTAGTACAAGGAAGAGGAGATTTCCCTGTTCTTATCAGATGCCTTGAAAAAGGAGCGGAAAAACCGAAAACACTTAAAGATACTCGGTGGCAGCACGATCCACGTTCTAGGCAGCTTGTTTTTATAAGCGAGCCAGCTGGAGCGAGGATTCCTACCATTAGATGCCTGAGTGATATCGAAAAAATCACTCAATAAATTAGACCTTGGGTTGCTAGTTTGTCAGTCGGAGGTGAAGGTTTTTACGATTCAGCATTTCGGACAGTCTTTGGGTTTTTCTGGGCTTTGTGACTCGTGTTAGCTTCGGGTCGTGTCAGAGTTTCAGCAAGACCTCGAAAATTGGGGAGCCGATGTGATTTTCGGTCGTGCCAAGGGGCCTGCGGCTGATTTAGCTAGGCTCGTTTTTCGGGTCTTTTCATGGCTTTTTGGGCTCATTGCTCGAGTGAGAGTTTGGCTTTTCCGGGTGGGTTTTCGTTCGCAAGCGAACCTCGGGGTGAAAGTCATCAGTGTAGGAAATCTCACCATGGGAGGGACCGGGAAGACGCCGGTTGTCGAGTTTCTCTGTCGAGCTCTTTTGGAGAAAGGGCGTCGACCTGCGATTCTGAGCCGAGGATATAAGAGTAAAGCTTTTCCTGAGTGCCAGAAATGGTGCGGCGAAGAGGAGAGTGAGCCTGGTGAATGGCCTAAGTTGGTGAGCGATGGTAAAAAAGTTTTGTTGAACGTGCAGTATGCGGGTGACGAACCTTTTATGTTGGCAAAAAATTTGAGCTCTGGGGTTGGAGTGGTGGTGGATCGGGATCGGGTGAAGGGAGGCGAGTTTGCGGTTGAGAAATTGGGCGCGGATACGCTCGTGTTGGATGATGGGATGCAGTATTTGAAGCTGCGGCACGGGACCAACATTGTTTTGGTGGACGCGAAGCAGCCTTTTGGAACGGAGTTTTTGATTCCGCGAGGGACTTTACGAGAACCTCCCAGTCATCTTCGGCGAGCGAACTACATTATCGCGACTCGTTGTGAAGAGCCGTTGAAGGAAGAGCAGATTACTCGTTTGCAACGTTATAATCGAACCGCCCCAATTATTCAGACTCGGCATGCTCCGCAGTATTTGGAAGGGGTCTTTGATTCCTCAAAACGCCTAGAGCTTTCTGCTCTCAAAGGAGCTTACATAGCCGCTATTAGTGGAATTGCTATTCCTGATAGCTTTTTGTCGTCGCTAAAGTCGTTAGGAGCCGAAATCGTCTTCGATAAAGCCTTTGGGGATCATCAGGTTTTTCCGCAAAAAAAGGTCGATGCCTTTTTCGACCGCGCTTTGCGGCGTGATGTGAATTTTGTCGTTACTACTGAAAAAGACGCGGTGCGTTTTCCGAAGCCGAAGGATCAGATTATTCCGCTCTATTTCCTTCGCATTGAGGTTGAGATCATTGAAGGGCACGAGGAGTGGGCTCTTTGTTTGGAGCAACTAACGAATCCTCCTCAATTATCTCGGGCGCAATGGTGGGATCAGCGGTTGGCGATTTCTAGTTGAGGCGAGGCTGAAATTTTGGCCGATTTTCGGAAAAAATCCTTAAATTCTCTACGCCCTTAGGTAGCCAAAAGAGAAAAATGATGTCACAGTCCGGCCATGGTTCCTTCTGATTTGCTCACTCTCCCAGACACTTCTGGCCATTTTGGTCAGTTCGGAGGTATGTTTGTGCCCGAGATTTTGATGTCTCCCCTTCAGGAATTGAGTGAAGAGTATGAGAAAGTCAGAAACGACCCGAGTTTCCAGGAAGAATTAGACGGCTTTTTAAAGGATTTTTGTGGTCGCGAGACGCCGCTGTATTTTGCGGAACGGCTGACTGAAAAGTGCGGCGGAGCTAAAATTTATTTGAAGCGTGAAGACCTTCTTCATACCGGAGCACACAAGATCAACAATGCTATCGGGCAGGTTTTGATTGCTAAACGTCTTGGGAAAAAGCGAATTATCGCGGAGACGGGAGCTGGTCAGCACGGAGTGGCGACAGCCACAGTGTGTGCCCGCTTTGGGATGGAATGTGTTGTCTACATGGGAGCGGTTGATATGGAACGGCAGGCTCTCAATGTGGCGAGGATGCGATTGATGGGGGCTGAGGTGCGAGGAGTTGAAGCAGGGCAGAGAACTTTAA
Organism: uncultured Roseibacillus sp.; assembly: GCA_964444495.1. Lineage (GTDB taxonomy): Bacteria > Verrucomicrobiota > Verrucomicrobiia > Verrucomicrobiales > Akkermansiaceae > Roseibacillus. Next base: position 6,260 of record CAYUHN010000053.1, on the reverse strand, counting down.
AGGAAGCAGTGAGTGAGGCGATGCGCGATTGGGTCGCAACGGTAGAGAATACTCACTACATCATTGGTTCGGCACTCGGAGCTCATCCCTTTCCGATGATGGTGCGTGACTTCCATCGTGTTATTGGAGTGGAGGCACGTGCACAGATTTTAGAAAAAGAAGGACGTTTGCCAGACTTACTAGTTGCGTGCGTGGGAGGAGGGTCTAATGCGATTGGGCTCTTTCACCCGTTTCTCGATGCTTCCGATGTTCGTATGGTCGGAGTGGAAGCAGGAGGAGATGGAATTATGCCCGAGCGGCACGCTGCGCGTTTTCAAGGTGGTAAATTAGGGGTTCTGCAGGGGACTCGCACCTGGTTATTAGCTGATGATGATGGTCAAATTGAACTCACGCATTCGATTAGTGCCGGTCTTGATTATGCTGCGGTGGGGCCCGAACACGCTAATTTACAAAGCGAAGGTCGCGTGGAATACACCTATGCGACGGATCGTGAGGCCTTGGACGCATTTCGCGAGTTGGCGCGGACTGAGGGGATTTTGCCAGCTCTTGAAACGAGCCATGCCATAGCTTACGGATTGAAGGTGGCGGGCGATTTACCTAAGTCCGATATCATGATCATTAATTGCTCGGGGCGAGGTGATAAAGATGTCGAGACAGCTGCGAAGTATCTTCTGAAGGAAGAAGGCTAGGCGCAGCCAAGTAAAAACGAATCCAAATTTTATTTGTGTGTTCAGTAAACTGGTTAAGTTTGGGTCGTGCTTATTGAAATCCTAAACACCGGAACTGAACTTCTGCTGGGCTCTACGCTCAATACTCATGGTCATTGGATGGGGCAGGAGCTTTTGAAGCGAGGCTTGCGAGTTCAGCGCCAGGTGACGGTTCCTGATGGGGTTGCTATAGAGGAAGCTATTGCGGAGGCGGTTCAACGTTGTGATGCTCTTATTGTTACTGGGGGCCTTGGGCCAACTAGTGATGATTTGACTCGAGAGGCTACTGCTTCGGTCTTGGGGATGGAGATGATCCTCGACGAGTTCGCAGTTCGAACGATGGAAGAATTTTTTAAGGTGAGAGGCTATGGCGAGATGCCAGAGGGCAATCGCAAGCAAGCTTTGGTTCCGGTAGGAGCGGACATTTTGCCTAACCCAAATGGTACTGCTCCCGGATTGTATATTTCGCCGCGTTTGGGAAAGGCCTCTGCTTGTGCTATTTTTCTATTGCCTGGCCCTCCGAGAGAATTACACCCAATGTTTCATGAAGAGGTTATGCCACGGCTTAGTTCTTTGGCTGGTTTGGAAGAAGTCGGGGAGGCTGTAGAGTTGAAATTTGTGGGGATTGGAGAAAGTAGCTTTGCTGACGAAATCGATGAGGCTTTACAGAATATCCCAGCTCTTGAGTTTGGTTATTGTGCTCGTCTTGGAGAGTTGGACCTTCGTTTGATTGGGGGTGCGGAAGCGATTGAGGCGGGAAGGGCTTGTGCTCTTAAGGCATTCGAACGCTACTATATAGGTGATAACGGCGAAAATCTCGAAACGGTGCTTGTGCGAGAATTGATTGAGAGGGGGCTGAAAGTGGCAACAGCGGAAAGTTGCACGGGAGGTCTCATCGCTAGTCGTATCACCGATGTTCCCGGTTCTAGTTCAACCTTTACTGATGGGTTTGTTACTTATGCGAATGAGGCGAAAGTGCGTGTGCTTGAAGTAGAGGAAAAGACTTTGGCGGAGTATGGAGCAGTGAGTGAAGAAGTTTGTCGCCAGATGGTGCAAGGAGCGCTTTCTAGGAGCGGCGCCGATCTTGCTGTCGCGGTCACAGGAATCGCGGGACCGGGAGGAGGGAGTGATGAAAAGCCAGTAGGAACTTATTTCTTAGGGCTGGGACAAAAGGTTGAAGGGGGATTTGACATTACGATTACGAAGTCCTGCCAACCTAGAGGAAGAATTTCCTTTAAACGGCAAGTTAGTCAGGTCGCTTTGGATAAGCTTCGTCGCCTGATTCTTTTTGGGGAGCGAGCGGAATAGGGAAGGTCTCCGGCTTGGATTAGCTGCCGAAGGCTCTACTCTTACTCTTCTAGAATGGGTTCCGAAATTTTTTCGTAAAGTTCGGAGGCTAGAATAAAGGGGCTATCGAATTCACTAGAGTAACCGTAGTAAAATTTTCCTCCCGGAGCTTTTGCGAAGCTGAGAGTTTTTGTGACAGGCTCAAAGGAGGGGTCGTCGATTCTTTTGAAAACTGCTTGATAAGTGAGGTCAGGAGTGTTGAGGGCTTGATTGGCAGCGGGATGACCTTTTTCGAGCCAGAGGTCGCAACGAAGTTCAGATAGGTTTTCAAGCAGTCGGTTCGCGCGATTTGTATTGAGGAGTCCTGTAACAAGCTCGCCGCCTTGTCGAGCTGTCCAACTTTGGCTGAGGTCTCGATAAGTCAATAGTATCGAATCTTGAGATTTTTGAGGCACGACTTGTAATAGGTTGAGATCAAGAATGTTGAAGTTCCATACGATTTCATCCTGCCATTGGTGTGGCCTAGTTGAGAGTTGATAGTAGTCTGAGGAATCAATCTCGAACACAAAATCTGATCCGCTTCGTCGTAGATAGTGACGAGGGATCCCATCTTTTCCTACGGTATCTCCGAAAGTGAGGTTTTCTTTTTGTCCTTCAAAGGTTTCGAGAGTTAGTGATAAGAGAGGGTTCTTGAGGCCGTAGCGACCCAGATCTTCAGGGGCAATTTCTCCCACGGGTTCGATGGTTCGTGCTTCATTTAGCGTTTTCTTAAGCTGATAAAAAGTGAGTTCGTTGGAGGCATTGGTCTTACCTTGATAGGTATATTCTAAGTTCCAAACGCCGCTAATTGAGCTCTTGTTGAGTTCAACTTTAAGAGGTGAATCGAGAGAAATTCCACTGATGGTGATTGCGGAGAGTCGTTCTAAGTTAACGGTGGCGAGTGTGTTGCTGCGGAGTCGCTGCAGGGTGAGGGGGAGTTCGTCGAGGCCAACGAGGTTATTCTCACTACTGCGGGGAAGGGTGAATTCCATTTCGCCGCGCCAGTCGTTGAGTCGACCTAAAAAGACTGAGTGGTCATCAGCTTGAGGTTGGCGAAGAGTAAGGGTTACGGGGGTTTCGTTTATATTTCCTCGAAGGTCAAAGAAGCGTAAGCTTAGGGTGAGTTCCGGTGGGCTGTCATCTTCAACGGTCACTGGGTTTCGTTCGGTTTTCTGCGCAGTAAGATTAAATATGCCTCCGATAAGCTCTTTGATGGCATCATCGTCCGCATCCAATTGGTAGGGTTTTGTAATACGCCAATTTTCGAGAAGATCGGGGCGAGCTACCACGAGTTTACCATTTGGTCGCTCTACTGTGATTTCAGCGAGAAGTTCAGGAGGAAAGAAAAACGGGCGTAAATCGCGTTGAATCCCAAAGCCGTTTTCTAGCACATCTGGAAGGAATTGCGCGCTACATAAATAGATGAATTTTGAGCCTTCAGGTTGAAGATAGATTGAAGGCAAGTTGATTGCTTTGGCTGAAGGCTCGGGGGGAGGGATTTGTCGGTTCCAAACGCTTTTTTTGCCTATCTTAAAATCAGCCACAAGACGCCCTTTTGGAGTGGACATTCGAATTTTAGCCTTGGGGCCATTGAGACCCATTTTTTCAATATTCTCTCGATTGGCAGGGAAGCTGGCCACGATTTGAGCTTCGGCAGCGAAAGCGACGAGAGTTTCCATGGCGACACGGTCGGCTCGATCAAAATTTTTGCCTTCGAGTAGAACCCACTGTCCTTGACGCTCCTCATAATGTCGGGCCCGGCCTCGGGAGGTAATACTGATTCGTTGCACCAGCTGTTGCTCGATTTGGAAGAGGGGTGCGTTGTCAGGTAGGGCGGATTTTCCGAAGATTGTTTCCAGATTGTTCTGCGTTAGATGCACAAATGCTAATCCCCCCCCTGAGCAAGCGAGAATGAAAAGGAACAGAAAAACAAGCCGTGATCGCATTGCAGAGGATTGAAAAGGAAAAAGGTGAAAAACGAAGAACTTTAAATTGGAAGATGACGGTTTTTTATGAACTGAGAGTGTTGGGACAGTGAGGTGAGCATTCGGGCGCTCCGGTTACTCTTCTAGTTCTAGAGAAGCTAAGCTGGATTGTTGCTAGCATCGCTTGTAGGATTTTGTGGAATTTAGATTCATCATGAGCTTAGGAGATCGTGTGACCCAATGGATTCTCAACTTAGCGGGCTCTCAGGGTATTTGCCCCAAATGTGATGAGAAGGAGGTCGAGAAAAGAGGGGATCTTCTCCAGTGTAGAAAATGTGGCTATCAGGCGACGGCTAGTGCCTGGATGAGCTACAGTCCTGAGAGGAGTATCGAGAATGGAGTTGTGGGTAGTCCTCCGAGAGGAACGGAGATTAGGAAAAAGGCATTGTCTAGTGGAGGGACTGCTTTCGAGATTCCTTCCTCGGGTAAGTCGGGAGGCTTGCTTATTTTCTCTATTTGTTGGCTCGCGTTCACTTCCTTCTTTGTGGTCGTTGTTGTTTCCGGGTTTTTGCAAGGAGATCCTGAGGGACTTTGGGGTAAGGTATTTTTGTCCTTATTTTTGAGTCTCTTCACGGGGGTCGGATTGGCAATGCTCGCTTTCGCCTTTTTATTGAAATACAGCGAGGCTTTGCTTCTAGTGGAAGGAGGTCGAGTTGTTCTAACCAAGCGTTTTCGGAAGTGGATAAGGACTCGTTCGGTAGAAGAGGCGAGCGTGGAGAAGGTGAGTTTGCAGTCTTTTTATGAATCGAATGATGTTCCTCAGTATGGGATTCAAATTGATCACGTTGAGGGGAAGCCTTTGAAGTTTGGGGTTTCTCTAGAGAACGATGAAAAAGGATGGTTGCTTGCCGAGTTGAAAGCACTATTGGGCTTGGAAAAGCAATCGAGTGAGGTGAGTTCTGAGGTTGGAGATGTAGAAGACAATTTTGAGCTCATCTTGCCAGCAAAGAAACCGGCGGCGCTTTCAGGATTGTTGATAGGACTTTTCGTCGGGGCGATTTTTCTTGCTGTCGGTATTACGCTTATGAAAGAAGCGGGAGTCTTTCGAATCGTCTGGTTGTTGATTGCGAGTGTTCTCTTTAGTGGTTGTCTTTATGGCCTTTGTTTTCGGAATTCACGCAGGCGAAAAGAGACGGTTGTGCGAGCTGATACTCATCAGGTAGAGCTTTTGAAGCGTCGGCTTGATGGGGAAGTGGTGTCTCGGCAGACCGTTGATCGGCTAGAGCTTGATAGGGTGGAATATCATTGTGTTGGAGCTACCAACGGTGAACCTCGGTATGCGGCGAGTCTAGTAGCGGTAGGGAAAGCTCTTACCCTTTTTCGCTTTCGCGGAGAGGAAGATACAAAGCCTTTTATCTTTGCCCTGAGAGCTAAATTGGGTCTCTCGCAACAAAATTTAAAATAAAAACGGCAGCGGGAAGGAGTTCCAGCTGCCGTTATGAGGATAGTAAAGTAGCCCCTTAAGCGAGGTCAAAGCGGTCGAGACTCATGACTTTGTCCCAAGCTTTAACGAAGTCTTGAACGAACTTTGCGGGGGAGTCGTCGCAAGCGTAGACTTCGGCGATAGCGCGTAACTGGGAGTTGGAGCCAAAGACGAGGTCTGCGCGGCTAGCGGTCCACTTGACAGCATCACTGCCACGGATTTTGCCTTCGAAGAAGTGCTCGCATTGTTCAGACTTTTTCCACTCCACAGACATGTCGAGAAGGTTAGTGAAGAAATCGTTGCTGAGTACTCCAGGTTGGGTAGTGAAGACGCCGAGAGGTGACTGAGCATGATTGACTTCGAGGACGCGGAGGCCTCCGAGGAGGACAGTCATTTCGGGAGCGCTCAGGGTAAGAAGGCTGGCACGGTCAAGGAGGACCTCTTCTTCAGAGCGACCGTAGGTCTCTTTGAAGTAGTTCCGAAAAGCATCGTTGAGGGGCTCGAGAACGGCGAAAGACTCGACGTCGGTCTGTTCAGCTGTTGCGTCGGTGCGACCAGGTGCGAAGGGGACAGTGATATCGAATCCACCGTCTTTTGCTGCTTTTTCAACTGCGGCGCAACCACCCAAAACGATGAGGTCTGCGAGGGAGACGGTTTTGCTACTCGAGCTATTAAAGTTTTGCTGAATGCCTTCGAGAATAGTGAGCACGTTGCCGAGTTCGGCGGGCTCATTAACTTCCCAGAATTTTTGAGGAGCGAGCTGGATGCGCGCTCCATTGGCTCCGCCTCGTTTGTCAGTTCCACGGTAAGTAGAAGCAG
>CAYUHN010000052.1:0-17740 GCA_964444495.1 uncultured Roseibacillus sp. | reverse complement strand
GCTTGTTGTTGGCGTAGTAGGGCAAGTCCTTTCTCGGTATCACCCATGGTGAAATAGAGAGAGACAAGGCGGTTAGTGGCTTTTCCCGATTCGTCTTGAGCCGCGATACTCTGAAGAGTGTTCAAGGCCCCATCAAAATCAAAATTTTCCTGCTGAAGATCGGCAAGTCGAAAGGCGGTGCGGAGGAGTTGTGGTTGGCGGCGGAGGATTTCTTGTAATGATTCGATTTCGGCAGAAAAATCGTTTGTTTCTTGGTGGATGCTGGCAAGCGCAAGAAGGGGAGCGATATCGGTGCCGCTGCGGCGACTACGCCGATCGAATTCTGAGATAAGATCGTTGAGTCGTCCATCTTGAGTGGCAATTTGAGCAAGAAAACGCATCCAACGTGACTTGGCTACGGGGTCTTTGGTTTCGTCGTAGAGTTTGCGATAGAGGCGACGAGATTCGGCGGTTTCACCACTGTTGAGAAAAGCTTCGGCGAGTTTTTGGACGAGTGATTCGTCTTCGTCGAATTTGGAAGTGGCCCGACGAAGTTCCTCGGTGGCTTCTTCAAGATCACCTTTTTCGGTTAAGAGGCGAGCACGTTCTAACCATGCGTTTTTATCTGCAGGAGCAATGCGTTTCCAACGTTCTACCTGTAGGAGAGCTTCATCGGTTTGGGCGTTTTCTGAGAGTAGCTTGATGAGTTTACGTAGATAAATAGGGCGCTCTCCTTCTGGGCTTTCAGTGAGGGTCTGCATCACTTGACAAGCTTCGGTGAGCTGTCCTTGGGATTGGAGAAGCCGAATTTTTTGGGTTAGGACAAGTGGACCGTTGTTGAGGATTTGGGCTTGAGCGAGGGAAGCGTTGCTCTCGTCAATTTGTCCAAAGAGTTGTTGGAGTTCGGCGAGGAGACACCACTGGGTGGCTGTAGAGGGGGGGAGTGCTACTAGGTTTTCGATGATGGGCTCAAGATCTATTTGGCGAGTGAGCTTGGTGACAATAGCGAGAGCTGATTCGAGGTCGGTGGGTGTTTCGGCGAGTTCGACGAGGCGTTGGGAATAGGGGAACGCTTCTTCGCCGTGATCACTGACTTGCGCGGCAGTGCATAGTTGTTGCAAGAGAAGGAGATCATTTGGGAATTCATCGATTCGGTTACTAAGAAGTTCGAAGGTTTCTGAAGAGCGACGGTGACTGAGCAATGAGCGGGCCACGCGGAGGAGTTGTTCGGCGTCGGCATTTTCTGCCATGGTGAGCCAGATTTGAGTGGCTTCTTCCTGTTCCTCTTCGGAACAAAGTGGCGATGCTAAGAATGAGGCGAGGGCTTCGCTGATACCGGAAGCTTCGGGGAAGGTTGTGAGCCCTTCACGAAGCAGGGCGTCAGCTTCTTCTCGGAGGTTGAAGCGTTCGTAGAGACTGGCGGTAGAAAGAAGGCCCGCAGGGGTGTTGGCACGGAGTTCGTGGACTTTCTGAATAGCAGATTTCAGGCCTTTTTTGTCTTTGTTCAGTTCGTGAAGGCGGGCGAGTTGTTCATAGTTATCGGGTTTTTCTGGTTCGTCTCGAATGAGAACTTCGAGTTCAATAATGGCGTCGGAATAGCGTTCAGCGAATTCTAACAAGGTGACTAATTCGCGACGGTTTTCATTGTCGCCGGGAGTCATTTGAATCACTTCTTGAAAGAGCTTGAGAGCTTCGTCTGTTTCTCCACTTACAAGCATTTGCTTGGCGAGAGCTTTTCGGAGACTCACTCGCTGAGGATGTTCTTCTCTAAGAGAGCTATAAAGTTCACGTAATCCGGCGGTGTCACTGGTGCGTTTGAATTGGGTATCGAGTTGAGCTAGGACTTCACGTTCGAGCCAAGAGTCCTCCCCGGTCATGCTGAGAACTTTGCGATAGGTGACAACGCTGGCGTCACGGTCTTCTGAGAGGTTCTGGATATCAGCGACACGAAGAAGACGAATGGCCTTTTGATAGGGGTCTTTGGTGTTTTCTGCGAGTTCTTGAGCTGTTTCGAGAGCTTGTGGATAGAGCCCTTCATCGACTTGTAGTTCGACAAGGTCTTCGCGGAGTTCTTGATCTTGGGGCTTTTGGGCAAGGAGTTGATTCCAAGCGGCCACCGCTTCCTCGGGTTTGCCAAGACGGGCTAACCAAGTACCGCGAAGGGTGAGAGCTTCCTCGCCTATGGCTTCTTCACATTGCTCAAGATCGAGGAGGGCATTCTCAAAATCTAATAGGCGAGCTTTAAGTTTAGCACGAGAGCAGAGGAGCGCCGCATCGTCGGGAGTTATGAGGAGTGCTTGGGAGAGTGCTTCGAGAGCTTTTTCCTCTTGCCCCATATAGTCGAAGTAGGTGGCCAGAAGTTGCCATTCGGAAGCCCCTCCCGCTTGAGCGCTTTCGGAGAGAAAGGTTTCCAGGTTTTCTTTGCTTTCGTGGTCGAGCCAGGAGTCTATGAAGCGTTCAAAGAGGGTTTTACTATCGGGGCGTTTAAGAAGAAGTTGATGGTAGCGAGCAACTTTCGGGTCAGGGGGGGATATCTCGGCAGAGAGTGAAAGCGAGAAGGTGAAAGCGAGGCTTAGAAGAATCGCACGTTGAAGTTTCATGACCCAATAGAATTAATCAGGGCCGTGAGGTGTAAAGAATGAAAGAAGAGATTGGGGTTATAAAAGGAAGGGTTTTTTGTAAATTTTACAGAACAGAGCTTTTAGGCCCTCTTGGTATTTTTGTTCATCTTTTTATGGAGATGACTTTCTTCACTTTTTCGAGAACTCGCTGAGGGCTGAGTTCGCTGAGGCAGCGGTGATCAAGAGGGCATTTGTGGAGATTGCAAGGGCTGCATTCTGCATACGATGAGAGACTCTCATGAATTTTGCCGAGAGGGCGCTGCTGAGCTGGGTGTTGAGGTCCAAAAAGAGTGACGGTAGGGAGCCCTAGATGTGCGGCGAGGTGAGCCAAGTGACCGTTGGGGGTGACTAGGGCAGAGAAGGTGGGGAGAACTTCGCAAAGGGAGGAGAGGGAAAAGCTGAAGTCGGAGTCACTGGGTTGCTGCAGCTGTTCAGCATTTGCGTTTGGGTTTAGGCTTTGGGTGAGGGCGTCAGCAAGAGAAGCTGCGTCAGGCATAGAAATGATAAAGACCTCGGGATCGAGAGTGTCTTTGAGAAGTTCGATGAGGCTCTTATAATGATGAATTGGCCATTCCGCAGCAGGACCTAATTCGGTGTCGGGAGCTAGCGCGAGACGAGGGCGAGGAGGACGTGGAGGAAGAGGGGGAGGGCTGAAGTTACCTGCTTCGCGAGGAGAGCAGGCTAGATGTTCGGCGAGGTCGAGGTAGCGATCGATACGATGGGGGAGAGGTCCGTTTTCGCGGGGCAGAGAAATCGGATTGGTGAGAATTTTATTGAGCTCAGGAAGATTGAATCCGAGGCGCTGTGGAACCTGTAGGCGGCAGAGAGCACGGGCGGCAGGGGAGTCTTCAAAGATGAGAGCACTGTGAAAGGTGCTGCTTTGAAATCGTTCCGTGAGCTTTTGCACATCGGCGTCCGCCTCGTAAGGGAGGACGTTTAGAAAGTGAATCTGCCAGAGCGCGGTATGGGGTTTGGGGCAGAGTACCGTGACCATCGCATTGGGGTGAGCTCGTGCTACAGCCCGGAAAGCTGGCGTGGCTATGCAGGCATCGGTGAGGTTGCGAGGTGCGACGAGGGCTATCGAGGGACCTTGTATCGTGACGTTCTCTTCCACTGGAGGAACTCTTATGGACTGGAGACCAGCTGGCAATCAATCAACTCGACTGTTTGAAAAAAGGATCAAAAAAAAGCCGATGACAAGCAGGTCATCGGCTTTTTTGAAGTGAATTTTTTAAGGCGAGAAGCGATTAGTCTTCGTCTGAGTTAATCGTGAAGTCGGGGTAAGCAGTCGCGGAGTGCTCGGCAAAGTCGAGTCCTTGATCCTGCGCTTCTTCTGGCGCTCGGAGTCCGACGGTCGCGTTGATGATTTTGAAGACTACGAAAGAAAGAGCAAAGGCTGAGATTGGAATCACTAGTCCACCAAGGGCCTGGATATGAAGAGTTTCGAAAGGTGTTGAGGTGTTGAAGATACTGACGCAAAGGGTGCCCCAGAACCCGCAAAAGAGGTGAACTGGAACCGCTCCGACAGCATCATCAATACGAAAGCTCCTAAGAATACCTTCTCCGAAGACAATGATCAGGCCTGCTGCAATACCAATAATAATGGCTGCCCAAGGAGCAACGCAATTACAACAGGCAGTGATGGAAACGAGACCACCGAGACCTCCGTTCATCGCGATTTCGGCGTCAGCCCAACCCTTCACAATCCAGTGGATGATCATGGCTCCGACAAGGCCCGCCGCTCCAGCAAGAAGAGTGTTTGTGCAGATAGCGCCGACGGCTGCATCAGCTGTAAGATTCGTACCACCATTGAAGCCGAACCATCCGAAGAAAAGGAGAAAGAACCCGAGAGCAGCCAAAGGCATGTTGTGCCCAGGAAAGATACGAGCAGAGCCATCTTCAAGAAAGCGACCTTTACGAGGCCCAATCACGATGATACCTGCGAGAGCAAAGGCTCCTCCGATACCGTGAACTACCGTCGAACCTGCAAAGTCTTTGAATTTTAGAGTTTCAAGCCAGCCTTCGGTTCCACCGAATCCAAAATCTCCGCCGAGACTACCCCAAGCCCAATGGCCAAGGAGTGGGTAGATGAAAGTACAGGCAATAGCTGCATAGACGAGGTAGCCAGGGAAATAGGTTCGTTCGGCCATCGCTCCAGACGAAATAGTTGCTGCAGCAGCAGCGAACATGACCTGGAAGAGGAAGAAGATCCAGATTGGATGCTCACCGCCAAACTCAGAATTGAATCCGAAGTTGCCAAGGCCAACAAATCCGCCTTGGGTCCAACCAAACATGAGGCTGAATCCCACAAGGAAGTAACCAAGGGCTCCAGCACCTAGGTCACACATGTTTTTCATGACGATGTTGATGGCGTTCTTGGAGCGAGAGAAGCCCATCTCCAAGAGACAGAAACCAGCTTGCATTAGGAAAACCAAGACAGCAGCGATGAAGATGAAACCATAGTCAGCCTTTTCAATGCTGCTTGACCCGGCATCTTGAGCAAATGCGGAACCGGAAAGTCCTAGAAAGAGTAGGACGGACAGTAACTTTAGTTTTTTCACAGTAGTATTAGGAGGTTTTTGGCCGAGCAGAATTTAAGCCAGCCAAATGGTGGGGTTGATCTCAGAGAGCATTCCTCTGAGAAAAGTCATATTTTTTTTGAGAAAGCTGGGACTAAGAAGCCAGCTTTTTGTGGATGCTTGCGAATTCTTTTATGACAATCTTACGGCGTGCAGCATTCGGGATTTTATTCACCGCAGCTTGGCCAACAAGAGCCGCTTCGTCGAGGGTGAGGACGCCGGAGTCAGGTGAGTAGCCGACTTCGGCAGCTCCATCCGTGAGCATTTTCTTTGCCAGGCCGCCGGGGGCAACGCTTTTGAGAAGCTTGAGGAGGACAGGCTCATAGTCGCTCCAAAGAAGGGAGCCGGGAGCGGCTTCGGGTGCTGCTGTTTCAGCTGGTTGTTGAGGAGTCGACTCTGGCGGGGCAGGAAGAGTAGGCTTCTTGCTCTGGCTTCCACCCAATTTACCGAGGGCGGAGATAATCTTAAGATAGACCTCATTGAGGTCACTGTTAGGGGTGAGCTGAAGAAGAATGATTTGCTCATCATGAATGATGATTTGAAGAAGAATCTTTTCAGCTTTCAGGGCAAAGCCGAACATTTGGCGTTCAGCGACAGAAAGATCATTACGAATCCTGGCAATGGATACACCAACTTTTTCCAAGGTGCTTTCCCCTAGGGCGAGCTGGTTCTCGATGAGCTGGCCGGCTGAGGAGAAGACCGCGACTCCTTCGACGGAGTCGTTTTGGTAAAACAGATCGATAAGTTTTTCGTCAATCATGGCAATAAATAGTGTTTCGGAAGAGGTTTACTCAACTTCGTCTAGCTTGCTAATGATGTCGTTATACGGACAATCTGCGCCTTCAGTAATAAATCCTTGTCCCGCAGCTATACGGCCGAGTTCTGAGCGGTCGACGCGACAAGCAAACGACCATCGATCCTCATGGGAGATGAAGGTGAAAGGCCCGTCTGAACCGATCGCTTCCTTAATATCCTTAAGATTGTGATAGAAGAACTCGAGGTTCTGATTGATAAATTCGTAGGTTTCTTCCATGCAGTCGCTCACGATAGAGCCGCGCTGCACCTGGAAATAGGTGTAGTCTGCCATTAGTTTTATTTGGTGGGATAGGGGGAATCAGCTTAGGCAGCTTGTGAAAGGCGCTCAGCGAGACTTGGAAGAAGTCCAACTCGATGAATTTCACTAACTGTTTGGCTGATGTCGTAAGGAACTCGTCGATACTCAATCAACTTCGTGGACGTATCATACACTACGTAGCAGGCTTCTGTAAACCCATCTCTTGGTTGACCAACGGATCCGACGTTTACAAGGAACTTTGATGAGCCTTCAAGAGAAACTGTGCTCTCCTTGAGAGCGCTTACTTTTTCACCACTGAGGCCGTAAGAAACTGGAATATGAGTATGGCCAAAGAAGCAGACGGGAGCAGACTGAGCATGTAATGCGGCCTGAGCATCAAATTTATTCCGGATATAAGGCCAGCTTTCAGGGGATTCTGCGGCAGCATGAACAAGAAGGTTACGTCCTAGACGACGTGTATAGGGAAGATCGGCAAGCCAACTCTTTTGCGAATCGCTGAGGCTTTCTCTTGTCCATTCAAGTGATTGGCGAGCTTCGTTGTTTAAATTATCGAGGACGCGGTTGTTGGAGGCATCGTCGTCATGATTACCTTTCACGCAGACGCAATCAATCTTTTGCAAAAGTGCAATACAATCAGCAGGATTAGGGCCGTAGCCGACAACATCTCCTAGACAGGCAAAGTTTTCCACGCCCTGAGAGTGAGCGTCCGAGAGGACGCTTTCGAGAGCTGAAAGGTTAGCGTGTATATCGGAAAATATTGCGGTTTTCATAAGATTGGGGATGTTTTGCGTTGTCGTATGATCATTAAACTGAGAACTTACTGTTAAGTGAGAACTTATTGTTTCTAAAGGTTTAGACAGCAGCTAGGCTATAAAAGTCACGGAATCAATACGAAAAAATGCACGGTTTAGTTTATTAGCCTTTTTTTGGGGCCAGTGTTATGGAGCAGGAGCTCAAAGCGATTCTTGAGGCTAGATTCTTCGAGAAGAAGCAAGCGCAGTTTAAAGGAGTTGAAAGTTTCATAATCGTTTTGAGAGCATGTTCCTCATATTAGTTTCCGTATTTTTTTGGGTCCAGTTTCGGGAAATTGTTTATGAATCACGGATTTTGAGAATTTTCTCCTTTCATTGGATTGGTGGGCTTTTAGGGACTAATTTCCCAAGCAGGTGATAGGCCAGAAATGACTCGGTTTACTTGGTCGGATAGGCGAGAGGCGAAGGGGAGTTTTTCGCCTGGGGCTAGAGGCTGAGTAACGCCAGGCACGATTTTAGGGAAAGGATACCCACGAGACCGTGGCTACTTTCAAAAGGTGAAGAGTGGGGGGTTGTTACTTTTAGGTTCTTTCGTGCTTTTTCTTTCGGAAGCGGAACCAGATGAAAATCGCGAGAATAGGCAGAGAAAGAAGACCGATTAGGATAAAAAGGTAGCGAGTCGAGTTCGGGACAGTGCTCTCGAAGTTCATTTCGACCGGTTCGGCTATGAGGGTGGATACAGGAATCTGCCATTTAAGGGTTCTGCGGTCGGGGGAGAGAAAATCGGCGTTGTGGGCTTTTACTGGTTCTGGAAGATGAAGAATGTAGGTGAGCTTTGAGTCGCCAAGAAGATTTTGAGTGAGAGGGCCTGTGGCTTCCTTAGGTATTAGGCTGGAAGGGTCGATCTTTCGCTGGTAGGTGAGATTGGGAAATCGAACCTGAACATCGATTTTACCGATAAGGACTTCAGGGATCGATTTTTTTTCTGGGGTTGCGGGATCGCGGCAGTCAATGAGGGCTTGCTCAAGTTTTAGAGCGTTTTTGAAAGAAAGTTCGATCTCCAAGTGGAACTTATTGCCGCTGATATGAGTTCTGAAATGATCGATTTCGATATTGTCGTTGTTTTGGTCGGCTAGTTTGGCTTGTTCAACTAGCTTATTGAGGTCTCCGGCTTGAGCGAGGGCTATAAGGGGGAAGCTTCCTTTGAATTTAATGCGACCAGAGGCATCGGCATTGAGCCAAATTTCCTCTTCTCCTTCGATACAGGAGACCAGAGAGAAAGAATAGAGTAGGCTGAGCAGGGCCAAAAAAAGGCGACGAGGCATCGATAAGGAGGTTACTTTTATCTGAGCGCTGGTCAAATTGTGAAAAGGGAAATCTTGGTCGAGGAGAATTTGGAGGAATTTGGTGAATAAGAATGGTCTTGTTTCGGTAAAGAAAGGTGGTTCATAAATGTCTCCCCATGAATTTTTGTAAAAAACCTGTTTTCATTCTGATGATGCTGTCGGGAAGTTTATTTTCCCAAGATATTCATGAGCTGGTGAAGCCATCTTTGGATGACTTGAGAGAAGAAGCCGAAAAGACTCGTTTGGCCGAAGAGGAAAAGCGGCGCAAGCTTGAGGAGGAGGCTGAAGCGAAACGCTTGGAAGAAGAGGCTCGCCAAGCAGCGATTGAGGCGGCAAAGGCGGATCCTCTGATAGATGTGGAGACCTTGGACCTCGCAGAGATTTTGGGGAAAGAGGCTTATAAGATCTCTTCCGGGGATACCTTAGGAAAAGTGGCTTCGGACCGTTATGGAAGCTCGCAGTATTTTCCGTTGATCGAACTTTGGAACGGTGTGAAAGCGACAAGTGTCCGTGTGGGGCAAGAGATCAAGACTCCGAGTGTGGCGACCATCGTGAAAATTAAAGGCAAGAATGTATTGGCCCGTTACCCAGAGGAGACTAAGGAACTGTTGCAAATCAGAATTGATTACCTTGCTCTCCAAGATGAGCTTTACGCTAGTGTTGATGGGGGAATGACTGATGAACTTAAATCTAAATTGGACGGTCTGATTACCCGTTCAAAAGCGGTTCATGCAGGATACTTTAAGAAGCGTCCCGGAGTGGAAAATTATGCTTCGGGTTTGTTACAGCAGTGCAAAAACCTTATCGATCGGTTGAGTAGTCTGAAGCAGGGTAAGCATCAAAGTAATAAGGCTTACATTTCGGGAGTTCATACTCATCTGGCTTACGCGATGCGCAATGCCATTATTTGGGGGCAGGAAGATTTTAATTAGAACTTATCCGTTGAAGGAGTAGCCGTCTCTGCCTTCTGTGGAGCTTCTAATAGATGTGCGTCTACTAATGAGCTTCCTTATCTGAATAAAGCCCATGCCAAGACGCCCCCTCCGATAATCACTAAACCTAGAAATAGGAGAGCAACCTGCCAGAGGCTCATGGCTTTTTGGGAAGCGTGTGTCGGTGAAGGGGACCATTCTGGGAGTTTTTTGGACAAGGCCGCTTCCACGCTTTCTCGAGTGTCTTTTTGTTGGGCTGGCTCAGAAGACCACTGGGAGTGACCGGAAGCATAGTCTTCAAGGTAATCTTTCCAAGAGGAGAAAGAATCGGATATCGTAGTTTCGATTCTTTGTAGGTGTTCCCAGCCTTCTTCGGAGGTCAGTAGTTCTGCTCGAGTTCCCCATCTGACAAGAGAAGCGAAACGACCGTAATCCCAAGCTAGGAACCGGCTTTGCTCTGAATCATTGGGGCTCAAGCCATTCTTTTGTCGCCAGGCTTTTCGGTGTCCCTCAGACTTCAGCCAATTCAGGGTCGAAAGGAGTTGTTCTCGATTTTCGATATTCCACCAATCACTCAAGATTTGAGCGCTATCCGCAAGACCGCTGGCTAATTCAGCGGATGAATCGTCGTTTTTCGTTGTTAATGGCTCTGAGAGTGAAATCAGCCAGAGCTGGTGGGGTGATAGGGGTGAACTGGACATTCCTTGCTTCGATTTTCTTTGGTAGTGTAGTTCTATAGGTTAGAACTTTTAATGAACTTTGCTTTTGCTCCGGAAGGGGAAAGTAAGAATTCTCCCGAGTAGCGGGTGCTGAGGTATCCGAGAGCAGGGCGAGGCTCAGAAGAAGATAAGTCTAGAGATGTGATTTTGAGTAAGGGCTTACTAGAGGTGTCGGCTTCTTCTTCGGAAGTAGGGGGGTAAAAGAAGAGGTCGTCTTGTTTGGCCGAGAGGGGACCTGAGAGTTGAATGAAACGAAGTTGGCGATTTGTTTTGCCGGCGCGCTTCATTCTCGAAATGACTTCTTGACCGAGGTAGCAGCCTTTTGCGTAGGAAATGAATTCATCTTCTAACCCCGTTTCGGCAGGGAAGGCTTCCAAAAAATCGGGGAAAGCGGGTCTGCCTTTTGATATACGGTGTGTGTTGAGTTCTTTTGGATCACTGAATGTAACATCTTCGTTAGTTCGCTCGATGAACTTATCTTCCCCTTGTTGGCCGAAGCGGTTGATAGGACCTTCGGGAGAGAACGAGTGGCGAAGGAAGTAGTCGTCCGATACATCGGTTGCTTCACAGTCGTCAGCGATGAGGTAGCGAGTAAGACGAGCTTCGAGTTCAGTTCGGTCGCCACCGTCTTGAGAGATGAAGTAGTCGTTGTTGATTCGAGCGATGGTGATGTCAAATTGGATTCGTCCTTTGGCGTCGCAAAGAAATCCATGGCGGCTTTCGCCTGGTTGGAGGTCTTCGATTTTTTGAGTGACCTGGCCGCTGAGATAGCGAGCGGAATCGGGCCCATTGAAGCGGAAGAGGGTGAGGTGGCCTAGGTTGAAGGTCATAGTAGGAAAAATAAAATTTACTGAGGAAAAGGGTGAGTTAGTTAGAGGTCAGGATTCATTTTAGCGAGGAGCTTTTGATTGAATTCATCTGCCATATCGTAGCCGAGTTTGCGCAGTTGGAGGTCAAGAGCCGCCACTGATACGAGTCTTGCGGTATCTCGGCCAGGAGCTACTGGAACCTCTACCGTGGGAATATCAACCCCAAGAATATTCTCCTTTTGTCGCTTAATTCCGACACGATCGACTTCGTTGAGGTCAGATTGACTGGTGAGGCGAACGATGAGATCAAGACGTTTTGTGGGGCGAATGGCGGAAAGGCCATAGAGATTAGCAACGTTAATGATTCCTATGCCGCGCATTTCAATATAACCACGAGAAAGCTCCGGAGATGAAGCGATGAGTTCCCCTCCGAGTGCTTTGATGTGAACCATGTCGTCAGCGACTAAGGCGGCTCCTTTTTCTAAGAGGCCAAGGGCGGTCTCACTTTTTCCAGTACCAGATTTTCCCATCAGTAAAGCACCTATGCCTCGATAGTCTACCATAACCCCATGAAGAGTGGTAGTGGGTGCAAGGTCGGATTCGAGGCAGTGGGTGGCTACGTTGAGAAATTGCATAGTAACCATGGGGGAGGAGAAAACCGTGATGTCATGAGCGTCAGCTACTTCGATAAGGTCGGCAGGGAAGGGATGGGAACGAGCAACTACGAGACAGGGTGGCTCTTCTTCACAGAAGGCTTTGAATCTTTTTATACGGGTCTTATCGTCTAGTTTTGAGAGGTAAGAGACTTCGGAGTTTCCCAGAACTTGCATGCGATATTTTGCAAAGTAGGCAAAGAATCCTGCGAGAGCTAACCCAGGACGATTTGGAGCAGATTCTTCGATTCTTCGCTCAAATCCGCTTTGGCAGCTAATGATTTTAAGTTGGAGTTCTTCGCGATGATTCTCGAAGAATTCTTTCACTGTAACAGCTTCCACGCGACGCTCTTTCATACGAGCGATCTTGGAGGATCGGAAGAGGGTAGGGCGAGGAAAAAGAGAGTAAGGAAGTCTCTCTCTGGTAGAGAGAAAAATTTTCTCATCTATGCGCTCGCTGCGATAGATGGAAGGTGAGAAGCGATTTTAGAGAGGGCATTCTCAACGGTGAGGCCGTGTTTTTTGCGGAGGACGTCAGGCTTGCCATGTTCGACAAATTCGTCAGGCCAGCCAATTCTTTCAACGGGAACTGTTAGGCCTTCGTCATGGAGGAGTTCGATAATGCTGGCTCCAAAGCCGTTAAGAAGGACGTGGTCCTCGAAGGTGCAGACGATTTTTGCCTTTTTAGCCTCCTCAACGATGAGTTTGGAGTCGAGCGGCTTGATAAAGCGAGGATTAATGAGGGAGACGTTGTAGCCTTGTTCCTTGAGACGGTCTGCCGTCTCTTCGGCCATGGCGAAGAGGTCTCCTAGTCCAATGAGGCAGATATCACTTCCGGATCTCACAAGTTCTCCTTTACCGATTTCCAAGAGAACGGGCTTGTCTTTCGGCTTGGAGCCGATTCCCGTTCCGCGGGGGTAGCGGATCGCGGTGGGGCCATCGTCGTATTGAGCCATGGTCCAAAGCATATCAACGAATTCATCCTCGTCCTTTGCCTGCATGTGGATGAGGCCCGGAATGTGCCGAAGATAACCGATGTCGAAGAGTCCGTGGTGCGTGGGTCCATCGTCGCCAGAAAGTCCTCCGCGATCCATGCAGAGTCGGACTGGGAGATTTTGTAGGGCGATATCATGCACAATCATGTCGAATGCTCGTTGCATAAAGGTGCTGTAAATGGCTAAGAATGGGCGCAAGCCTTGAGTGGCGATCCCACTGGCAAAGAGAGCTGCGTGCTCTTCAGCAATCCCGACATCGTAGTATCGTTCAGGGATTTCTTTTTTGAAGATCTCAAGTTTGGTTCCTCCTGGCATGGCTGCGGTGATGGCCACGATTTTTTTATCCTCTTTGGCGAAATTGGTTATTTGACGGCCAAAAATTTCTGAGAAAGTGGGGTCTCCAGAGGCGGTTGTTCCATCTTTAACGTTATAGGGTCCAAGACCATGAAATTTCCCCGGTTTGTCAAGTGCCGGTTGATAGCCTCGGCCTTTTTCAGTGATGATATGGAGAATGACGGGTTCGTCTTGACGCTTGAGATATTCGAAGGTGCGGGTCAAGAGCTCTAGGTCATGGCCATCGATAGGCCCAAAGTAGCGGAGGCCAAATTTTTCGAAAAGGACATTAGGAAAGAGAAGATTTTTTGCAGAACGTTCAATTTTGTGAGCAAATTTTCTTACTCCGCGGCCTGCTATTTTTTCTACGAATTCGGAGGCTTTGTCACGAACTGCTGAATAGGTAGAATGTGTCTGGAGAGCATTAAAATGTTTGGCGATGGCTCCGACATTTTTATCGATTGACCATTCATTGTCATTGAGCACGACGATGAACCGTTTGGTCGTCTCGGCAATGTTGTTAAGCGCTTCCAAAGTTGGACCGCAGGTAAAGGCGGCATCTCCTGCTACTGCGACAACATGATTGTCTTCGTTTTTTTGATCTCGAGCTGCGGCCATTCCAAGTGCAGCAGAGAGAGCGGTGCCTGCATGCCCTGCTCCATAGCTATCATGCTCGGATTCTGTCCTCAGAAGGAATCCGTTTAGGCCTTCGTATTGTCGAATGGTGTCAATACGATCAGCTCTGCCAGTAAGCATTTTGTGGACGTAACCTTGATGAGCGACATCGAAGACGAATTGGTCGGTGGGAGTTTCGAAAACGCGATGCAGAGCAATAGAAAGCTCAACGACTCCGAGGTTAGGACCAAGGTGGCCCCCAGTATTTGCAAGAGAATTGATGAGGGTGTTTCGGACTTCTTCAGCTAGCTCAGGGAGTTTTTCTTCCGGAACAGCCTTAACATCGGCAGGCGTTTTTATGCCTTTGAGAAGAGGGCATTCATCGAGGACGGAAGGAGAATCAGAGGAGGGAGATGTCATCGGACGAGTTTTTAGAAGTCGATTTGTCGTTGGAGGGTTCGGTGTTGTCATCCTGAATTAGCATGACTTCAAGCCGTTCTTGAGCATTGGAAAGAAGGTTTTCGCAATGAGAAATGAGGCTGTGACCTTCTTCGCAATTGGCAAGAAGTTCGGCGAGCGGCAGTTGTTCTCCTTCGATTTTAGAAATAAGCTCTTCTATGCGGGCCGCGGCTTCCTCAAAGGGAAGATCGGGTTTAGGTTTAGTCGATTTTTTGGCCATGAGAGGTTGCTTAGTATCGAGTAGGTTATTTATCTAATCGACGAGAGCTGTAGTAAATCATAGGATCACCCTGAAATAGGAGGAAATTTGTATATGGGTAGCGTCCGAAAAAGTCCTGCATGTCTTTATCATTTCTACTGACTAGACGAGGGTCTCCTGTTCCAGAGGCCGACGCGGCCCAACCATCTAGCATAATGGAAAGATAATCGCCGTAGTTCCTAGCTAATCCTGAGAGGGTTCGCTCACCATTTGATTTTGGGGTAATGAGTGTTCCCGCGATATCCCGACCTTCGGCATCGGCCATATCTTCAAGTTCCTCCATCGACTCAAGCCGGAAGGGTAAAAGAATAGAGGGGCGGTCTGTGTACCATGCCACAGCGGCAGGTTGGTCTGTAAAAACAATTTCTTCTTCGTCACTGAAGGCTACAATCGAATCGTCTAACACGCTAGGGGCATAGGGAGGGTAGTTTGGAGGGAACTGTTGATTGGAGTTACCCTGTTTGAGTAAATTATATGCGTCGAAGGGAGTTTTCAAAAGGTAAGGACCTGCAGAAATCGCAACAAGAACGATAAGGTGAGCATTTCGCAAGAACGGAGCAGAATCGAAAATATCAAGTCGGCCCCAGAGAACTGTGATGAGAGCCAGCCCATATGCCGCCATCAGTGGAGCGAAAAGGATATGAAGTTGGTTGTAGGATTGAGCACCATTTTTGAGGCCAAAAATTCCCATGCCAAATGCGGCGCAAATCCACATAAGGAATAAAACCCATCGGAAGTTGGCGATCGAAGGTTTCTTAAAGTTGTGTAGTAGGGCAACGAAGAACGCAGGAGCCGCAATAATACTCCCCAAAAATAGGTAGAGGTTTTCAGTTTGGAGAAGCGCGAGTCGAGTAAGTCTGAGAGGAATTTGCCCAAGGTTGAGGACTACAGGCCCGAGAGAGCGCTGGGCTATTTCACCTTGTCCTTGTAGTCCTTCATAGACATCTAAAAAAGCAAGTCCTCCAACTGTTCCGGTGGTGCTTATGTTATTTCCGATTGGAAGAATGAGGGCCAGAATAAGAGTTACAAAAGCGATGATGCCGGCGAAACCCTTGGGCTGAATAAAGATCGCTGCAGCTACTGCGTATCCTACCATTATCCAGATTGCCAAGTAGTGGGTAACGGCAAGCAGAGCAAAAAAGAGTGCTGCAAGACTACCGAAAATGAGGCCGTTTTGTTCTTCTTCGCTGTTTTCAAGGGCTCGATAGGCGAAGTAAGAGCCAGTAGAAAAGAGGAAAAGCATTAACATCTGCGCCATTCCACTGGTTGCGAAATCCCAGAAAAGACTACAAAATAACATCATGAAAGCCACCGAGGCAGCGATTCTAGAATCAAAGATTCTACCCACTAGGAAGTAGGTCATCGTTATGCCGAGGAAGAAGCAAATAATTGAGAAGAGTGCTACGGTTCGGTCGAGACCGTAAATCATCTCCTCATCTTCAATACTTTGAAACTCCACCGCTCCTTGTAGTTTAAATATAGTTCCCAATAAAATGGGCTGGAGTGGGGCGAAGTAGGTGTTGGATTTGGCTTCATCAAGGCTAGCCTTCTCGTTATTATTTTCTCTTGCGAGACGGATTGCCGAGGGGCGGATGACTTTGGTTTGAAGGCCATTGCCTCTTGCAACTTCACGGCCAATAACGGCCTGTTCCATGCCCTCTTCTGTCGAAAGGCCTCGAAACAGAATGGTGAGATGGGCATACGAAAGCGCTAGAAGCAGAATTACGAACGTGGCGCGAGCTGCTAGCTTACTAATGCTAGCGTTGGAATTTGGATTCATATGAAGTGATAGAAGTGCGTTCTATTGCTGGATTTCGGCGGGAGCTTAGTTGTTTGACTCCTCCTGAGAAGTGTTTTCGGCGAGTTTTCGTTGAAGAGTTCGGCGACTGATACCAAGAAGGACCGCAGCCTTTGTTCGATTGCCCTTGGTCTCGTTGAGGGCTCTGGTAATAGCCTGTTTTTCAAGCTGTTGTAGATTGAGTAACCCGCTTGGGGTCGCGAAGGATTGGTCGGATATCTCGCTAGAATTGGTTTTTAAGATGGGAATCTCTTTTGCGAAAGGTTGTTCGCTACTGCTTGCTCTTTGGATGAAGCGAGGAAGATGCTGGATTTCGATAAAGTTCCCATAGCTCATGATCACACCGTGCTCCATGGCTGTTCTGAGTTCTCGGACATTTCCCGGCCAGGAATATCCTTGGATAAGTTTGAGCGCTTGATCGCTGAGAGGACGGCTGGGGCGTCCGTTTTCTTTTGCAAATTCGTTTAAAAATGAGTTGGCCAGCAGAACAATGTCTTCGGGACGGTTGCGTAGAGGAGGAACATCGATTTTTAGGACGTTGAGTCGAAAGAATAGATCTTCTCGAAATTCACCTTCGGCGACTAAATTGCGAAGCGACTTATTTGTCGCAGCAACCAAGCGGACATCAACTGCAATGGGGGAGCTTGAGCCCACTCGTTCAAAAGAGCGTTCGGCAAGAACGCGGAGAAGTTTGACTTGGGTGGCAGCGTCTATTTCTCCGATTTCGTCCAGAACGAGAGTTCCTCCGTGAGCTTGTTCAAAGCGACCAATCCGGCGTTGGGTCGCTCCCGTAAAAGCTCCTCTTTCATGGCCAAATAGCTCTGATTCAAGAAGTTGAGGAGAAAGGGCGGCGCAATTGACGATAACGAATTTATCCGCAGGTCGGCCTGACAAATCGTGTAAGGCATGGGCGACGAGCTCCTTACCTGTGCCTGATTCACCTTCAATGAGAACGGTTGCCTTCGTATCTGCGACTTGTTCGACTATTTCGGTCACTTTTTGGATGGCTCCCGATCGGCCAAGGATACGATCAAGCCCCGAAGGTGCTTGTGAGGATTTTTTTCTTAGACGGGTGACCTCGGTCTTGAGTTCCTGATTTTGTTTCTCAAGAGTCAGGCTGCGGGCTGCCCGTTTGAGCAAATTTTCGACCTCATCGAGGTTGAGAGGTTTGGTTACAAAGTGAAAGGCACCCTGTTGCATTGCCTGAACGGCCGTGTCTACTGAGCCGTAAGCAGTCATCATGATGCTGACGGGAGGTCGAGGGAGCTTCTTGGACTCCTCTATGAGGTCCATTCCTGATTCTGAACCGAGTCTGAGATCGGTTAGTAGGAGATCCACTTTCTCATTTTTCAAGACTTCTCGTGCTTGCCCCAAATCGGCAGCGACGTAGATGTCAAAAGATTCTTCCAGAGCCATGCGCAAGCCATCCCGAGTGGGCTTTTCATCATCAACGATTAGGAGGATGGGTAACATGGAACTCAAAGCGGCGGAGAAGTGGCGCCCAAGATGGGCAGAGGGGAGGACTGATTGCAAGAACGACCGCGTCATTATTTCGCAGTGTTTTCAGAAAATTTGATATTGCGATGGGAGAGGAAGCGTGGGAATGTCCCGCCACTTAAGCGCACGTGGCGGAATTGGTAGACGCGCTGTCTTCAGGCGGCAGTGCCCTTTGGGCGTGGAGGTTCGACTCCTCTCGTGCGTACTTTATCTTCAGTGGGTTACGAAGGTTTCATCGCCGAAATTGGCGAGTGACAACACCAAGGTACAACACACCTCCCCTCGAAGGACTGTTAGGTTTCCTCTGAGGTCGAACCTC
>CAYUHN010000051.1:0-18149 GCA_964444495.1 uncultured Roseibacillus sp. | reverse complement strand
TTCGGAGATTACTTGGTGTGCTATAGCGGGGAGAGTTTTTTTGGTCCTGTAGAAGCTCTAAATGCAGTATTCGAACTGGATCGATGTTCGTTGGTTAAGAGCAGCGTAGAACTTTCGGAGGATAAGTATAGTCGCCAACAATTTTTCCAAAGTGGATGGTGGGATTGAACTTGCTCGGCATCGCAATCCAATCGCCCTCTTTCATCAGGGTGATGAAGGCATACGCTTGGCGTGCGGAGTTCTGTTGTTTCCCTTTCTTCCAGTCGGGAAATTCGTCATCAAAAACAGCGTAGAGCGCTTCTAAGGTGTTTTGGGAAGTCAGGTCGAGGTGTAGACCAGTCCAAGTGAAGTAAATGCAGCCGTCTTCGAGAAAGCGGTTTTCGTATTCTCCGTTGCTGCCTGCGCGTGCGAGATAAAGGGCCATTTGTCGTAAGGGGATCTTCTCCAGATCGTTAAGCCTCGCTAAGCCAAGCGTGAAGTTGAAGCTGTTGTAGTGCTGCCTGAACGTGCGATTTGGTCATGAGGGAGGACTTGCGTTTGTTCCATTCCGGTCGAGAGGGCTCCCAATCATTGATTCCCTTCATGATCTCATCTGAATCTTGAACGTGGTTCCTTGAAGCGATCCAATGAACGGTCGCGAGAAGTTCCATCCCAAGCGGGGTCTCGAAACCTTCGATGATTTCATTTACCTTTTTGAGTCGTTTAAGAGACTCATGGTCGTCTTTGAGAAAGTCAGTGCTTTTTTCGAGCGCTCCAGCTTTTAAGCGGAGAGCCATTTCCGAGGTGTCATGGTCGCCGACTCCTTCTACGAAGTGGCCGTCGATGCGGTTGAGGACATGGCGTAAATTATCGGCGTAAGGCCCAAATTGATTTTTGGAGTAATTGAGGCGCAGTGGTTGACCGGCTTCCTGTGCAAAGTAGCACAGCTTTTGAACTTCGATTTTTGAGAGCGAATAGCCTAATCTCTGGTAGCTAGCGATGAGCTGAATGAGAATGGCCCGTCCGCTGGTCATTTTAGGAGCTTCTGTTTTGATCGCTATATCTTTGGCGGCGGGAGCGCCTTTAGGGGCAAAGATCTGGATATCTACCGAGTCAGAGATAGGGGCAAGGGCGTCGTGAATAAGCTGTTGGACCAACTCCCATTGGAGACCTCCATTACCGCAACCGAGAGGAGGAATGGCAATCGACTTGATCTTGAGGGTTTGGATGGTCTCGGCCAAGCTCTTCAGCCCTTCGGTGATGTATTCCACTTGGGACTTTCCGCGCCAGTGATCTTTGGTAGGAAAGTGAATTAGGTAATAAGGTTTCTCTGCAAGCTGGCCCAAATCGTAAATCAACATGTTGCCAGGTCTGAGTTCCTTCCGGTCACAAGCTTTTTTGTATTCTTTGAAGGCTGCAGGCCATTTCTTTTTGAACTGAAGGGCGATGCCTTTCCCCATTACCCCGACGCAATTGACGGTATTCACGAGGGCCTCGGCTTCCGCTTTCAGTAAGTCTCCAGTTGTGGTTTGAATAGCCATTTTAGAAATACCACTCAGGTTTCACCTTCACAGTAATATCGAGGCCGCTTTCTTGTAAAGCTGCTTCGACCTTGCTCCCAGTTTCCTGATTTTGAGTTGCGATAAGTTGAATAAGATTGATGTCAACCAGCTGGTAAACGAGGAATTCCGCCATGCGGACTTCGCGCCGACTGTGCCAATGGGGGTGCGCGTCATCCTGACGGTCTTGCCAGTATTTGGCGTAGTCTCCCATGAGAGGGGTTTCGAAGAAAATGCGCCAGTCAATTTCGGCCAGTTCCTCAATTTGATTTGAGCACTTGGCGTGGCCGAGGACCGCATGGCGGTCGTAAAATACGCATTGATGCTCGTTGGCAAGATGTTGGGCGGTGGTCGCTAGGGTAACGATTTCACTCTGAGGTTGGGCGTTCTCAATAGATTGGCAATGGTTACAGTAGAGCATGGGTGACCGTGGAGCAAAATAGAAGGGGACGTAATCGTGGAGGACTCCTTCCGGTGCGACGGAAACTTGTTTGCTAGCGCGACGGTCCTGAACTTCCTCGTTTGCGATAGAGACTCTGTTTTCGCCGGTTAGAGAGTTGGTTGAGAGAAGGGCTCCTTGCTGAAAAATCGCAGGGAGGTTCTCCACATGGGTGATGTGGAAAACTAGGGTGCGAGTGAGATGGTTGGGAGGAACAGTCATCAGCACGGAGTTGGTTGGAGAGCTTTGTTTGCGATGGTGTCGGTGAGGGTGAGTTGGGTGTTTTGGGCGGTTTGGAGTTTGGCTTTGAGGGCGTCGCAGAGGGCAATGAGTTCGTTGACTTTGGCGACGATGCGGTGTTGTTCGGCTAGGGGAGGGATTGGAACTAAAAGGCTCTCCCATTTTGAACGGTTAATGATCGGTGTAGCAGATCCCGTTGATTTTTCTAGAACTGAGCGATAGAAAAATTCAGTCGATACGGCAAAGTTGAGGAATTCGGAGTTAATTTGTATCGGGCGAATTGCATTGATTTGCTGGTTGAATGCAATGCGTTGTTTTGAGATCACAGATTTTCCAATCGATCCTCCTATGCAAACCATCAGAATGTCGCCGACTATTGCCTCGGTGCTTTCTTTGATGCCTATTTCAGTAAGGTGCTTGTCCGGTTTTGAAAGTTCGCCAGTTGGGGATATTTGACCTGGTCCGATGAATTCGATGTTTCCCCCGAAATTGGCTGGGTAATTTGTTTTTGGCGTCTTTCCTGTTGCTCCAATGCCGGTCTGTCCAAGAAAACTCCAACTCCATCCTGTTGGTAAGGTAAAAGGCTCTTCGGTTGTATTAATTGGTGATGGGGCTTTTGTTTTCTTCAGCTTCTTTTCTTTGACGAGACGAGTTTTCTCGACAGCTATTTTATTGAGAAGTTCCGAGGCTGGCTCGTCGTTGGGGTCTTGGGGGACGAGTTTGCCCATGACGGCGAGTTGGAGGAGGGTTTGTTTGAGGTGGTCGATGCTGGACTCGGTGGTGAAGAGGAGGTCGAAGTGGGCTTCGAGGCGTTGCCAAGCGGCTTGGAATTGGGCGGCGTCGCTGGTGGTGGTGAGGGCGTCGAGGAGGGTTTTGACGAGGGTCTCGTGGGTGTCGAGGCTGTCTTCCTGCTGCTGCTCAAGTTGATCACACAAAGCCATCAACTCATCGACCTTGGCGACGATGCGGTGCTGCTCGGCTAGGGGAGGAAGAGGCACCAAAAGTTCTTCCCACTTCGATCTGTTGATTATCGGAGTGGCTGATCCCGTTGCTTTTTTTAGAACAGACTGGAAGAAAGAGTCTGTTGAAAGGGAGTAGTTTAAATACTCGGATCTTATTCCTATCGGGCGAATTGCATTGATTTGCTGATTAAATGCAATGCGTTGTTCGCAGATTGCAGTTTTCCCAATCGAACCTCCGATGCAGACCATAAGGATGTCGCCGCGTAATGCCTCGGTGCTTTCTTCGATACCGCTTTCAGTAAGGTGTTTATCCGGTTTTGAGAGTTCCCCTGTGTGGGATATTTGACCCGGTCCGATGAATTCGATATTTCCTCCGAAGTTGGCGGGATTGTTGGTCTTAGGAGTCTTACCGGTTGCTCCAATTCCAGTTTGTCCGAGACGGCTCCAATTCCATCCAACGGGGACACTAAAAGGTTCATCTCTCTCATCGACTGGCGGAGGAGTTTTCGCTTTTTTGATTTTTCTATCAGCAATTAGCTGTTTCTTCTTTGACTCGATGTTTTTTAGGAGAGTTGATGCAGGTTCGTCACTCGGGTTTTGCGGCACAAGTAGACCCCTTACAGCTAGCTCCAAAATCAGTTCCCTCAGCTTTTTAATGCCATAGAGTTCGCGCTTCTTTCCGCCACCACGGCCCGCAGACTTCTTGTTCTGAACCGTCGACGCCCAGAGGTCCAAATTGTCGGTGATGAGTTGCTCGGGATTGGGCATTACTTGGGGCACGCCACTGACGACGACTTTTTTGCGACCTTCGGTTTCGTTGTCATCATCGTCGTCGCCTTCGCCATCTGGATCGGACTCGGGGTCTGGTGGCACGGGAGGGTCCCCGTCCTCAGGTTCGTAGATGACCACGGGTTCACCATCGAAGTCAGGGTCGCGGAAGTGCTTGGTGGCATCCTTGAAGTCGATGACGGTGAAGTAGTATTTGCCGTGTTCCTCCTCGATGCGGGTGCCACGACCGACGATTTGCTTAAAGGTGGTCATGGAGTTGACGGTCTTGTCGATGACGATGAGTTTGCAAGTCTTAGCATCGACTCCGGTGGTGAGCAGCTCGGAGGTGGTAGCGATGACGGGGAACTTGGACTCGGGGTCGATGAAGTTATCGAGTTCCGCTTTGCCTTCTACGCTATCTCCCGTAATTCGCATCACGTATTTGGGGTTGTCGAGGGCGAGGCGTCCGGCGGCATTAGTAATGGCCTTGCGCATGCGCTCGGCGTGATCGATGTCCTCGCAAAAGATGATGGTCTTGGAGAACGGGTCGGTGGCATGGAGTAGCTCCATGACCTGCTTGGCGACAAGGCGGGTGCGTTGATTGAGGATGAGGAGGCGATCCATATCCTTTTGGTTGTATTCGCGGTCTTCAATTTCCTCGCCGAGGTCATCGGTCATTCCTGCGGGGGGACGCCAGCCGAGGAGGTCTTTGTCGAGGTGATAGCGGACGACCTTGTAGGGAGCGAGGAAGCCATCTTCGATGCCTTGCTTGAGAGAGTAGGTGTAAATGGGGTCGCCGAAGTAGGTGATGTTAGAAACGTATTTCGTTTCCTTGGGGGTGGCAGTGAGACCGAGTTGATAGGCTCCCTCAAAGTAGTCGAGGATTTCCCGCCATGAGGAGTCTTCGGCGGCGCTGCCACGGTGGCACTCGTCGATGACGATGAGGTCGAAGAAGTCTCGCGAGACGGACTTGAAGATTTTGTCCTCTTCATCGGGGCCAGTGAGAGCTTGGTAGAGACCAAGGTGAATCTCGTAGGCTGGATCGATTTTGCGGTTCTTGATTTTGGTCATGACCGAGCCGAAGGGCTTGAAGTCATTAACGAGGGTTTGGTCGGCGAGGATGTTACGATCTACGAGGAAGAGAATACGCTTGGCTTTCTTGGCCTTCCAGAGCCGCCAGATGATTTGGAAGGTGGTGTAGGTCTTGCCGGTGCCGGTGGCCATGACGAGGAGAAGTCGCTTCTGCTCCTTGGCAATGGCTTCGAGGGTGCGGTTGATTGCCTCCGTCTGGTAGTAGCGTGGTTCTTTGCCGTAGGCGTCTTTGTAGTAAGGCTCGGTGACGAGTGCTTCTTCCTCATCTTTGATGCCTCGTGATTTGCGGTAGCGCTTCCAAAGTTCTGCGGGCGGGGGAAAAGATTCGAGCGGGAGTTCGGTTTCGATGTCTTCGTCGGGAGCGGGCTCTTTGTTGTGAGAGGCGAAGGCGTCTCCGTTGGAGCTGAAGGCAGAGGGGATATCGAGAATTTCGGCATAGCCAAGGGCTTGTTGCATTCCGTGGGAGACCGATTTCGTGTTCTCCTTGGCCTCAACGACGGCAATGGGAATTCCGATTTCGCGGTAGAGGACGTAGTCAGCGAACTTCTTCTTCTTTTTGTTCCGAGAAGAGAGATTGCCCCGCACCACAATGGGGCCAGGAGAAAGGGTGACCTCACGGCGGATCTGAGTGAGTTGGTCCCAACCCGCGTCTTTGATCGCAGGAGTGATGAAGAGGTCGCAGATATCGCTCTCGCTGAGTTCTTTCTTCTCCTTTTCAGTCATTTCGAGCTTAGAGAGATCTACTGTTTGGAGAGAAGATTGGGAAGGATTTTAGTAGAAAGGCTAAGTTATGAGAAGGTCTATCAAGTTTTGGCCCTATTCCCATTGCCATCGAATCCAATAAGGAGCCCATCCACCGCTCTAAATAGTCAATAGGTGATGCGGCGGATTTTTCATCATGACGATGGTGGACCTTCATTCCAAAGTGCTCCAGCCAAGTGGCCTTCAAATAGGTGGAGGTTTCTGGCTGAAACCAAACTTGATGTTCGTTGCCCTCTTTCCACGGTGCTGTGCTGAGTTCTAGCGGCCAGTCTTTGAGAAAGAGGTGGTTCTGACGAGCGAATTTCCGGAAGATTCCGACTTCTTCGGCGTGATAGGTGTAGCCGCCTTGAAAACGCGCAACTGCTTCACAGCCTTCGCGGAGCTGTTCAACGAGTGCCGAGAGCGAGCATCTCTCATTGTTTGGGCGATTTCCATGTTGGGACATTAGTCGAGAAAGAGGTTAAAAACAAGTTTGAAGGTAGGAGCTAGGATATCGAAGGGATTTTTGCAGCTGCATCTCTCATCGCGTCTTCGCCGACGTTTACGTAAATCGAGTGAATGTCTTCGCTATCATGTCCAATGAAGGCCATGGCTACGGATTGAGGGACGCCAATTTCGTGGAGGAGGGTAGCAGCGGTGCGTCGTAGCGAGTGGAAGGAGAGTCCCGTGAGTTCGCGCTTACCTTCACGTCCTACGCCGGTGGCGCGATGAGGTTTCTTTTCACGCAGGCCAGCCTTGGAGAGGATTCTGCCAAAGCGAATTTACGGGAACTGGAGATTTTCTCTGGATTCAGTAGCCTAAGATGAATTTTGAGTATCTCGATCTATGCTCTTTTCTTGTGAAATTTCTTCCAAAGGATAGAAAACGTCAGTGAGCGAACCATCTCATCGGGTCCTTTTAGTTCTTATCGCAGGGATTATTGCCGTCTTTATCATGCAAGTGCTGTCACCCGATGGTCTTTCTTCCTTTGAAATGATACCTGCGGAGGTTCAGAACGCGGGGCAAGCGATTATGGATGGAGAGGGAGAAGGAGGGGATTGGTTCTCTCTTCTCACGCTTCTAACGGCAGCCCTCTTACATGCTGATGTGGGACATATTCTGTCGAATCTCCTCTTTTTTTGGATGTTTGGAGGGCTGGTTGGAGAAATTCTCGGCTGGCGATGGATGCTTACTATTTTTGTCGCAACTGCTATTGGTGGTTCTATCGGAGATCTCATTCTACGAAATGGAAGTAGTATTCCATCCTTGGGAGCTTCGGGAGCCGTGATGGGGTTTGAAGGAGCTTATCTGGGGTTGGCTGTTCGCTGGCGCTTGCCAGATCCCTATATTTGGCCCATCGCTCATCCCATTCCTCCAATACGATTGGTGATTCTTGCTAGCTTTGGCTTCTTTCTCGATATCTCTGGAGTCGTTAGTCAAGCAGCAGGGGTTGCTTATGGGGCGCACTTGGGAGGTTTTTTAGTCGGGCTTTTCTTGACCTCGTTCATTGCTCGTCGACCTCAGGGGATTTAGATTTGTGGATTCTTTAAGTTATTTTCCTTCTTTATTTCGATAAAGAGAAGTGTCGATAGCGTCTTTCATTTTCTCAGGTTGGGGGAGAAGGTTATTTCCGAGAAATTCCGAGACTTTAATGATCTCTTCATCGGGGTTAGATACAAGAGAGGGGTAGCTGACTAGAATGTGATCAATGTTTTTTCCCTGTTTGAGCCAGTTGAGTGACTCCGCTCGATGTCGAGCGAGTTCTTGAATGAGTTTCTCTTTCTCGATTTGTGCTCCAGCTGTTCCTAGGTGTGTAATCATCTTGGTCTGTGAGGCGGCAACTTCGCTTAGCGGTCGCATCATAAAGATCACCTTGTAATGATGCTGGGGAGGCATCTTGGAGAGAAGCATAGAAATAACCTTAAGGGCTTTCTTGTCCTCGCTGATTTTGTCAAGGAGTTCGGGCTGTTGTTCGATTTTTTTGATTGCCTCCCATTCATGGTATCCTTTCGGGTTGTCTTCGTCGGCAAGGCGTTTGTCATCGGAGAGGATTTTGACTTCTCCGGCAGCGAGCATTTGCATCATTAAAGAGGTGCCAGAGCGAGGAAGCCCCGAGACGAGGATAAAGGTCTTGCCTGATTCTTTAACTGAGTTGTTAGGGGTAGGACGCTCTTTGAGCAAGGTTGCGGTGCGTGCTTTTTCATTTGGTAACTCGGCGATGGGGAATTCCTTGTCGCGCCGAATTTGCTTTTCGGTGCGTAGTTTTGTATTTGCTTGAGCTTGGCGCTGGGCTTTATCTTGATATGTCTCAGCTTCTTCGCTTAGGCCTTTGAGTTCATAAATTTTTGCCAGCCAGCGATGAGCGTGTATTAAGCGGGGGGCAAATTTTTCGGCGTTTTTGAAGGCCAGAATGGCTTTGTCGAACTCGTTTGCTCGCGTCAATGCGATTCCGAGGATAAGATGAGCCTTAGGCAAGCGGTGAAGAAGGCCTACTGCTCGCAAAGAGACGTCGATGGCTTCTGGTATTTTACGAGTTCGGAGATAGACGTAGGCTAAGCCTTGGTAGGCTAGAGCAAAGTCTTGGTGTAGGTTGAGAGCTTGTAGATAGGCTTGTTCGGCCTCGTTCCACTGACGGTATTTTGCGAAGGCGTCTCCCAAATGGGTGTGGAACTGAGGGAGGCGAGGGGCTCGGTGTAGGGCGAGAGAAAGATGTTTTAATCCTTCTCCGCGTTCCCCAAGATCGAGGGAAGCCTTGGCATAGATCATGATCGCTTGTTGGTTGGGAGTAGTCTCGAGATCGTAGGCAGCTTGAATAAATTTACGTGCTTGCTTGAGGTGACCCCCTCGATAGTAGCAATCAGCGAGTTGGACGATGAAGCGATCTTCCCAAGGAAAACGTGTTACGAGAGATTCCAAAATGGGTTGAGCTTCCTGAATGCGGTTTTGCCAGATTAGGCAGCGAGAGAGATTATACTGGCCTTCAATCTCCGCTGAGAGGGATTGCTTTTCTTTGTCTTCTCCAAAGTCTTCGACATATCCCAGAGCGATGAACTGCTGAAGCATCTCTTCTGATTGAGCGGCTGTGACGGGTTCTCCATCAGGATGGAGACCGTGGTAACCGGGGACTTCGTCCCAAGTGGGAATAGTTTGGATCGGGACGGGGTCTTCGAAAGCTTCCATAAGGACACGTCCGTCCATGTCTTCTCCCACAGGCAATCCGTAGAGGTGTAAAAGGGTTGGCCCAATATCTACTAGGCTGGCACCATGGATGCGTTCGTCTTTTTTGATGCCAGGTCCTTTCATGACCAAGACTCCATATTGTCGATGCCAGATTGCAGGTCCGGTTGGCTCTCTTGGGGTTCCCTCGGGTCGGAACGATCCGGATTCGAAACCATGGTCGGAGCAGAGTACCACGGTCGTGTCCTCATCCACCAAGTCTAGAAGGCGAGCCAACATCATATCGTGGAATCGGTAGGCGCTTTTGATGACGTCTTTGTAAATCTCGAAGTCTTTCTCCGAAATAGCGGGTAGCTTAGGTGGGTGATAGGCCATGAAGGCATGGCAAAAATGATCGATGCCCGTGTAGTAGATTGCGGTGAAGTCCGAAGGCTCAAGTTCCATGACTGCGGTTCCAATGGAATGAGTCGTCATCATTTCGGAGAACACTTTTGCAAAAGTGGTCAGTCTTTGGTCATTTTTTTGGTCAATTTGAGCAGCTTTTGGAATGAAGGGTAAAATATGTTCTTCTCCGATTTCGTGGGGGAAAAATTTAAATTTTGCGTAGTGAGCTTCCTTTTCTTTGGGGTGGATGGTTCCGGGGGTGATTTGCCATCCTGACTCGGGATCGGTACGCACGCCTTGAAAGAGATTGCTGACAATACAGCCGTTGATCGGCTCAGCGGGATGGCTTGCCCACCAGTTGATAACGTTAGAGCGGATTCCGTTTTGGGAGAAAATATTCCATAGTGCCTTGGTCTTTCGTGAGACACTTGAGTAAGGCCGAGCTCCGCCATTGGGGTCTTTTTCAACGAAGCCATGAATGCCGTGTTTGTCGGCAAACTTTCCAGTCGCGACCGAGTTCCATAGCATAGGAGAAAGAACTGGCTGTAAAGTTGCTAGGTTGGCCATGGTTCCTTCTGATACGAGGCTTTCCAAAGTAGGCATGAGCCCCTCGTCCATGAGAGGATTGATATGTTCCCAATCGGCTCCATCCCAACCAATCAGGAGAACCTTTTTTTTTCCACTTTGATTGTTCATGTCTATCTGTTGAGTCTTCTTGAAGAAAGGAGAGGAAAAGAAAAAG
Source organism: uncultured Roseibacillus sp. (assembly GCA_964444495.1). Classification (GTDB taxonomy): domain Bacteria; phylum Verrucomicrobiota; class Verrucomicrobiia; order Verrucomicrobiales; family Akkermansiaceae; genus Roseibacillus. The sequence goes on along the minus strand of CAYUHN010000051.1, from coordinate 8,066 downwards.
CCGCTCCGAATGAGAGCGGCTATGTGTTTGGAGTTAGAGTAGAGGGGTAAGTCTGTTAAATTGCTTTTAAGCAGCTTTGGAAGGTCTACGTTGGCGATGAGCCATGAGACCACATGCTCCAAGTGCAAGTAGTCCTAAGGAGCTCGTTTCTGGCACTTGAATTTGACCAACTACAATTGCTTGTCCTGGTTCGGCAAAGGCGTAGTCGACAAGAGTGTAGGTATTCACTGGTGTGCCCTGATCGAGTTCAAGTCTTGCCCAACCATGATAGAGTTGTGAAGTATCACCAGCATCAGCGTTGGCTCCAAAACGAAATCCGATAAAGCCGCCTTGATTAAGAAATTGGCTACTTCCGGGACCATTCGAGTAAGCAAGAGTTCCTTCGAAAGGGTTGAAACCAAGTCCTACGTCTCTCAGGTCAACGCCGGAGGCTAAATTTGAGATGTAATTATAGGCTGTTGATGGGGTGCTTATGATTTCCAAAAAGGAATTGGGAGCGGGTGCCGGAAAGACATCAAAAAGATTAATAGCAGAGTCGTGAGCAAATGTTAGGAATATATCTGTAGGGAACTCTATTGCGAAACTCTCTCCGGTTCCAACAAGTTGATTGACGACGACATGGCAGATAGGGCCTTCGGCATAGCTCGTTCCAGTGAGTAGAGCGGCAGCTCCGGCAGTGGAATACATTGTCCATCTTTTGATATCAAGATTGGCTTCGAATTTAGCTTTCATTAATTTGGAGGAACAGTCTGGTGAAAGATGAGCTTTATTTACGCCGTCGCGGTCAATAAAGATAGCAAAATTTGATAGTAAAATTACCGAACTTCACGGTCAAGAGATACTGTTTTTTGTTTGGGATACGAGGGAGTTTCTGGTCATTTTTTCGATGGGAATTCATGCTTGAGGGAGCTGAACATCCATAGAAGCCATCCCACGCTATTGTGAGATGGCTGAATATTTAGTAGGTTTAAGTTTCTCGTTAGCCGAGTTCGATTCGGCGTGCAGAGGTTTTTGTTTCGGTGAGCTTACCCACTCGAAGTCGAAGAGTTCCATTCTCAAGTGAACCCTCAAGAGCTTCAACATCTGCTTCTTCAGGTAGAGTCATGCGGTAATTGCGGTCACGGCGAGGAAAGTCTCGTTCCTGTGTTTCATCTTCAAATGCTGAGAGTGAGGCTTCTACGGTTAAGATTCCGTCTTCATCGATATCTACGGTTACTTCTTCCTTAGAAAAACCAGGCAGATCGATTTCACCGAGCCAAGCGTCATCTTTTTCGACCCAACGACCAGGAAGGTCAGTGGTTCGAGCTTGTGCGAGGGTGCGATAGATTTCGTTAAAAACAGCGTTCGATTGATTTAGATAATTTTGAATCATATATTTAGTATTTGGTTGCAGCTTTTCTTTTGCAGATGATGAACCAATTGCTAAATAAATGTCTTAACGTGTTTGTTTTAAGTTTGTTAATGGTGATTTCATTTTTGCGCTAAAAGTTCATTTTTGGGTCGTTTTGTCACGAGTCTCACAGTTGTTGAGCCAAAACGTCGGGTCAAAATGACCAAGCTTGTCTATCTTGAGCCATTCGGTTCAAGCAGGGTGTTAGTATTCAGGAAATGGTGAACTTAGTTGAGTTTGACTAGATAAGGACCGTTTGTAAAGAGAAGCGCGGTAGTGATAGCATCTTGAGGGAGTTCAAAGAGTCTGGCGAGGGCCTGTTTGTAGAGCGCTAGTTGCTCGTTGTAGCATTGTCCTTGTTCTTCTGCCTCAGCTTGGCTTGTGACTTCGTCCGCTTTGAAGTCCCAAAGCTGAGCCCGGAGGGCCTGCCCTTGTGTATCGGTGAAGATAACAGCGCGGTTCAGAGTCTCTGATATCCACTTTTGATTTAGAACGAGTTCGAATGATTTCTCCCGCCAAAGGATTATGTTCTCTCCATCTTTGAGTTGTGGTTTCTGGAAAACAGTTTGAGTAAGAGGGTCATCGAAGAGCTTATGAACTTGGTCTGCGATTTCTTTTGGAGGAACGGGTGGGTTGTCGTCGATCCATGTGATTGTTTTAAGGTACTCGTGAAGTTGAGTGCCAAATAGTCGAGCTTTTATGGAGCGTTGTGAAAATAGGAGAGTTTCTTCTTCGGCATTCCTCTTCATTTGAGATGGAGAACGTCGGAAAGGGCGAGCGCGTGAATCGAAATGAGGAATTTCTGGAAGAGGCTGAGCTACGATAGGTTCAGAAGGGTTGAGTTCTGTCCACCATTTCTGATTGGAGTGAGCTTCCTCACTTTCAAAACGCAGAATACAATCCGTCTCGCCTAGATTGATTTCTTTCTCAGGTTCTTCGCTCCAAACAAGATTGAGCAGCCGGGCGAAATTCGCCGTTTTTGTAGGTGGATTCGTTATGAGATAGTTTGCATAGCGAGCACGAGTGAGGGCTACATAAAATTTACACAGCGACTCATAAGCAGTTTCTGCATCGCGTTTTTCACGAAGATTTCGAAGCATTGGATCGGCATCTTTTGTCAACTTATTGGGAAGGTCGCAGATCCATTGGATTTCGCGAGTGTCTTCGTTTAAAGCGGTGACAATGCCGTCTCTAGCAGTGAGGAAATTGCTTCCATCGAGCTCGGGTAGGATGGCCATGTCGTAGGTGAGTCCTTTTGACTGGTGGATGCTCATCACCGTAATTACTGAGGTGGAGGTGTTTTCTCGCTTACGATGGCTTTCGATAAACAGAAAGAACTGTTGGAAGTTTCGAGGGTAGCTTTCGTCAAAAAAACGTGCAGCCAGTGCGAGTTCTTCAAGTCGGTCCCAGGAGTATTCGTCCTTCAAAAGGCCATGTTTTCGAATTAGGTTCATCCATAGCCTAAGTGTTTCTTCAAACCCTTTTTGGTGAATTTGAGAGCGAACGTTGTAAGATACTTCGGGCCATTGCCATTCCTCTTTGTCGATGAGTTCTTGGAGTGGGGTCATCTCCAGATGTTTGAGGCTGAAGGAGTCGCTTGGATGAGCTGCGAGCCTTAGCAGTGATATCAGAGCGATGGTGACTGGGCTGTCACTGGCGACCTTTTGAGAAGCATCAGATTGAATTCTAAGCTGAGTCTGCGTGTGTTGGCGAACATAGTCGACGAGGTCTTGTCCGGTCTTATTTTGTTGCACTAAGATAACGCAGGAGAGTCCGTTTTTAACCGGCTGAATTTCTTCAAGAAGTGCCAAGGTGAGCGCGAAGATAGCCTCTTTTTTTTCGCTGTTAGAGGAGCTTTTCCCTTTCTCTAGAGGCGCTGTTTCGAGCCATTGCGTAATTCCAGGATAGGATTGATTATTTTTAGCAACCTGATGCTCCTGCCAAGGCCAACGCTCTAGAGCAGAGGGAGGAACGCCAAGCTCAGCCAAAGCATCGCTATTTCCGAAGATAGCATTGACTGGATTAATGACGTCATAGCCTGAGCGCCATGAGACATCTAAGTGGCGAGTGGTTAGTAAGCCAGGGGAAATGACTTCGTAGCGGTCGCGAACTTCGTCAAAGAGTTTGGTTTCTCCCCCTCGCCAAGCGTATATCGCTTGCTTGGTGTCACCTACTTGGAAGTAAGAGCGAGCCTCTTCGCTATTGCTCATGACTTCGTCGATTAATTGCTGGAGAACACTCCATTGAGGGAAAGAGGTATCCTGAAATTCGTCTAGTAGCCAGTGCTTGTAGCGGCCATCGAGTCGATAGGAGATATCGAGTAGTTTGGCTTCGTTTTCTTCGCGAGCGTGAGCGGGGGAGAGTGTGAGCTGATGGTGGGTAAGATTGTCGACTCCGCTGAGGATATTTTGAATGTCGGCAAAGGTGAGTTTGCCTTGGCTTCGAACTCGGCGGTGATAGTGATTCTCGTAGGCGTTAACGAGAGCCCAGATACCACGAGTGGTACGGCATTTCTGCTCGATTTCGGTTCCGATGACAAGCTTGGCCATGGTGAGGAGACGCTGGCAGATCGGGGGAGGGAGTTGTAGCTTGCGGCGGTTGATGGTGATGAGCGCGGAGCCAGCTTCGATATCCGAGAGCTCTTCGACGACTTTAGGAAGTAGGTTGGAGAGTCTTTTCGGGAGAGGATCGCCTAGATGATAGTCATCGCATTCTGCTACGAGTTCTTGGATAAAGGTAATGACGGCAGTGCGTGCTTTTTCATCTTTATAGAGAGAGTCCTCGCGCTCGAAGTTGAGCAGCAGGGCTTTGCCCTCTTCCGCTAAAGTTGTGTTAGGCAGCGGGAGCCAGGGGCACCCATTCGGCCACATTTGAGCTGGGTTTCCCCATTTCGATACTTCGGGTGCGACTAAGAAAACACTATGAAATTTCTGGATGAAACGGGCGATAGCGCTTTCGACAGGGAGGTTTTCGTTTTGTAAGGTCGCAAGCTTGAGTGCGTCGAGCAGAGTGTTGCCCTCGTCTCCTGGCGAGCTACTCAATGCTGAGGCAAGAGTCTCTTGTCGAGCCACTTCGATATCATGTTCAGAAAGAACTTCAAAGTTTCCTGATAGGCCGAATTCACTCGGAAAATTTCGCAGGATATTTCCAAAGAAGGCATCAAGAGTGCTTAAGAAAAGCTGGGGCATTTTCGCAATGAAGACTTCAAGTAATTTTTGATAGTGGCTAGCAGTGAGTTTACTGAGAATCGGATAGAATGGATTGGTGGCGGTATCTTTGGGGCCAGCGATTTTGAGCGCGGCTTCGTCATTGCGAGCGCCATCTGCTAGTTTGGAGAGGGTCTCGGTAAAGAACTCTCCTGCAGCCTTGCGGCTGAAGGTGGCGGCTAAGATTTGTTCGGGTCTAGGTTCTTCGTTAGCGAGTAATTGGGCTCCCATGAGAGCCAAGTAGCGGTTGGTGAGCTGAAAGGTTTTTCCTGAGCCTGCAGAAGCAAGAATGACTTCAGATGCTAACGGAGAAGGTGTGGTCGTGAATGGCATCGCTTCGTTGGCTTAGGTTTCTGCGGTGACAGACTGGAGATTGTAGGGGTTGACCGTTTCTTCCGGTTGACTTAGCAAAATGGAATCATAGTCGTCGTATTGGACTTCTTGTCGAGGGGGCCAGAATTCTCTTTTCTTGATGGCCTCTGTGATTCCTTCTGCGCAGGAGAGTGCGGAGAGTAAGAGGTCATGGTTTTCACTCAATTGGTCCCAAAGTTCAATTTGAAGTTCACTTTTAGTAGCTGCAAATTGGACGTAGCCAGCTTTCATCGGGACTTCCGGGAACCGTTTGCCGAGGGCGAGAAGATAGAGAGGAATCTGGAGATCGAGCCAAATTTTGAATTTATCTTCTTTTTCCTGCCAGAGCTGCCATTCGGGATAGCCTGATATTTCTTTGCTTCGAGGGAGGAAGGAAAGGTGGGCTTTTGCTACCGAAGAGGGTTTGGCTTTCGTCTTAAAGTCAAGGATGCGCAGTCCCTGTGTGGGGTGTTGTTCGATACGGTCGATATAGCCATGGACGACGAGGCCGTTGACAAGAAATGGTTCTTCTTGAGAGGCAAGAGGTTTTTCGGTTTCAAGAATTCGCCAGCCAGCCTGCCGCTCGCGAGCTTCAAGGCTAGCCCACCAACGGAATCGTTGCTCGAGTGAAGAACGTTGAAAAAGGAGTGGGGCGGTCAGGGTTGAGCCGTAGGTAGCCGCCATACGAGTTGCCACAAGATCCAATAAACAGAGCGAGATTTCTTCTTCATTGTCAGAGTCGCGGGCCGAGCTCTTGGCGAAGTCTTCGAGAACATTGTGAGCGAGATCTCCATATTTTCGAGGGTTGAGCTCGCGCCGATCGAGATCGAGACTGTTCATAGCGAGACTTCTTTGTAGATAGAAGCGGAAAGGGCAGGCTAAGTAGTTTCGAAAAGAGGTTACCGCGAGTTTTTCCAGTTTTTTACACGAAGGGTCAGGAGTTGGAGGTTCTAGTTTCCATGCAAAACTACGAGAAGGCGTTGTTTTCTGATGGGGAAGTGGGGTGAAAAGCTTTTCGATGAGAGGGGGAAGTTCTTCCCCGCTTCTTGCCATCAGTAAACGAGAGGGGCGTAGAGGGTCTCCTGAGGATTCGTGATGGGCGAATAAGAGATCGAGACGTCCGTTGGCTTCTCGCGAGGCTTGTAAAGCGGTTAGCATATAGAGGTCTCTTGCGTAACGTTGTGCATTGTCACGAAGACCAAGCAAGGTACGAGCATGGTTGGGGAGCCAAGAGTGGCTGGTGATGCTTTCGGGAAGGGATTCTTCATTGCATCCTACTAAAATAAGGTGGGGTGCATCTTCCCAAGGAAGTTCGAGCCAACCGAGAAGCTCAATAGCGTTTGGTTGAGAGTGTTCTGAGAGAGTTCGTTTTTCCAATAGGGAAGAGACGAGGCGTCCATAGTCGTTGAGTTTCTTAAGAGGAAAGGTGAGCTCTGAAACTTCTTGGAGAACCTCTGCTAGCTGAGTCGCGGCTTCATCGAGATATTCGTCTTCTAGGAATTTGCCAGCGTGGTAGACTTCAGAGAGAAGCGCTAAGATCTCTTCGCTTCGCTCTGGTTTTTGAAGGCGTTTTAACCAATGTTGAAGCCATTGGAGGGTTCTGGTTACAATGGCCTTTAGCTCACCATTTAGAGATTCTAAGATACTAAAAGTGTGCGATATTGTTCCCGGGAGGTGTTCGTCATGGAGTTTGTCGAAGGCATCAATGATCTCGTTGGGAGAGAAAGGTTGTCGCTCGTTAGGAACTTCAAAGTTTCCAGCCAGTTCGGCGACTCCAGGGATTCTGAGAAAGGAGCGGACGCTGGTCATGGTTTCTCCGTCCCAAATTTCGAATAAGGATTGGAGAAGACAAGAGATCCCATGTCGAGAGAAAGGGGAGCCCGAAGGATTGTAGGTAGTGAGCTCATTGGAGGCGAAGATAGAGCGAATCGGAGCATTTATTTCGGTGTCCAAAAGTCCGATGGCCGTGGTATTGGAAGGGCGTGGATGAGTAGAAATGAGGTCTTTCGCTAAAGTTGCTTGCGTGACTGGGTTATTGGTGGGGTGGAGATGAGTGTGAGGAAGAGGGAGATGGCGAGTTTTCCAGAGTTCTGTGATGGGGCGGCCCCATTCATCAAAGAATTCGGCTTCGGTCTCAGGCGCGTGGATGATGACCTCGATTTCACGTTCAAGCGCTGCTTTTTCGAATAGGGGAAGCAGCGCAGGAGGGAAATCACATAGGCCTAGAATACGAATGCGGCGGGCATTCGCGAAGATTGATAGCGTTTCGGTATTGTCGACCAAACGTCGTCGAGCTTGCCCGGGGGCAAGGAGACCTTGGCTTTGGAGACGACCGAAGAAAGAGTTCTCTAATTTCGCAAATTCAAGCCAGCGTTCGCCTTCAAGTTCTTCCTGAGCTAGAACCTTAGAAACGTATGTTGCGGTGTGAGCGTTTTCAGCAATGAGTAGCTGTAGTTGGAGAAAGGCTTGAGCTTGCCCAAAAGCCCAAGTGAAGTCCTGCTGTAGTGGAGCTACTGGGAAAAGACGTTGATAGTTTCCTAGGGGAGCCTCAAGGAGGCATTTGATCCAAGTTTCGAGCTGCTGTGCTTCACTGGCAAGAGTCTCCTCACCAAGAGTGGTGGCGAGAAGTTCTTCGGGAAAGAGAAAGCGAGGTGGGAGGAAACCTTTGCCTTCTTCGGCAAGGATTGTCGCGATTTTTTCACGTAGGCGGCGAGCTCCGTTTTTGGTCGGAATCACCACGACGTCGTCCGAGAGGTCGAGCATCTGTCCGGTGCTCGTTTCTTGCGAGAGATAGTGAGCGCTTTTTTCTAAGAGAGATTTTTCCCAACCTAGGAAAGTCTGCTTGATTTTCGGAGTCGGTAGTTCTGGACCGACGGGTTCATTGACGAAGAAAAATTCGTCTTGTGTGAACTCGCCGCCGCTCATGGTTCAGAATCTATATTCCTCTCGATTTTTTAGGAAAACAAAGGCTGTCAGTCTTTGTTTTTGTTGCTGTCTCTAAGGAGAGAGTGGCATTACGTGATGGGCAAACTGCGTGTGAAGTGGTCCCGCAAAACGGGAGTTCCTGAAAAATAGACCAAAAATGAAACGATGAAACGAAAAAGAAGGCGCCTCACAGC
>CAYUHN010000050.1:0-18184 GCA_964444495.1 uncultured Roseibacillus sp. | reverse complement strand
CTTCCTTCTGAACTTGAAGCTCTAGCTCATATGGAGTCATGGCCCCTTTAGACAACTCATCAGAGATTTTCGGAGTAATTGGAATGATCTCAAGAATAGCCGTTCGGCCAGAATATCCAGAATTCCGGCATTCAGGACAACCGCCACGTTCAGCCTGAAAAACAGGACGCTTCATCCACTCTTCTCCAAGATTAAAAATTTTGCAATCACGCTCCGAAACTCCTTCAAGTTGCAACTTACAATGTGGACAAAGGGTTTTAAGAAGACGCTGAGCACAAGCTGCCTTGAGCGTTTGCGCAATTTTCCATCGTTCGATACCCAGCTGTTCAAAACGTTCGATAATCTGAGAAGCCCTTGGGGTGTGGATTGTAGTGAGAACTTTATGCCCAGTCACCGCCGCCTCAACCGCCAACTCTGCCGATTCCAAGTCCCTAACCTCACCCATCAGAATAATATCCGGGTCACTCCGCATAAACGAGGTAATCATGGGCTTGAATTCGTTTGCACTCTTCAAGTCGCAATGAGTAACGCCAGGGATTTCATCCTCCACCGGATTCTCCAGTGTAAGAATATTGACCTCCGGGCGATTCAATTCCCGTAACATCGCATTAAGCGTGGTCGACTTACCAGAACCAGTCGGACCACTCATCACAATAATCCCCGCGGGGACCTTCATCACCCTATCGAGTTCGAAGAGTGTTTCATCGTCAAATGCAAGAGAACCTTTTCCAAGAGTAACGTTGATGTGACTCTTATCAAGAAGTCGCATCGTAAGGTGATAGCCCCGATAAGTCCGATGCCGCTCGTATCGAATATCAATCGGTCGATGAAAATATGAAATCGTAAAACGACCAGAAATACCTGGTTTCGTATTCCGAGTTTCAGTCGGAAGCTTCATCAAACTAAGAAAGAAAGCATCAACGCGATCTTTCAATTTCATCGGAATAGGGATTTTATCCCCCAAATCGCCATCAACTCGGAAGCAGTAATAAAACACCTCCTTTTCAACCTTAAAGTGAATATCTGAAGCTCTTAACTTAGTAGCGGTTGCAAGAATCGTTGAAGCTAGTTTAGCAATTGGTTCCTCATATTCGGCAGTGACATCAAAATCCTTGATTTTTTCATTGTCATCTTCGACTTCAATACCTTCCAACTCACTCTGGTCTGGACCAAGAGCTCCTGAGGTGCGCTCAATCGCTCGACTAATTTCAGAGCTTGTGGTGACGATCTTCTCAATGCGAAGATCAGGAAAACGGATCGATAAATATTCGTCAGGAACCTGCGACCAAGGATTCGCAATCGCAACAAGGAGCGAACCCTCAGAAACACAGATTGGAGCAAATCCTTCTCGAGTAAGAATCGCAGGATCACAAACTTCAACTAAGTTTCCATCGCAAAAGTCGGCAATCTTGGGCAAAAAGCTCAGTCCATTAACTTTTGCGACCGCCGACATAAAAATCGGACGAGTAACTCGGTTCGGCACTTGATCATGAGTAAGACTACCATGAGTAGGATCATGATCACCCAAGCACCTCATAATCTGGGTGCTAACCACGTCATTAAAACGAATACCGTCAAATTCGATCATCTTCTTAACTGCTTACTACAGGCGGCTTGCCACGATCTCATCTCCATAAGGAAAATCGAAATAAAAGGCCTTGGTTCACCGAGCGAAACGAAATAATTTACAATTTCGTCGGCAACGAACGTTGCCGCAACCGGATTGACTGAGCCAATTCCAATAGCATCAGCATCTTCCGCAAAAACCAAAGGACACTGCAATTCTGCCACGAATTCATACAGCTTCGGATGCTTGTCAAAAATTGCTAATGAACTACCCGCAACCTTGTCTGCAAAAGGCACAAATGGATAGCGCTTCTTCAATACTGGCGTCATTACACGAGCCCAACCAGCTAATGCTCCACTTTGCTCTCCATCACTGATTCCTCGCAGTTCCGCCATCATTGGCATGATTTGACTACATGGAATGGACCGTTCAACAAGATACCCGCTGAAACCTTCCCGCTCCTGAGGAGAAACAACCTTAGCCTTTTCGAGAATGACTAAGGTTTCCTCCCTCACTTTCCCGTCAACTTCGGAGATCGAGGGAAAAACAGGCTGAGTAATCTCAGCTTGTTCCTTTCGAACTCCAAAAATGTCGGGGGCAGCTTGCATGGTTAAACTAGTCAATGAATTACCGGCGGGCGTTCTGAAGGTCCCGATTTAAGTCACGCCGGATAGCTTGCATCGTACGGCAATAGTCCGCTTCATGTGCTTTACCCGGAATCTCAGGGTTAATATAAGCATGGTTTTCAGGCACAGTCAATGCCTGACGAATCCGCTGATTATGACTAGAAACTCGAGCATGACTTTCCGCATCATAAGCCGTAGGCGTCACAACAAAGATGAGACTCGACGAAACTTTCTCTTTTGTTTCGCTTTTGAAGAAAAAATTAAAGAGTGGAATATCACCTAAAACAGGAACTTTATCCTCATTCTCAATAATCTGCTCACCAAAAAAGCCTCCAACAATCAAAGAGTGTCCGTTAGGAACACGAGCTATTGTTTCAACCGAAGCCTCAGAAACTTGAGGGAATACATTTCCACTTTGACCCAACACTTCGCCAACAATTTGTGCCGAACGCGGTCTCATTTGGAGTCTAATGGTACCATCAGGACTAAGAGAGGGGGTGACCGAAAGGGTGATTCCAATTTCGCGAGTCGTCTCGAGATCTCCTGAAGGATCCCCATCATCGATCGTATAACGAACTTCTTCGGTAACCTGCGAAGTCGCAGTTCCCTGAGTCACCTGAGTAGTAATAATCGGAACTCGATCGATAATACCTATCGCCGCAGTCTCATTATTCTCAGTAATCACAACTGGGTTTGATTTCTGAGTGACCAAATCACCCTCATTTAATGCTCGGAGAACTCCGTTTAGCTGAAGAGGATCCAAGATGAAATTGCTAGTGGTTGTTGCACCGCCAGCACCATCAGTTCCCAAACTAGCACTATTTGTTACTCCGAAAAGATCGCTCAAACTTGCAACAATTCCAAGGTCCAAGCCTGCTTCTCCCAGAGTGCTTGCCCAGCTCACGCCCAACCGAGAGGCTGCAGTACTATTTACTGATAATAATTTAACTTCTACACAAACCTGCCCCTGTGGTCTATCAACCTCAGCAAAGAAATTTTTAACAAGTTCTATTCGTTGTGGCGAATCAATGACGAAAATTGTATTCGTCTTAGGCTCGAAATTCACAATTCCAGTCCCTGGAGTTAAAAACTCCCTAACAAGATTCAAAATGTAGTTAGGATTTTCTTGATCAAAGCCTGGACGAAGGTATTTCAGCCTATAAAACCATTCCTTACTCGGAAGATCCACCAGTTGCTCGGGCGTGAGAACCAAAACGGTATTACCCTTCACATAGATTTGGAGACCATATTGCAACGCAAGTTGTTCCATATTTGCGATTGGATCTCCTTCAAGAAGCCGGCCAGTCACCAAGAACTGCTCAGTCGCAATACGTGGATTGTGAAAATACTGGCGATTCGCCTCCTCTGCGAGAAGCTCAATCACATCATTCAAAGGCGCATCGCGAAGCGAAAACGACCCAGAATTCCCTTCGATTGAAGATCCTATTTCCTGAGGAGGTGGAAGCGGAAGACCCTCAGGTAGTCCAATCCCAGAAACTCCCGGCTGTGGACCACTAGGCAATCCATTGCCTGGCAGTTGTGTCGAGGTGTTTGGATTTGAAACGTTCGTAGATGGATTACCTCCAGGCGGCGAAATATCCCGAGAGTTCGTGGGCACAGGAGCATCGCGACCCTCCTCCCCCGGGACGTAATCCTCAAATGATTCCTCAAACGGAGGCAGTTCGTCGAACGAGTCTTCGGCAGGGGGTAGATCTGGTAGCCCCTGAGCGTATAATTCCCCTCCTAAAAGGAGGCCGACAAGCCCTAAGGGCAGGTATTTTTTTGTATTTAGTAGTCTCTTCATGGCAAGGTGAGATAGTGGTTTTAAAATTTAGTTTTCTTCGTCGAGGTTAATTCGACCATCGTTACTTATATCTTCAAAAGTGGGCGATGGTTTATCTGTACCTAGAAATTGTTTAGGCTTATTTTTTTGAAGATAATAGCGGCCATCCGCATGATTCAAAAAGTAAGCACCGTTGCTTCGAGCTCCTCCAAAAGACAATTCGATATCCTCACCTTCGAATTTCAGAGACAATTTATCGCCAGGCTTAAGAATTCCCTTCCCTCTCACACCAATGCGATCACGTTTCGGATCCACAAAGGTCAATGTTATTTTATTAACTGCTGCCTCAATATCCACTCTAGGCCTAACTACATCTGGACCTGAAGGATCAGAATCACCTTCCGTTGGTTTTCTCGGAAGCACTTGAGGCAAGCCAAACAAGTCAAATTTCTGTTTCCTAATTGTAAGCGCTGATCGTAATTGCTCAAGATCCGACTGCCCGTTCACCATGGGAATCAGCGATAACACAGTTAAAATAATCAATTTAAGATTAATTTTCATAGAAAGTAATATCTAAGATTTTTGCCAAGCAGAATAGGATAATTCTATATCTAACAAATTAGAATCACGATCTGGGGATACGGTAATTCGATTCAAAACAAAGTTAGGAAGCTCGCTCTCCACTCTCAAAAGAGTCTCTTGCACTGCTTGGTAAGTACCAGTAAAAGTCATGCTATAGGTGGTACTATTCTGCTTACTCTCTGCTCCAAGGCCGCTAGCATTGTCACCAAGACGAACTTCACCGCTAAAACGAAAGTCAGCATTAAATTCCTTTGAAGCATCGACAACTAAATGAGAGACATCACTATAACTGGAAGATTCAAAAATTTTTTCCCACTGACTATTTTTACCATCAAAGGAATTCACCTGAGCCTGCAGGGCATCGGCACGTTTTTTCTCCTCAAGATTCTTCCTAACATTTTCACTCCTTTGCTCAACCTTAGCTACCTGACCTGACTTAATTTTCTTTGCTACAATAATACAAATCAGAAAGGAAAACAGCGGCAAAATAATACCAAACAGAAGGACTGGAAGTTTAAATTTTGATTTCATTATTAGATTTTGTTTTTAGGCAGAGCAATTTTATCGGCGGCAGAAAAAGTCTGCCTAATTTTGATCGTGAATTTGTGGGTAAAATAGCGAGTCGAACCATCTGAAAGAGCCACTTCCGAAGATCTTCTATCTAACTCCAGGACGATAAAAAGGTTACGAGAATTTGGTGATGGATCAAGTGACTCATCATTTGTTACCTCACTTGCTCTTTTGAATACCTCTTTCATCCCCTCTTGAGTATTTAGAGTATCAAATCGCGAAAGAGCTTGAGTATTTGCTAAGCCAGAAATCGTCCATGTCTTTTCAATGGGACTCTTTGCTGTTGCCAGCCCGCCCCGGGCAGGGGCAGCAGTATGCTCCACTTCTGAGAGCATAACCGAGCCATCATTCTCGAACATTTGTGAGATAAGCTCCATATTCACCCAAGCTCGAGAACGAGGAATTAAGTAACTTTCGGTGCTCCTAAGCTTACCCAACTTCTGAGTAAGTGCAGCTATATCAGGTACACTCTGAATCTCCTGACTAAAATCTGCATTCTTTCGAACCTTTAAAATTCCTAAAAAAGTCCAAGCCATAAAGCTCATCACAGCAAGCCCTCCCGCAAACTTCATCAATCTTCCCAAACGAAAGAGCTTCATATCAAAGCCAGAAGGCAAAGCCTCCACCTCTACCGACGAAGGAGGGAGAAAATCTTGAAGATGATAATTATCGTCAATAGTTTGACCAAAAGTTTCGGTTTCGGAAAACGAAAGCCCTTCATTAGAATCCTCAATCTGAAAAACACTCAATTCTGGGGGAAGTGTAATCTCGCTTTGAGTAGGGGGAACAAAGGTCTGAAAAACGCAATTAAAGAGAATACCCGAAAGCTCATTCTCTAAACTCTCTTCTTGCTGAATTCGGCAGTCAAAAGCTTTTACCTCAAGCTCGGAAATCTCAACTGCTGCTGCACTAGCAAGTAAATTTGATTCGAGGTTATGTGGTAATTTCTTATTGGTATTACGAACCGAGCGCAAAAGGATTAATTCGCCTGCTCCGGTGAAGAAACCAAAGAAACTAAAGTCCTCAAAACGAAGCATCGTACAAAACGGTTTGTCCTGATTACCGAAAGTCCTCGGTAGGCGAGCCATCAACAAAAGTGGCGAACAGAGACCCAAAGTTCTAATTGGGAAATTAGCCTCGACCCCAAGATCACGAAGCCTCTTGAGGAAATCCTCTCCTCGAGTAGCCGTTGCGATAGCACATCCAGTGGTTTCTACAGAAGGTGATGCAGGAGTGGGATACACTCTGAAAGAATTTTTATCTGCACTAAGCGTTCGATCTTGAAGCACCTGCCCTGGATCGGTGTGAATAAGGTCTCTAACTGCTGCAACCCCACCTTCATCTTCCCAATGGGAGAGGGGAAATTCAAAGACAGATACCTCTTGATTCAAATGGATCATAAATCCCAACGACTTTGTCTTGGGAGGGAGAACTTCACTGCGAATATAGTCTAAGTATTGTTGCAAAGCCTCATCGTCGGCGGTAGATGAAACTGGAGAAACGGTCACCCAAGTTCCGGCGCTCACATTGAAATAGAAAGCGAAATACTGGTTTCCGACCTCATAAAAATGAATTTGATGGCCAAGACTAGAAACATCCTGATACCAAGCGGGATTACGTCCACGACTTGAAGCGCGAGCCAATCGACAGCACTTGCGGTATTTCCCGAAAAAGCCTTCTTGGCGTGTTTCTTCGTGTTGGTGTTCCTGAGACATCTATGGGCAAGGTAGAGGTAGAGGTAGAAAAATGGAAGATAATAACCCCCTCTACAAAGTAGAGGAGGTTAAAAAATGAGAGTAAACTAATTCCTACTCAATATCTTGAGGACGGAAAAAGTCGGGCGTAATGGCACTAGTAATATACATAGTTCCAAGCGGAGGAAGCGTATCCTCATTCGTCTGGAAATTAAACGTATTTCCAGCTGAAGGATGCTCAGGTGGATTACCAACCGACTCATTTTGATTATTTGGATCAATGATTACATAACCATCTACATCGAAAACCTCTACGCCTAGAGTAGTGGTTGGAGCATTACCTACATTTTCTGTGAATCGGGTAGTATAAGACTGCGGCATAAGAGTTGAATCAATTCCGAACAAATTACAATGTCCACGAACACCCTGCTGAGCATTACGAATAATCATCGCAGCATTTCCACGATCAGCACTTCTCATCCATGCCTGAACCCCAATAAGGAGAACTGCAATAAGAGAAAGAAGAACTAGGATTACAACAGTCAACTCAAGAAGAGTCATTCCCTTACGGGCCTTATTATTTTTGATATTAGTCAATTTCATTTATTTTATTTTGTTTTGTTTATTATGCGTTCCGAGAAACGCGGTTTTCGAGAACTCCTTTAATCGGTATTCCGATTCATTCGGGCGTTCTCAAAAGCTTCATCAGAGATCAGCTGCTCACGCAGAAGCCTCTTAAGGTTTGCATCCCACTCAATATTCCCGCTAGAGCGAATCACATCTTCGAGGGCTTGCTGACCTTTCGCATAACTACGGATGGAACTCGCCGTCCGATCGTCACTATTTTGTAAAAATTCGTATGTTAAAACTCGACGCTCTATTCCTTTCAAGAGACCTTGAGAAAGAATAAACACCAGCATCTCACTGATTCGATTAAGAACAGCGACCTGACGTTCGCTTGGATACATTTCTAAAATACGTCCCATGGTCTTAACAGCTCCAGTTGTGTGTAAGGTAGAAAGGACAAGGTGCCCCGTCTGTGCGGCCTCTAGACACGTGTCCATGGCCTCACGGTCACGAATTTCTCCAACTAAAATCACATGGGGCGCTTTTCGAAGCACATCCTTGAGGCCCTGACGGTAAGATTCGAGGTCTCTTCCCACCTCCTGCTGAGTAATTACGCTCTTTGAAGGCATGTGGCGACCCGAACCATCGGGAGCAAGCTGAGTATGCGGATAAACATACTCAACAGGATCTTCCACGGTAACGATATGCTTAGATGTATTCTGACGCAGCCAATCCATCAGAGAGGCCAAAGACGTCGACTTACCCGAACCAGTAGGCCCAGTAACAAGACATAACCCCGCTCGACGTTTAACAGCCTTCCTCAGAAAATGAAGAGTATCCTCGTCAAAACCAAGAACCTCAAGCTTCGGAATATCATCATTTAAGATACGGCAGGTCAAACCAAGCCCTGAGGACGATAAGTGAGCCTGAATACGCAAGCGACCAGAAACTTTCCCAGAAGGTAATGCGATTCCATTACACGAGAAATCGTCTACTTGATCGGTTCGCATCTTTTCCACTGCCTGGCGAATCTTCGCATCACCACGTTCTGCAGTGCTCGAAGTTGAGCCAAAACCATGATTTGCACTCTCACGATTGATAATGAGCGCGTCGTAAATCGCACGCACACTCTCCTGAGTTAAAACACCAAGATCAAAAAGACACTCCATACCGTTGTTGGTCTCAACAAAGACATGCCGTTGAGAACGAACTTGAATATCCGATACTCCACGTTTTTCACATTCCTCAAAAATCACTCCCAACAGTTGAGCACCAAGGATAGAAGAAGGAATCACCTCAGAATCATTGGCGGCAGTCACCACGGGTGCATGCGTAGGCACAGGCGGAGGTGAAGTTGATACAGGGCTCATGAATTTACATTCTCCTTTCCAATTTCAGAAACAGCACCTGAAGTAGCTTGCTCAAGCCTTTCCCGACTATCTTTCAACATAAACTTAAGACGCTCAGTATACAACTGAAAATCCTCCTTCCGCGGCTCTGACAATTCATCCCATCGCCCATTTCGTTTCCACTCCGAGACCGAAGCATTATAATCAGCGAGCAAGTTCTCCAATTTTTCTGTATACTGCCCAATTCTCACTTGCTTCTCACCAAGTGTTAAATCGGGCGATGTCCAAGCATCAAAAACAAGATCGTAGCTTGCCTGCGCAGCAGTAAGAGTCGTAACTGGACTTCCTCTATCAACCTCACAAGCGTCTAAGGTTGCAAGCGACATCTCCCGCATCGACATTTTCTTCTCTACAATGCCATCTGAAAAATCTTCAAAAAGAAACATCTGGTAAAGGGCATAGTTAGCAAAGTTACGCGGATCCATCTTCCAAGCTCTCTCAAGCCGATTCTCAATCTTAGCCAAAGCAAAACGCTTATAGTCCTCGCCTCTCTCCAAATCGTCTCCTACGGCGGACTTGGCCTCCCCAAGCACAGTTATATGATTGAAAAGTTTTCCTAGGAGCCCGCCCTTAGACCTGTCCGCGCGCCCCTCTATACCACCCAGTCCACGATCCCAAACTCGCATGACAGGACCTTGCATACCTATTCCGATGGTTCGCCCGAAAGGCGAACCAGCCAAAGCCCCAGGATTTGGTTCAAACTCAAACAAACCACGCTGTGACAACGAAGACCCACTCACCATCACCAACACTAATCCCAGAACAAGGGTAGTGAGAGAAAGATATGATTTTGAGTTGATAAATCTCATGACTTAGCGGTAGCGCGATATGTAAAAACTGAGCTGGAAATAACAATAAACCCAACTCCCAACAGATAGATTAAGATGTTGATGAAAAGACTACCTTTAAGACTTCCCATTTGAAAGACAATTTGTTCAGAAAGATTACCAAGGTGAAATTGAGGAGAAATCGCATAAAGAGAACGCACAAGGATATTCTTTGCCTCAAACGTAGCGAATTCAATATATCCTACCCCGTAGAGTCCGTAGATAGCAAGACCCAACGAAACCAAGAAGCCCACTAATGAGCCGAAACGGCTTCCTACAGCCAAAGCCAACATTGTTAGGGGCATTAACACAGCTAGACTCAACACGGCCGATTGCATATTCAATATGAACCAGTCCCAAAATTTTCCGGGCGGAGAAGCCGCAAACAAACAAACCAATACTGTGACAAAAATCAGACCAGCAAGAAAAACCGCAAAGGCCAGCGATAATTCGATGAATTGCCGCGCTGAGCCCACGCCCATACTACGGAAGTAAGAACCCAAACCCGAATGAATATGCAAGTCACCCTGGCGCGCCGCCTGACCAAAAAGCCAAAACATTGAAACAAACCAAAGAATGACCCAAGCAGCCTGCGCGCGAGCTGGCTTAATTAGGTTAAGCGCAAACTCCGATGGCACTAACAAAGGAAGAAGAAACGGAACAACTGCAACCGCAATCAAGGCCACAATCCAAGACTTACGAACGATAAGTGTCTGAAGAGTTAATTGAAATAATTTCACTTTCGTCGATTAATTCAAAAATTTCCGCAATTCGCCCCAAACCATATCTGGAGCATTTTTGTGCTCAAGTATGCCATCTGAAATTACCAGCGAGCTTGGCACCAGCATATCATCGAAATCCGGATGCGCACTCACAACACGAAGAACATTGTTTGTCTCATTCGCCCAACGATCAATGAAGGCTTGTCTTGTTGGCGCATCCAATCCCGTGAATGGCTCATCTAGAAAAATGATATCCGAGCCATCGTTTAAAAATCCAAACTCGGCCACAAGGAGATTGACCTTTCTTTTATTGCCCGTGGAAAGCTTCCCATAAGGAGTTTTCAGGGACAGTTCGATATCCCTAGCAAAGGCAATGGCTTTCGAAGCGCTATCTTTGGTCAGAAGAGCTTTGAGAATGACTGGCGCTCTAAGTTCGGGATCAAAGATCAAATCCTCAGAAATAAAACGAGGTTTACCCTCAATTGAGAACTCCCCATTTCGTTGCTTAATTACCCCACACAAAGTTCGGAAC
The DNA here is from genome assembly GCA_964444495.1 of uncultured Roseibacillus sp. Classification (GTDB taxonomy): domain Bacteria; phylum Verrucomicrobiota; class Verrucomicrobiia; order Verrucomicrobiales; family Akkermansiaceae; genus Roseibacillus. The sequence continues at coordinate 7,305 of CAYUHN010000050.1, read as the reverse complement.
AGAGTCGTTTTTCCTCTACCATTGCGGCCCAACAGATAGTGAGTGCCCATTCCCAATTCGATTTCATCAGAAATCTTGGCTAAATCCGAGTCATATCCAATGGCCAATCCCGAGCCAAGCCGCAGCTGAGCTAAGTTTGAAGCTGTAGGGGTAAGAGTCTTCATACGTAGAGGAAACGTTTTCCAACTTTCTAACTAAATCTTCAAGCGTTAAAGAAGTCTTAATTATTAAGCAGGAATTGAGGAAGTTCGAATTTTTAAGATAACTGGATTAATCCGTCAAGAATTTGTTCAGAATTTTAAAAACTTTAGAACCTGCTCGACTTTGGTTTGAATAAATAACTGAAGAAAGAGCAAGTCAAATCTTCTACTAACAAATACCTTTAGGAGTTCTAGAAAAGGTTACGAATAACACTATTTATTGAAAAAAAAAATAGCTTCGCATGGTTTTTACTGAAATCAGTAGTTACAACATAGGAATTTCATTCCTCCCAAGACAAGTCTTCGAGACAACAAAGAAATTCATGGAATTTTAAAAATATTCCTCTCTGAACCCTCTTGTTTCCTACATTTCTAAGAGCTTATGATACTACTGCCAATGCCAACTAATCGGCACAGCAATATCTGGGTGTAAGCTCTGGTGAACAGGACATTGCATAGCCGCATTCTCAAAGAGTTTCCGATCAGGATGCTCCTCAGGCAATGGCATCTCGATACAAACTTTAAGAGCTCCGATACGACGAACAGGCTCGGCTATCATCTCTTTCTCAACGCTGATGCATAGGCCCCCTAAATCGATATCCTTGCGAGCTGCAACAATTCCCATAATAGTCGCCATACACGTACCCAAAGCCGTTGCTACTAAATCAGTTGGGGAAAAGTTCTCTCCTTTGCCATGATTGTCGACTGGCGCATCTGTTACCAAGACCTCTTGAGAGGGACCATGAACAGCCTGACAGCGGAGCTCACCTTCATAAGTAATTTCTATTTTAACCATCTCGCCCGAAATTCAGACTATGTTTCGTCTCCTTGTTCAAGCTTGGAAAGAACAACTCGAAAACCATAAGCCTCACTCGTATCAAGAACTGGACGACGCGAACTTGTCCGCAAGTTATCGGGAAGATAATCCTCCCACGAACCACCACGAGTCGTCCCAAAATCAGGAATTTGATCCGAATAAGGATCACTAACCCATTCTCTCACATTGCCTCCAAGATCGCAAATACCCAAGACATTGGGCTTAAAACTGCCAACTGGAGCCGTATAAACAAACCCATCACGATATCCTTCCACAAATCCTCGTTCGAAAAGAAAGCCATCCCGTTCGCTTCCTGAAATATTTGCCACTCTTTTCACAGGCGGAAGCTCGCTCCCCCAAGGATATCCTTCCTCGGCATTGGACGCTCGTTCCTGAGGGGAACCAGGCGGCTCAAACTCAATTCCTGCAAAAGCAGACCATTCCTCATCGCTGGGTAATCGATATTGATGCCAATCTCGAATTCGTCCTTCTCTTCGTTCTTTTTCGGTTAGCCACTCGCAAAAGGCTTCTCCATCCTCTCGGGCCACATTGACCACTGGATGATTGCGATCCTGAGGAAAATCTGGAAGCACCAGCATGGCTCGTTTTTTCGCTCGCGAAAAGGCACGATAGTCTCTGACTCGTGTCTCCCATTTAGACACAAGTAATTCCTCATCAAACTCCACAAACTGCATACCAATACTATTCCGCCATTCTACCATCTGCCATGGCATCCCTTTGGTAGGCTCTAACTTAACCAAGGGGAAAACCTGCCCTCCTTTCGCTTTCACTACGATTTCTTCCTGAAAATCTTCAAATCCATCCAGCCCAAGCTGGAGCTGATACGTTCCCGGAAGCACCTCATAATCCTCCAGAGGAGTTTCCCCTATAAATTCCCCATCTAGATAAACAAAAGCCCCTGTAGGTTCGGAATCAAGGACGAGATGAACTTGAGGCACTGGTTTTATCAAGACACGAAAAGGAACTAAGCCATCTTTCCACGCATCCGCTGAAGTCTCAGGCCAATCTTCTCGCTTTCCGAACAGAGGAGAAAAATGAAAAAGTGATAGAGAGACACCTTCCTCTTCACTCTTGTTCTCTAACCAATCGACGTAAGCCTCCGCCTTTTCGGGTTTCACAAATACTGCCCGTCGCTTATCTCCGCCTTGCGGAACATCAGCAACACGCCATTCCCCTTCCGCTGCTATTGGGGATGCCTGAAATTGAGCAGGGCCTACAAGGTAGGCTCCCGCATGCTCACCTTGTGAAGTCGGCAAAAAACGATTCGCCTGAAAGTCACGCCACTCAAACCCTTCTGTTAGTGGGTAACGCGTAAGAGCAACAACTAGCACGTCACCCGCTTTTTCAGGAAGGTAACGAACTTCCAAATCCTCATAACCTGGGGACGTCAGAACAAAATTCCGCTCTTCTCCATATGGCAACTCGAATGGCCCAAAAGGAGTAATTCCCAGATAAATTCCATCCTCATCAAAAAGATCTGCTCCCTCGGGCTTACTCACTACTGTAAGCTGTGCTTCACTCGGCAAATCAGCTCTTTCACCCTCAAGAAAGCCTCTTGTCGGCTTATCCATGAATACCGGGATCAAAGAAGCTATTGATATTATTAAGCTAGTAGAAGCAAGGATAATTGGGCGTCGCTTCCGTTTGAGTCGCTTTGCCTGAGCCAACGATGAAAGCACTCGTTTCAACTCGACCGCCTCTCGATACCCTCGTTTTTTAAGACGAGGATCACAAACCTCACAGATCACCTTATTGAGAGCCAGCCATCGCTTACTCTCAGCTTTATGCACAGGCTCACCAGGAAGCTCCGGAAACTCTAATCGATCCCGCCCTGTCGCCATCTCATAAAGCACCTTCCCTAGCGCGTAAACATCAGCATCCGAGGAACCCGGTCCCTCAGGCGGAACAAAGCCTTCCGTTCCAACAAAAGTCCGTTGATCCCTTGCTGCAACAAGCCCGATATCAGCTAGACAGGCCTGCCCCTCAACAAAAATCACATTCGAGGGCTTGACGTCACGATGCGCAAGCCCCTGTTCATGAAGATGCGCCAAGGCGCCTGCCAAGCGCGCTCCCACTTCCGCACAAAATACCACCTCCAAAGGTTGACGGCCACCCCGCATCATATCACTTCGCAGAGTACGAGGTTCATAGTCTGCCGGCCGAATTTCCGGGCCTCGCTCTACATCGTCACCTAACTCCATCACATAGTAATAGAATTCGACGCCCTCATTCTCCCCCCGTCCAACGTGCAAGACATCCACCAAAGCTGGATACTGCCGAGCCACTGGCTCATACTTTAAAATACCCTCAAATTCACGTTCAAAAGTACGATCATCATCAAAGTCGCTTCGATAAACAACTTTCACCGCTCGAAACGTATCCGTTATCGAACGCGCCATCCAAATTTCGCCATAAGAACCCCCTCCAATTTGACGGAAGATTTCCATATCCGGTATATCCGGCGCTGGACGAACTTGTTTGGGCATACCTTACTCGTCGTCTTCACTGAGCTTTCTCAGCTTAACGAGCTCTTTTTTTAAGACCGCTCCCACTCGGTGCTTCGCAAGATAGACCTGCGCCATACTCACCCCCAAATGCTGTTGCACCTTGTCGGCTTCCCATTGCTTAACAACATAGTAATCGAAAATTTGATACTGTTTCGGAGATACAAGAGACTTAGTACGCGCCAGAGCAGCCTCCGCTAAATTCTGTTTCCATTCCACATCCCACATTCGTTCAAGAAGATCGCCCTTTGGGTCCTCAAAACGATCAATCACCGCCGTCTTACGTTCATCTTCGAAAGCTCCGGCAGCCATAGCAGTATCTTTTTTTCGTTTGCGAAACTGGTCATTGATTCGCCAACGAGTCATATTCATCAACCATGTTTTGAATGATCCTTGCTCCGGATCATAGAGATTCTTCTTACTCTGCTTCGCGATAGAAAGAATCGTCTCTTGCACTGCGTCAAAGGCCTCTTCCGAACGTAAACCTGCCTTAAGAGCAACCGAGTAAATCAAACGCCAATAAGTCTGATAAAATTCATCCCAAGTCCGCTGGTCCTCCCAATTATCCAGGCGAGCAATCAAACTCTTCCGAGTTTTCTCATAAGAAGTATCTAATTCCTTCTTCGAGAGGCCGCCTTTTTCTTCCTCGGCACTATCATCTGAAGTCGTTTGTTTGGAACGAGCACTTTTCTTCTTCGCCATTAGGCGGGAAGACTAACACGAGGTGCTTTTCTTGTCTTTCCTCAATACGACTGTTTGCTTAAAGAGCCTCCGCCGTGTCAGCCATCCCAGATCCTTCCACTCTTTTCTACAGTCCATACACCCTACGAAGCGCCGATGGCCCGCTTAATTCCTCCAATCCACAACGAGAGTTCAAAGGTGCCCTTCTGCGCAGTGAATATGGCTTTGCTTGCCTTCACCCTTGGCCTTCCCTTGGGGATCCATCCCTCGAACACTGCTTTCGTGATTTACAGAAAAATCGCCGTTGGCCACTTGTTCGCAGAGCCTTACGATGCCTAGAATTAGACGCCGCCGCCCGTTTACACGAAGATTGGATGTTCGACGAAATGGAAGTTCCGCCGAGCCACCTCACCCTGCCTAAGCTCAACCGCGCCTTGCTGGAAACAGGACTCGAAGCTGGTTTCGACACCGTAAAACTTAAAATTGGCAAACAAATCTCCGCCGAAGCGCTGTTCATCAAAGAAAGCTCTACTGCCCATCCTAAAATTCGCTGGCGCCTCGATGCCAATGAAAACCTCACCGCTGATGAAGCCCGCGATTTCCTCCTCGGGCTCCCCGAACCTGTTCGCGACCAAATCGAGTTTTTCGAGGACCCCTGCCCCTTCGGAGAGCAAACTTGGCAAAAACTCTTCCGTGAAACACGTGTTCCACTAGCCATTGACCGCGAAGCATCTCCCAACGTCAGCACCATTCTCAGCGCCCATGTCGTGATCATCAAGCCAGCCCTCGACGAACCTTGGCTTCTCGCCGAAGCCGCTGGTCAAAAGGGACAACGGGTCGTCGTCACCAGCTACATGGACCACCCCTTTGGCCAAACTTTCGCCGCTTGGGAGGCAGGGCGCCTCGCCTTACAATTTCCGGGACTTATCGGAACTTGCGGCCTACAAACTCATCACCTTTTTAAACCGTCGTCCTTCACCGAAGCACTTGGACAGCTTTCGCCCACCTTTCAACCCCATGCTTGGACCGGATTAGGCTTCGATGAACAACTCGATGAACTCCCCTGGAAGCCACTACCTAAGCTTGACTAACTAACAAAACGCCGCAAATGCTCATCCTCAATGAGTAAACCAACACTTCTAATTCTTGCGGCAGGAATGGGCTCTCGCTACGGCGGCCTCAAGCAAATGGACCCCATGGGACCAAATGACGAAACCATCCTCGACTACTCTGTTTACGATGCGATCCGAGCCGGATTTGGGAAAGTCGTCTTTGTGATTCGAGAGGACTTTGCCGAAGCCTTTCGCGAAGGAGTAGGCTCTCGCTTCCAAGGTCGCATCGAAATCGACTACGCTTTCCAAAAACTAGAAGACCTTCCCGAAGGCTACGAGCTTCCCTCCGACCGAGAAAAGCCATGGGGCACCGCTCATGCGGTTCGCGCTGCCCGCGACGTCATTAACGGCCCCTTTGCCGTCATCAATGCCGACGATTTTTACGGATCAGACGCCTACCAAAAGGCTGCCGATTTCCTATCCGAACTTTCCAACGACTCCACCAGCTACGGAATTGTTGGCTACTACCTCAAGAACACCCTTTCCGAACACGGCGGAGTTAATCGCGGTATCTGTACAGCCGAAAATGAACTCCTCACCAACGTCGAGGAAGTAATCGATATTCAAACACGTGAAGACGGTCAAATCACAGGAACAGGACTCAATGGAGAAACACGCAAAGTCGCCTCCGATGACCTCGTCTCTATGAACTTCTGGTGCTTCAGCCCAAAATATTTCGAACAAACCGAAACCCATTTTTCTGACTTTCTCACCAAAGAGCTCAACACTCCAAAAAGCGAGTGCTATATACCCACCGTAGTCGATGACTACGTAGCCAAGAAAGAAGCGACCTGCCGAGTCCTCCCAACCATTTCCCAATGGTTCGGAGTCACCTACCCCGATGATAAGCCGCGAGTAGTATCCGCTATCCAAGGGCTCATTGAGCAAGGGGATTATCCTACCAGCTTGACGTAGGAGCCTCTCTTTACCTCACATTGGCAACGGAATTCATTGAATTTCTACGCCCATTGGCATCACGAGTTATACAGGGGGAGAATAAGCAATCACACACAGCACGACCTTGAGCCACCTTGAGCCTGTGGCATTAACTCCTTAAATCCATCAACAGAAAACGGTCACCGACCTTATGAGTCGATGACCGTTTCTTTTTAAAATTCAAACTTCGTTTTAGACGTGCAAGGCGTGCCCATCGGCATCAAGCGTCGCCTCGTGAATCGCTTCCGCAATCGTTGGGTGCGCGTGAATCGTACCATGAATCTCATCTGTTGTGAGTTCCATTTCGAGCGCTAGCCCCATCTCCGCAATCAAATCCGTAGCGTTCTCACCCATGATATGCGCTCCTAGTAGCTCACCATGCTCCTCACCGTAGAGAAGCTTAACAAAACCATCAGTTTCCCCAATCGCTTGAGCCTTTCCGAGCGCTTGATAAGGGAACTTACCAACTTTATAGGCAACGCCCTCTTCCTTGAGAGCCTCCTCGGTTTTACCAACTGAAGCCACCTCAGGATAACAGTAGGTACAACCTGGAAAATTACCCACTCGACGAGGAGTGTGACCTTCAACAAAGAGACCATCCACACATTGGACTGCTTCGAACATTCCAGTGTGAGCGAGCCAAGGAGGACCATCAATATCACCAATCGCAAAGACATTCGACATATTGGTCATATACCGCTCATCCGTCTTCACAAAACCACGATCATCCAGCTCAGGAGTTTGCCCTCCCGGCAAAACAGGAGCAACACCAATAGCCACCAAACAAGTATCCGCAGTTAGCTCTTGTGTGCCTTTTGCGTTCTCAACAGTTAAAGTCACGCTGTCTCCATTGTTCTGGAAATTTGTCACCTTCGTATCGGTAAGACAATTAACTCCAAGCTTCTTATAAGACTTTCCGAGGGCTTTTCCGACCTCTTGGTCCTCAACGGGAAGAAGAGTGGGCTGCATCTCAAGAAGAGTCACTTCGGTGCCAAATGCATTGTAAACATAAGCGAATTCTACCCCAATCGCAC
>CAYUHN010000049.1:1975-18204 GCA_964444495.1 uncultured Roseibacillus sp. | reverse complement strand
CGACTCAAGAGAAACCCTCACCTGGCGTTTTCCTGATAACGACAATGCAATCAAGAACGGTGCTCAGCTTATCGTTCGCGAAAGCCAGGCTGCCCAGTTTATGTATTTGGGTCAGTTCGGAGACACTTTCTCTCCGGGAAGGCACACCCTCTCTACCGAAGAAATTCCGATTCTAACTAAGCTTCGAAACTGGAAATTTGGTTACAACTCCCCTTTCAAAGCAGACGTCTACTACGTCAATACCAGACTATTCACTGGTAATAAGTGGGGCACCGCGAACCCGGTCATGATGCGCGACGAAGACCTCGGAGTCGTGCGAGCTCGTGCCTTCGGATCTTATGACTTTCGAATCATCAATATCCCTCTCTTTCTTCGCGAGGTCGCAGGCTCTGATCACAATTTCACCCTCGACGAATTCTCGGAAACAATGCGTTCTCGTCTAGTGAGCGTCTTTTCTGACGCCCTTGCCACGGCCAAGATTCCCATTATCGATGCCGCTTCTCGCTATGACGACCTCGGCAATGCTCTTCTTCCTCTCATCAATCCGGCTTTTTCTAGTAACTATGGAATCGAAATCACCAGCTTCATTGTTGAAAATATTGGTGTTCCTCCTGAAGTAGGAGAAGCGATCGACAAACGGTCTTCCCTCTCTGCGATTGGCAACCTTGATGATTATGTGAAGTATCAGATGGCCCAGGGAATGGCCACTGGCAATGGTGGCGCCGGCTCGGTTGCGGCCGAAATGGCTGTCGGCCTCGGCTTAGCCAAAGACATGGTTCAGTCGACCTCTTCTCCATTAAGTCCACCCCCCCTTCCCGGCGCTCCAGCTCCAGCCCCCTCACAGGGAGAACTAGAAGTGTTCGATCCCGCAACTGTGGCTCAGATGCTCAATGTCTCGGAGGCCGACCTCATGCCAGAAATCGAAAATGGAAACCTCCAGGCTAAAAAGATTGGCCCCGTCTACCGTATCACTCGAGAAGCACTTGATGCCTTTCTAACAGGATAACCCTATTCCTTAGCAAGGCGCAGGAGCCGGACACTGTGCGAGAGCTGCGCCTTGCCTTCCACGTCTCTCACCGTAGCCGCAACGGTTGCCACATTTTCTTTATCCCAAGAAATGGTAAGCATCCCCCAATTCGCGGCGCGAAAATTGGGACCAAGACGATATTGATTCACCTCATCGGGACGACCTCCAAAGGGAAGGTTCAAGCTACTCGAAGTCACTTCAACGAGAGGATAACCCACTTCGTCTTTCACTTCCGAAATCTCCGACAAATGACGATCTCCTGAGAGAAGAACCACAGGTGGCACCTCTGGACGAGCTAGCAAGGCGAGAAGACGTTGACGCTCTTTTGGAAAATCATCCCATTTTTCAAAGCGATGGTCCTTAGGGAGAACTTGAATAGAAGACACCACAACATTGACCGAAGCTGGACTATTCACCAAAGACTCCTCCAGCCACCGCCACTGCTCCTCTCCCAAAATCGTTCCATCACTTCCTAGCTCATCACGATGATATCTGGTATCGAGTAAAATGAAACGAATACTATGGGCTCCCTCCCCTAAATCAAAGAGACTATAAACGCCCTCTCGCTGCCAACGAAGACTCTCCTTAGGAACCTTTAAAAAACGAAGAAACTCTTTCTGAGATGCCTCCTTCGCCGGAAACTCTTTTCCAGCGTTATCCTTGCCGTAGTCATGGTCATCCCAAGTTCCGATGATCGTAGTGGCTGTCGCCAGTTTCTGGTAACTAGGTAAATTGAGCAAACGATCATATTTCTTTCTCAAGACCGCCACATCTTTACTATCACCGTAAATATTGTCCCCCACCCAAATAAAAATATCCGGCTTCTGTTCAACGATTGTGTCTAAAACAGGAAAAGGTTTTGTCCCTTTATGGCAAGACCCAAAAGCAACCGTAAGCTCCTCTTCGGCCTGCAAGAAACAAGTTCCCGAAACCAACAGACCAACTATGCAAGAAAAGTAATTTAAAACCTTCAACCGTTTATTTGTTACCTCAAGAGAATATAAAAGCAACTCTGCTCATCCCAATTTTCCTTTGTGTCGCTTCTGTCAAAAAATCCCCGTTCATCGCTCTTCTGAACCTGTCCAACGATAGCCTACCCCTCGTACCGTCTCCAGATACCTCCTTGCCTCTCCAAGATGAGAACGGATACTTCGAACAGCTCGATCCACGCTTCGTTCGGTTACAAAAATCCCCCCTCCCCAGACCTCGGTGAGAATCTGGCCACGAGTCAATGCTCGCCCTTCATTTTCAACGAGAAAAGTTAACACCCCAAACTCTTTAGGAGAAAGCTCTCCCGAAAGTCCCTTCACCTGCTTTGCCGCTAAATCTAAACACAACCCGGCTCCCAATTCATAGCTCTCACATTCCTCTACCCCCTTGAGCAAACGCCGAACACGTGCAATCAGCTCAGCTAAAGCAAAAGGCTTCACAACATAATCATTCGCTCCCAGCTCTAAGCCTCGCACCACGTCCTCAGTTTGTCCCTTCGCAGTCAACATCAGAATAGGAGTATCAATTCTCTCAAGACGCAGGCTTCGACAAATCTCGTATCCGTTCACTTTTGGCAGCATAATATCTAGTAGAATCACATCCGCTTTCCACGACAAGCAACGCTCATATCCTTGTTCCCCATCACTCTCCGCACAAACCTCCCACCCCTGCGCAGAGAGATTATCTTGCAGGCCTCGCCTCAAACTCTCGTCGTCCTCGATTAATAAAACCTTTGCCTTCATTTTAACTCTCTCAAAGTGACTTCGAAATTTGCTCCCCCAAGCCGCGAATCGCTTACCTGAACCTCTCCGCCATGAGCCTGCGCCAGACTACTGACTATAAATAAACCCAAACCTAGCCCTTCTGTCCGACGACTCAACATTTGATCAGATCTCCAAAATTTACGAAACACTCTTCGCTTCTCTCTCGCCGTCAAACCAGGTGCGCTATCTCCCACCGAGAAGAGAACATACTCCTCTCTTCTCTTCACAGATATCGCAAGTGACTTAGGAGCGGAACTATACTTACAAGCATTCTCTACGAGGTTTCTTAAAATCGTTTGAACCGCTTCTAAATCAAGCCAAGCCCGCTCTCCATCGAGAACGTCAACCTCAAGCTGAGAAAATACGACTCTCCAATCAGCAACGACCTCTTCAACAAGTTCTAAAAGCGAGACCTCTTGACCTTGTAGGCTGAGCTTCCCCCGCTCCAGCCGTGAGAAGGTTAAAAACTGTTCTACCAAAGAACCCAACCTCCTATTCTCTTTCAGAGACATCTCCAAATAATTCGCTTTTTCTTCGTTCGTCTGCTCCAGCCCAGCAGAAAGACTTTCTAACAAAATCCGTTGCCCAGCCAAAGGAGTCCTGAGCTCGTGAGCAACCGAAGCCGCCAAGTCCGTTCGTAATCGCGCGAGCTTATGCTCATGATCGGACAGCCAAAGGGAAAACGCTAACGCAAGTAACAATCCCACGCCACTTAGAATTCCCACTGCATAGAGTCGTGGAAAACCAAAGAGAGTATCGGAGTTCTGCTCAAAATTTGGCAGTTCATCTAATTGAATTCGCCAGCTATTATCCCATAACCCAAGATCCTTTCCTGAACGACTCAACCTTACATTCACTCCTCTCTCTTTAAAAAGACGAAGAATTGCCTCTTCACTCCACCAGAGAAGAACGCCCTCGTCGCCGGAAAAAGAGATCCCCTTCTCAGGAGCCACCCCGCCCGCCCTTATTTTTTCAGATTGAGATAGAGCCTCTAACTCTAAACTCATTTCTCCACGAACCTTCTTCGCTTCTTCAATCAACCAATGCCGGAAAGATGGCTTCATAGGAGGCCCCTCTTCCCCACTTAATCGTAAGCTCAGCAACTGCCATATCCTTTCATCAGCCGAAAACAGAATCAAGCGTGCTGCGAGAGCATCCCTCCCTTCTTCGTCACTCGCCCAAGAAACAACCTCCGATTCAACCACATCGTCAAACTCGATTCCTTCGTCGTTCACCACCTCATATTCCGATTCAGGTACGACAATCGCAGTAAGAGCGTAATTTGTCACCAAATTCCGAATCGAGCTCACCGAAGAAGATTCTTCAAGAAGACTCACACAATCATCACGTTCCCGCTCAAGCTCCTCCCTTACTCGCTCCAATGCGACTTCTAACTGCTCCTCTTGCTGAACTCGAAGCCGCTGCGACCAAGCATCTCTTTCATTTTGCAGACTCCGATCCAACAACCATTTCCAACTCAAGAAAGCGACAATCGCTAACACAACAAGTAACAACTGAACCACCCAACGGCGGCTCAGCTGTGACTTTATAACAGCTAACCTCAACACTTACTGCTCCCAACTTTCGAACATCGATTTAATCAACGGTAACACTTCGTCCCGCGAACCTGGCCGGGTATTAAAAGTCAAGATAAGCACCTTCTCTTCTCCGTATGAACAGAGCTGGATTCTCTCCGAAAGGAGGTCTCCTTGCGACATCTCAGCACAACCTACCGTCGCTTCCATTCCATTATACTCCCACGTCTGCCAGGAATCCTCATCGACTTTAATTTCAATCGCATCATTAGCTGCACTTCCAAACAAGAACTCTAAGGTTCCTCTATTTTCCCCCTGAATCCCCTCAAGAAAATCACTCTTATCCTGCAATTCTAATAAACCGAGATGATAGCGTAATTCAGCATCGGAGAACAATACTCGAAACACATCTTTGTTGTCTGCTCCTGGTAATTCCATCGCGTTCTTGGGAGCAAAAATTTTCCCATGCCCATTCTCACTCTCCAGAACGATAGGCTTATCCCCCAACCAATCCGTCCGAACCTCCCGCAATTCCAAAGCAGCCCCCGGTAACTTCATCCGAACCAAGTGGCGGGGAAACTCTCGCTGCAACCAAAAGTCCTGTCCAATATTCGACTTATATTTCGCACAATCAAACTCGCCAAACTCGGTCTTAATTTTTTCATGAGCTTCTACTTTTAACTCAAAGTCAAACGTAGTTCCTCCCGTTAGCAGAACAACGAGAGGTAAAGTTATTTCTTCTCCCACCTCAGTGGAAATCAAACGCATGATTTGCACCGACTGATCATTGTCAAAAATGTTCGTTCCAGGCTTCGCTACCCCTTCCGAGACGATTTCACCGGAATGAATATTCTTTACCTGCCAAGAACCATCGAAGCTATAAGCTCCTTCAAATTCACCAAAATCACCTACATAAGCTTGGGAGGAAATAGGTCGAAAGGTTTCGGCATCGAATTCCACTCGACTCTGTGAAAATGGACCGCCGCTACGAGTATAATAACCTGTCCAGGTCTTCTTTCCATTCTCTTCGGTAGCACGAAGACCGCAGTAATAAGTTCCCACCACCCGACCACTGGGAATCTTCACGTCATAGATTGCAAGTTCGCCATCCTTCCAAGGGGCTGGTGAAAATTCAGGTCCGCTCGGAAGCAGCTCTCCGGCCTTTTTCACCCAATGATTTTCCGGAGAGTAATTTGCCTTCAAAAAAACAAATTGCTCTTGGGCCTCTTCTTTGCGCCCCAATTTTAACAGACACTCTATCATGCGGAAGCGAGCCTCTCCCACCAGCTTCTTCGACTTTTTCTCATTCTGAACGACAACCTCAAACTCGAGTAGCGCATCCTCCCATTTTTCTTGCTGTTGCATCAAGACAACTCCTCTCTCCAACAAGACCACAGATGACTCCTCGGCACACAGAGACAAAGGCTTTGCGACGAGAAATACACCGCATCCAATTTTCGTTATTAATTTCATTTTCATGAGGCCATCATCATTCCTCAAAATAATGACCGTTTTGTGACGCTTCTACGACCATTTGTTGACCTTTCGCATCATTTCGCCCTTCACGATTAAAAACTAATCAATTTCTTTCTCTCGCCAGCGCTTCCTCTGTTCCTGACTTGAATTGTAAAATTTGTGATGAATTTCCAAGATCTACATCTTGTCCAAAGGACTATTTGTCACAGAATAGGCAATTTTTGAAGGATTCCTATGTCTTGCGACTTGTCTTTGCGGTCTCTTTCGCCAAATCTCCCCGTTCCATGGAAACTGATGTCCTGAAAAAAGCCGCCGCCGAAGCTCGCGGCCTAGCCATTGATGCCGTCCACGCCTGTTCCTCTGGCCATCTTGGCCTTCCCTTAGGCTGTGCCGAAATTGGTTCCGTCCTCTTTTCCGAGTCTCTGAACTTTGAACCCTCTTCCCCGAAGTGGCTCAACCGAGATCGTTTCATCCTTTCTGCCGGGCACGGGTCAATGTTCATCTACACTTGGCTCCATCTCTCCGGCTTCGATGTTCCTTTGCAAGCGCTTAAAGACTTCCGCAAGCTACACAGCATCACTCCCGGCCACCCGGAGTTTGACGAAACCCCCGGCGTCGAGGCCACCACTGGCCCCCTTGGGCAAGGAGTCGGCAACGCAGTAGGGTACGCTCTTTCCGGCAAACGAGCCGCGGCGAAGTTCAATACTTCCGATCACACCATTTTTGACAATCACGTCGTTGCTCTCGCTGGAGATGGTTGTCTTCAAGAAGGGGTTGCACAAGAAGCCATCGCCTTCGCTGGACATAACCAGCTTGATAATCTCATTCTGATCTATGATTCGAACGATGTTACCCTCGACGCCATGGCAGACGTCACCCAAGGCTGGGATACCGAAGCCTATTTCAAATCTCTCGGTTGGAATGCTGTCACTATTGATGGACACGACCTTGCCGCAGCAGCCAAAGCTATCGCCGATGCGAAAGCTAGCTCTGGCAAACCCACCGTCATCATTGCCAAGACCGAAATTGGCCGCGGTATCCCCGAAGTGGCAGGCACTGCTAAAGGCCACGGAGAAGGTGGAGCAAATTTCTCGGAAGGCGCTCGTGCTGGTCTCGGTCTTCCCGCCGACGAACACTTCTTCGTCAGCGATGAAGTGAGAGCCCATTTCACCGCTAAGGCGGCAGAGAAAAAGACAGCCTTCGATGAATGGCAAAAAACCTATGACTCTTGGGCCTCGGCCAATCCCGAATTAGCTAGCGAACTTCAAAAAAGCGTTGCTGGCACAATTCCGAGCGACCTCATCGATGCTATTCCTGCCTTTGCTGAGGACTACGCTGATGCCACTCGTGGTGCTGGCGGAGTCGTAATCAACGAAGCGGCCAAGCTCGTTCCCAACCTCATCACGGGTTCAGCAGATCTCTACGGCTCAACCAAAAATTACCTGAAAGACAGTGGCGACTTTGGTCCAAGTTCCCACGAAGGAAAAAACATCTGGTACGGTATCCGCGAACACGCGATGGGAGCTATCTGTAATGGAATCGCCTATGATGGCCTCTTCCGCACCAGTGGAGCGACCTTCCTCGTCTTTGCCGATTACCTTCGCCCTAGCATCCGTCTTGCAGGCCTTGCGAAACTACCCGTCATCTACATCTTCACTCACGACTCAGTGGGCGTCGGCGAAGATGGCCCCACTCACCAACCAGTGGAAACTGTCAGCGGCCTACGCGTCATTCCTAATCTCGATGTTATTCGTCCTGGCGATCCTGAAGAAGTCGCCGGAGCTTGGGCCTCTGCCCTTCTCCGCACGGATGGACCGACCGCGCTCATTCTTTCTCGCCAAAAAGTCAAAACTCAAAATCAAATCGAACTCAAAACTCGCCGCGATGGAACCTTCCGAGGAGCCTATGTTGCGAAACAAGAGGAAAGCGCGCTCGAAGCAATCGTTCTCGCTACCGGTTCCGAACTCCAGCACGCTATCGACGCGGCGGCCGACCAGCCGGGAGTGCGCGTAGTTTCCGTTCCATGCATGGAGCGCTTTGATCGCCAATGTGCAGATTATAAAGAAGAAATCCTTCCAAGTAGCTGCACCAAGCGTGTCGCAATCGAGGCAGGTGTTTCTGGACTTTGGCACAAGTATGTCGGCCTTGAAGGCCAAGTTCTCGGCATCGACCGCTTTGGAATCTCTGCTCCTGGTAATCAAGTGTTCGAAGAGCTCGGCATCACTGTCGAAGCCATCAAGAAGGCTCTCGCCTAAGAAATCTCTTCCAATTTTTCTTATCTGACAAAAGTGACCTCATTTCGAGGTCGCTTTTTTTTTGCCCCCCTCTATCAATTTCTTAACAACGCAAATTTCGAACGCTTCGGAAAAATTTGACTTAAAACTCAACACCCCTACTTTCCCCTAGTTGTCCATCTCCCTTATGACTTCAGCCCCCCCAATTTCCATGTGCCCATCTCTACCTCTTTCTCTCACCGCGTGCGTGACCTTCTCCTTCAGTCTAATCTCTTGTAGCTCCCTCCCTAGCTTCTCACAAGGAAACGAATCTGGAGGAAATTTCTGGAGCTTCGCCAAAACCCAAGACGAAGAAAAAAAATCCATACAACTAGTAAACGTAGATCCTTCACGCTTTCTCCCCGAAGGAACAAGCATCAACCAGAGAGCAGAGAGACCTCGCCGCTTTCTTGCCAACAATAATCGTCGACAGGCTTCTTCCAACCCAACAGCCAGCTCGCCCACTTCAACCGCACCAACAGAAGCTACCGCTCCTGCTGAAAATGACTTCCCACCTCTCGCCCCTCCTCTTCTTCCCGCTTTTGAAGACCGCGAAGAGCTCTCCCCCGGTGAAGATTATGTCTCTCTTCTTCCTCCTCTAGACGACGAATAGACCGGCGAACATTCGCTCGCTAAATTCGCGAGTTTCTCAGGATTTCAGTTTGTCAGGGCTCAGCTGACTTCCTTAAAGTTCAGTCACTGACAACAACATCGATAACGTTGCTTCTCTTTGTTCCCTCTACAACATCAGTTGCGCCAAGCTCAATTCGTTTTTCTCTAAGCCACTCTGATTCTCTGTTGTCGTATTCAATACAAAGCTTGTATCGCCCGACAGAAATGGGCGTTGAAAACCACGTTCCATAGTCCGCCTTTATACCCAAGCCTCTCTTCGTCTCTGACGAGTAAAGATTGATCGAAACCTGCGCGTTTCGACTCTCTCCAGAAGGAATCGACGGATACTCTTCCTCGATGGGTTCTCGGAAATGATCGGATCCTCCATTCAAGATCAATTCTTCTCCGGATTCTAAAATCAAGATAGGCCGCCAGCACGCATAAAACCTGTTAAACACTTGCGTCTCTTGAGTTCGATTAATGATAGTAAAAGTCATTTTCTCGGCCCCATCAGCAGTCGAAGAAAAATCCAAATTTAATTTTTCTGGACCGATCTTCACCTCAAAGCGTTTCTCGACCTTCGATTCTATAGTATCACTTGCAGGCTCCCTCTCTTGACTGGAACAACAGGCAATCAAAAAGACCAATACAGCGGAAGGCATTGTTTTCATAATTTCTAATTATTTATTTTCAATCTCGGCGCAGCAAACTCCCTAAAAAGAAACATCGTCGTCTCCCAAAACCTGCACTTCAGGTTCCAGCTCGATGCCTCGCTCTTCACGAGCTTCTCCTTGCACATGGTCAATGAGTTCAAGCACCTGACCGGCGCTTCCTTTACCACGGAAATTCACGATGAAATTCCCATGCTCTTCCGAGACGAGAACGGTTCCCACCTTATGCCCTTTGAGACCGAGTTCATCAATCAACTGACCTGCTCCTACGCCCGCATCTTTAGGATTCTTAAAAATACAACCCGCACTTGCTCCTCTCGGCTGAGTCGTCTTACGCTTGGAACGTGAGCGTTCCATTTCTGCTTCAATCTCTTCAGCAGAAGCGTCCGGTTCTCCTTGAAAGACCGCCCGCAAAGCAAAGTTGCGCCTCATCTCGGCTACATTACGATACTCGAAGGTGATATCATCTACTTGGCGAACCCTCCGCTTCCCATCCTCATCGAGAAACTCAACCTCCACCACTTGATCAAAGGTCTCGACCCCCATCGCCCCTGCATTCATACGAAGACCTCCACCCACATTACCAGGAATTCCCTCCATCCACTCAAAACCACCAATCCCATTCTTCTGCGCAAAGCTCGCCAACTTCTTAAAACGAACTCCTGCTCCGGCCTCGATACGACCGGGGCCTACCACTTTGACTTCTCCAAATTCTCCTCGACTAGAAGGGTGAATCACTGCCCCTCGGATTCCCCCATCTCGCACTAACAAATTCGAACCTCGACCAACTACTCGCACCGGAAAACCCTCATCTCGAAAATACTCTACCGAGTTCATAAAGCCCTCAAAAGTCTCAGGCTCCACCCAATACTGCGCAGGCCCACCTGCGAGCATCGTGGTGTGCTTCTTCATGGGCTCATAAAGCTTCACCAACAGGTCTTCCTCATCCGCTTCACGCCATAGTTCATCCACATGAGCAAAATCCCGTGTGATACGGTTCGCAATTTCATGCACATTCCCTGCTCCCAAAGTCAAAAGAAGATCACGCTTCTTGATCCCATTTCCAACCACATGATGCGCTGTTGTAAAATCGGGCAAATAGTAAGCCTCCGTATCGCCAGCAGCCTCGATTGCTTCTACCACGCTCGCTCCTGAAATCTCGGGATCAGGATCCTCGCTCGCCGCATAAATCGGAAGCACATAAACCACATCCGCCGACTGAAGAGATTCTCCAAAATCTTTCAACAGGCGCTTCGTACGCGAATAACGATGCGGCTGGAAGACCACTACAAGACGTTCGCGACCGAGCGAAAGAGCCGTCTTTAAAGTAGCCTCAATCTCGGTAGGATGATGGCCATAGTCATCAATCACGCGAAGCTCTTTAGTGCGAAACTTCGTCTCAAATCTTCGCTTTGCCCCCGCAAAAGTTGCGAGAGCACGGGCAACTAAATTAAAATCGGCGCCCTCTTCACAAGCCAAAGCAATCGCCGCAAGTGCATTGAGCACATTATGCCTCCCAGGAATTCCCAATTCAACCCGTCCTAGCTCTTCGCCCTTCCGGAAAACAGTAAAGACCACTCGCCCTTTAGCCTCCAAAATATCACGTGCTTGCACGGCATTCCCTTCCTCAATCCCATAGGAAATTGTATTCTCACGCCCCGCACAAACTCGACGAGCCCCCTCATCATCACCGCAGTAAATTACAGTTTCGGAGGTTTGGTCTAGTAGCTTTCCAAAGACGGCGTCAATCTCATCAAGATTCTTGTAAAAATCAAGATGCTCGGCCTCGACATTGAGAACAATCGAAAAACGTGGTCGATAGAGCTGCAGCGTCCCATCGCTCTCATCACCTTCCGCGACCATCAAGGAACTATTCTCTTCCCAATGAGAATTACTACCCAAAACCGGAATCTCAGCTCCCACGTAATGACTAGGCTTCAAATCAGCCTTGCGAAGAATATGAGCACAAAGAGCCGAAGTCGTCGTTTTTCCATGCGTTCCGGAAACAACTACTCCCTCTTTCGCTCCCAAAATAGCTGCGAGACAGTCTGCTCGCAAAATACACGGAATCCCTGCTTCCTCGGCAGCAGCGCGAGCTGGATTACATGGTCGAATCGCTGACGAGCGGACCACAACGTCGACCCCTTTTACCGCCTCGGCGGTATGTGGACTAGAGAATTTCAAACCCATTTTTTTCAAACGTTCGACTTCTCCACTTGTCACTCGATCCGAGCCACTCACCACGTGCCCCATCTGCAATAACAGACCAGCCAACCCACTCATGCCCGAACCAGCCACTCCAATAAGGTGAATCTTAGCGGGGGTCTCTCGATCTAGAAAACGCTTCATCCAATCTGCCATGCGAGCGGCGATTCTCGGCTTTCTCCCTCAGCCCCTCAAGCACTTTGCGAGACCTTTCGGGGCATACAAATTGAGCCTAAAATGCCTCAACAACCTAAATTTAGCCGTCGAACTTGCTTATCACTAGAAGCGGTCAGACTTTCTCCTCCCTTGCGTAATAAATAAAAAACCGCTACCAATGCTAAGTCCTTGAAGATTGCCTACATCCACTACCACCTTGAAACTGGAGGAGTTACCACCGTGGTATGCAATCAAGCTCAACTTCTTCTTGAAGCCGGTCACGAAGTCCTCGTTCTAAGTTCCAGCAAGAAGCCTCCTCGGCCTATTCCTCACCTCACCTTGCCGGACCTAGCCTACCGAAACGATCCCAACCCCCTAGAAACTCCACTAGAGGAACAAGTCCTCTCTGCCTGTCACTCCCATTGGCAATCTCTCCCAGATCTCATTCATCTACACAATCCCACACTCGGGAAGAACACTGCCTTTACTCCTCTGATCGCGGCTCTCGCGGCTAGCAAAATTCCACTCATTTTGCAGCTACACGACTTCGCCGAGGACAACCGGCCCACAAATTATCAACGTCTCGGAAATTCAAATCTCTACCCCGTTGCGCCCCAAATTCATTACACGTTTCTAAACTCTCGCGACCACAACTGCCTCCTCGCAGCAAGCCTTCCCAAAGAACAAGCTCATTACCTCCCAAACAGCCTTTCTCCCCTTTCACTCACTAGAAAAGACGAAACACCCCGCTCGCAAACTTCATCGCCTCTTATTCTCTATCCCGTCCGCGCTATTCCACGCAAAAACATCGCCGAACTTCTCTTCCTCGCAGCACTCGCTCCCAAAGAAGCCACTTTCGCTATTTCCCTCGCTCCCTCAAATTCGGAATGGCTGCCACTTCATGATGAACTTGAATCTTTCGCCAAAGAACACAACTTACCCGTTCTCTTTAACGTCACAGACCGCATTTCTCCAACGCCAAGTCTCGGCACCGATTTTCAAAGCTGGATAAAGGCGGCCTCTCATCTCGCCACCACTTCACTCGCCGAAGGGTTCGGCTATGCTTTCCTTGAGCCTGCGGCCCATAATAAACCCCTCTTTGGACGCGACCTGCCCCTCATCACCTCCGATCTCAAGAAACTTGGGTTTGAACCGGGAAAACTCTACCCACAGCTACCAGTATCTCTTTCCGAATTTTCAGTAGAGAACCTCAAAGAGAAAATCCTCTCAAACCGTCAAGAGCATTTTCGACATTACGGCCAAAACTGCGAAAACAACGAACTCGAAAACTATTGGCTTCGTATCACCACAGAGCACACGATCGATTTCAGCCTCCTTCCTTTAGCAGAGCAGAAAAAAATCATTCTCCTCGCTAAAGGTAACGTCGAAACATTCCCCTCCTCACGTAGGTGGCTCGCCGAAGCTCTGAAGGAAACAGAGGCTCATTCCTCACTCGCTCAACTCAACGCCTTTCTTCCTGAAGCAGCTCGCGAACGCCTTCTAAATCTCTACCAAAAAGCTATCACCTCGCCACGCAAAGAACCTTCCTGGCTTTCCCGCGTTGCTGTGTTACAAGAATTTCTCTCTCTTTATTGAAAGAGTGGTTGCTCCCTAACTGAACGAGTATTTTTCCTTCGTCTTAAGACACCCATAGGCGACCTCGCGAACGCAACCATAATCACCTCTCTGAAATCGAAACCTTATTAGGCGTAAAATTCAAGTAGCCCACATTCTGGGCATCTGTAAGCCTTAATAGGAAGGCCTTCTGAAATTTTGGGAGGTTTAATTCCTTGGAGTTCAATCCCTAGAAATCTGTGTTCTTCAGAATCCCCTTTAACCCACATCGATTTAAATGCAGTGCCATGAGAATAATCAGGAATAAACCCCTCTTCGAGCACCATATTACATCCCCTACAAATTGGCTGTTTTTTCATTTTTTCAACTATAACGTATAATTTAACCTATTCTTTCAGTTCTGGTTGGGGTTTCAATTCACGCTCTAACTTCGCCCCCTGAACTGAAACAGGTTGGTGAACTTCGTCTCATTCGCCTTTCATTCTTGATTCGTCATTTGGGGTATCACTCTTGAAATCTTGTGGAGAAGCAGACAGCTTTCCCTTGAATAAAGAAACTTCATCCTCTCGGTCCGCTTTCACATTATTTTTGAGGAACATCGAACCGAGCGACCTCCTCATCAGCTCCATCTACTAGAACAACTGAATCAAAAAAGGGCTCAAGTCTGGGCTCATGATAGAATTCCTCCTTCAAACGCCCACCTGAAACAAATGGCGAATCTCCTTCATCAAAGGGAGAGACTTCCCAAGTAATTCCATAGGTAGACTTACTGGCAATCAATTTGTATTCCGACGGCAGTTGCCACTCTTCCCAAGCGGTTACACGTCCGCCCCTAATGCCAGATTGGCCTATTCTCTTACTCGGTAAGCCTTCTAATTGGAAAAAATAAAAGACCTTCTGTCTAGGAATCCCTTCTTCGGTAACTGACATCTCTAAAGACTCGAAAGCTTCCGAATATTGCAATTTGATAGAAGACTGCTGGGAAGATGAACATGCTGTCACGCAAAAAATCAGCAACGCCTGTCCGAGGCTTTTAAAGAATCGAATGCGGATCATCTTCCGCAGAACGTTGCAATGAACATACACGAGAGTCAATATTGAAAAAACAAAAACCAGAGCGAAGCGACAATTCTCATTTCATATATAATATAACGTAAAAGTTAAAATAACCCTTATTCTCCTGATTCCAAACTCCCTCACCCAACCTATTTCTTTTCGCGCTCGAACGGCACCTCAATACTCCTCTCAAACATCGACTCGCCGCTAGCCAGTTCGCAGCCGTCTACATCGCTCTTGGATGGAACGAATTATTCGATTTTTCTAGATTTTTACAACCTAACTAAAAACTCACCTTTAAGACCAGCGCCCCGAGGAATCCTAAAAGCAATAGAATCGATATAATCACGCATAGCTGCCTGCGTAGATGGAGCGAAAGTAACGCAGCTTTCCCGGCCGACCCAAAAGCAGAAACCGCGAAGTATATCGAAGGAAAAAGAAAACAAACGAAAAAAATAGGAATATACACCCATGGAGAACTAGCTACTATTCCAACCATTACACCGACAATGAAAAGAATCGGACCAAACGTTTGCAGGAACAGTTCAAACCAATCACAAAATAAATCTTTAATGTATCGCCACATAGTAAATTCCAATTTTCGATTCGAAAATCGGCAGTGAATGGGTTCGCGCTGTTACTCTGCCTATTTTACGATCCGCTTCCACCACATTATAGCATTATCTTCAAATTTAAAATCCCAATCTGCATCAGCAGAGCTTCTCTCCACCTATCTCAACTTGATTCATTTTCCTAGCAAGCCTTCAAACGTTAGGAGCAATGCCTTGCTCTTCTTTGGTTTTATTAAGTGGAAAGCGTCCGCGCAATGAATCGTAGTCAGTGATTGGCTCGTAGGACCAGTGCTTAGGGTCTCGCCAATCCATGTCAGGCAGTAAATCTGTTGGGGCGTCCGGTGCCAGTTTGGGCAAATGACGCTCAAGGTCATCGAGCGGACCATGAATGTTCAGAAACACAGATGGCATCAAGAGAAATTCATCTGTATCGTCGATATGAAAATGATTGTCCGCATCACCTGTATGCTGACGCATAGAATGCAGGAATTGATCGCTTAGAAACTGAAATCCTTTAACAGAGCCGCCGACGACCAATTCCATGTTGAATCGCTTGTCACGATAGACAAGACGCTCATGAAGAACAAGAAACTCCGAGCTTACGTTGAGTGCCGGCGGTAACATTGCGAGGTCCATGCCACCATCTTCACCCGCCAGAATATGAATCGGCTCCTCATGCTTGATCACCAACTCTGCAAATTCGGAGTAGGCCTGTGGAGTTCCAAATACCCAGACATCCGTGTTGACAGCCGAGTAATTCGACATGTCGTAGCTCATGCTTCGGCGCTTGAACACAGGGTGCTTCATTTTCGAGATTAAGATCTAACTCATCCAAATTGATGATACAACACGAAAACCCAAGGACTTACTAGGCTAGCACTCAAAATCCTGGAGCTGACCTCAGCCAGTTTTCCTTGAGTTAAGAAACTTCGTTTCCTCGATCAACTCTCATAACACACGATGCGAATTACTCGACCAATTTGACTCTAGGCTTACCATTCACCTTTCTCCATCCACTTTGATTTCCAAGGATCAGGCTGAGGATTAATGTGGTCATTGCTAAACTCGTTGACTGCAGCTTTAGCTGCGATCACGAACGAAGGATCTTCGGGATTATCCCAGCTAATGAATACAGCGATAAAGACGTCCTTCAGATCCCACTTAGCGTATCCTCCACCTGATGCCCATGTCGGAACCCCAATATCCCAACTGGCACTTGCAATAGTAGGTTCTCCAAGAATTGCCTGAATTTGCGACCGATCTTGCTCTGCACGCTGTCGCAGTCGCTGTCCAATCACTGAGAAATCCTCATCTTTG
>CAYUHN010000049.1:0-1875 GCA_964444495.1 uncultured Roseibacillus sp. | reverse complement strand
CTCATCTTTGAGGACAGTTCTCCAATAGCTTCTAAAATGCCTTGTTCTCGAAGTTGAACAAACCAAAGCCTACTCCCTCACTTTTCTTTTGAAGATGGCACGTTAAGGATTTTCGTTAGAGCTATTATTTTTACTCAAACAACACACACTTCGGGGCATTCGGACATGGTACTGGTTCACCTTTGGCAGTCAGTGTTCCGTCCTTTTCTATTTCAAAAACTTGGAGCTCATTCGAAGATTGACCTGCTACCAGAAGCCACTTCCCATCAGGCGAAAGATCGAAACTTCGCGGGATGCAAACCTGAGCATTAACGGACTCAATTCTTTGGAAACTTCCATCTTCAGCAACACGAAAAGCACTGAGACTATTTCGCCCGACCTCCTCAACACTCGCTCCCTCAGCTCGATTCTTCACTCGTAAATCTCTTTGTGAAGTATAGAAAACCGGCAAACTAGGATGAAATTTAATCTCTGCACAAGTAACCTGCTTTTTCTCAAAATCATCTGCAACTGCTGAAACCGTATCAACAGCATCCAAGAGCCCCTTCTCTGGATCATACGGAAAACGGGTCACAGTTAAATCGAGTTCACCCAGAACGTAAGCAAACCTTCCCTGAGGCTCGAAGGCCAAGTGTCTTGGTCCTGCTCCTGGAGCAAGCTTCTGGGCACCTACTTTTTCAAGACTCCCCTCTGCCAGACCCATGCGATAGATCGTGACTTCATCAGTTCCAAGATCCGGACAGAAGGCAAATACATCTTGAGGGCCAGAACCAAAGAAATGAGGATGCGGGCCCTTCTGTCGACCATGGACACTTTTCCCATCATGCTGAACGAAGGCAGAGACCTCTGAAAGAGTTCCATCCTTGTCTACAGAAAACGCATTCACCGAGCCACTGCTGTAATTGGCAGTCAGCGCCATTTGCCCCGTTGCATTGAGAGACAGATGAGCAGGATTCTGCCCCTTCACATCCACCGATTGAATCAGTCTATAAGGCTCCTCTGCAAAGTCGATCTGCACCAATTGATTCTCTCCTTTGTGAGACCGAGTCACATAAAGCCGCTGCATAAACGGATGTTGTGCAGTAAAACCTAGACCCATCAGCTCCAACTTGAGTTCCGAAATTTCTAGAGAACCATCTTCACTATCCAAGATTCCCTCCCTCAGGCCATCTTTATTACACGAAATAAAAAACCGATGTTCTTCCCCATAAGTTGCAACAGACGAAGCGATACCCCAGCAGCCAACAATCAACCCTTTCAAGCTTATCATTCCTCTATCCAATCCAATCTTGCGCCACACCGCAAGACAATGACCAAAAAATGAGTCACTCTGATTCACTAGGCCAGGTTTCTCGGTTAATAGGTTTCTAGATTCGAGTAAAATTCCATGCATACAAAGCAGCTCCGATTCCTAAAAGGCCCAATAAAATATCCACCACAGCAAAGGACCCAATCCCAATAAATAGGAAAGTAACCCCATAAAGGCCCAAACCAACCAACGAAATCGTTCGCCCAAGTACACTTTCAATATTAGTGGCCGTGGCAAAGGCGACCCCAGCAAGCGCTAGAGTTGTCAAATAGCGCGGTAACGGCAGCGCCAGCAACTTTATTGCGAGGACACTATCAAAAAAAAGAGAGTCTATTTCATAATCCAAATTAGCCGCTACCGCATCTTCGAGATCCTCTATAAATGGCGACTCAGGAGTATCCGCAACCTACAAAGGTCTTGGTCCATATGCGCCCCATTGCTTTGGATCACTCGAAACGGCTTCAATGATTAAAGTTTTCAATAATTAAAATACAAATTTCACAGCCATCCGATAGGGAGCAGGCGATAGCCTATACCCTTTGATTTTGCGTTGTTTTTCGCGGAAT
>CAYUHN010000048.1:0-18760 GCA_964444495.1 uncultured Roseibacillus sp. | reverse complement strand
GCCACTCCGCCCCGTGCGACTTGCACCGCAGTCATCATCATTTCCGCAAGAAGGCAGTGATTTTCATCCCCCACAATCTCACGAGAAAGCGCCATGATCTTGTCATCAATTTTGCGGTCCCCCGTGCTTCCTGCATAAGAACAAGAAAAAGAACGAGTCACTCCAGCAGTGAAGTCACGCTCGGCGGGCACTTTGGTTGGTTTCACTTTCTGAGCCATGCCTCTAGGGTGACTATTCCTGCTCGTTGAGCAAGCCAGTAAGAAGTCTCATTTTTCTACTTTCCGACTCTCAAATAAAAAAGAAAAAGCCCCAACTATCAGCATAGAAGGGGCTTGAGTAATTAAATTGAAAACCTTTGTTACGCAGGTCTTGGCACTGGGTGCTCTTTTTTGCTCAAAGCGCGCCGCATTTTATCGAGAGCTACGTTCTGCAACTGACGAATCCGCTCACGAGTGACTCCGAATTCACGACCCACTTCTTCGAGAGTCATGGGTGTACTTCCATTGAGCCCAAAGCGAGCATCAATAATTTGTGTTTCACGCTCATCAAGAACATTGAGAAGATCTCCCAAATGCCCATGCATATTCTTGTTAACCAGAGCATCGAAAGGGCTGACCGCTTTGTCGTCACCAATCACATCTCCAAAATTACCCCGCTCATCATCTCCAAAAGGCTCATCGAGAGAAGTCAGACGCTGTGAAGCTCTCTTAAGAAGAGCTAGCTTCCGCACAGGTAAACCTAACTCCCCAGCCAATTCATCATCAGAGGGCTCGCGACCTAACTGCTCGGCAAGCATAGCGGCAATCCGTCTCATTCGCGCCACTTTGTCCACCATGTGGACAGGAAGACGAATCGTCTTACTCTGATTGGCAAGAGCACGTTTGATCGACTGCTTAATCCACCAAGAACCGTAAGTGCTTAGCTTTCCTCCCTTATTAGGATCGAAGCGCTCCACTGCTTTCATAAGCCCAATATTTCCTTCCGAAATCAAGTCTGCAAGAGGGAGCCCATAACCAGAATAATCCTGTGCAATCTTCACCACAAGACGAAGGTTGGCTTTAATCATATGAGCTCGTGCTTTCTTATCGCCTTTTTTAATCTTGTCGGCCAGCTCCACTTCCTCCTCTGGAGTCAAAAGGGGTGTCTTCGAAATTTCACGCATGTAAACGCGCAAACTGCTATCTGAATCGTAGGCCATTTCTTTTTTTCTTTCGTAACGAGGCTCCTCTTCCTTCATATCGATGAGACTCCGTCCCACACTCACTTATTCCGGAAAAAACAACCTCAGATTTTTTAATTGCCCGATAACCTTCGCAGACATCGCGC
This sequence comes from uncultured Roseibacillus sp., assembly GCA_964444495.1. Classification (GTDB taxonomy): domain Bacteria; phylum Verrucomicrobiota; class Verrucomicrobiia; order Verrucomicrobiales; family Akkermansiaceae; genus Roseibacillus. The sequence continues at coordinate 17,434 of CAYUHN010000048.1, read as the reverse complement.
CAACCGCCTTATAATTAGAATTATTCTAATTACGGTCAAGAGAGAAGAGGCGATCTTTCTTTAAGTTGTTGTTAGTTGTTGTTATAGCTCCTTTAGGAAATAGCTATAGCCGAGCCTTAAGGGCTTAATCGCTCCACGATCCAGCTTTGGTCGTCCTGTAGCCGGAAGGAAAGGCGATCGTGTAGTCTGGAAACCCTTCCTTGCCAGAACTCGATTCGATAAGGCCTCAATAAGTAGCCTCCCCAAAAATCGGGCAAATCGACTCCAGATTTCTCAGGAAACCGTTGAACGAGATCTCTTTCGCGCTCTTCTAGAAATGAACGGTCGCTGATAACTCCCGACTGCCCCTCAGAAACCCATGCTCCGATTTGTGAAAAATAAGGGCGAGATAAGAAATACTCTTCACTCTCGACTCGAGAAACCTTTTCCACCACTCCCTCAATATTCACCTGCCGTTCCAACTCCAACCACAAAAACGAAAGGCCAGCCTTTGGATTCATATCCAGTTCACTCCCCTTCTGTGAACGATAGTTAGTAAAAAACCGGAAACCACGCTCATCAAGGCCCTTGAGCAACACCGTTCTCACCGAAGGTTGACCACCAGAAGAAACCGTTGCCAAACTCATCGCATTAGGTTCTTTCAAACCAGCTTGTAAGGCATCTTCTAACCAAGCTGAAAATTGCTTAATCGGATCCTTATGAAGATCCTCTTTGGCGAGTCCTCCTTGAGTGTATGACTCTCGAAGGGCAGCAATTTCCGATGTTTCCAAACTCATAATATTACTGATAAATTAGTTGTTTTCACCACAAAGTCAAAGGCGACTCAAGCTATCGTCAAAAATCTTTGCCATCTCCCCAAGTTCTTCTTCGGAAGAAACTAAGGGAGGCATCCAGACCACCGTATCGAGAATCGGCCGAGTCAAGAGACCATTGTTTCGCAAATACCGGCACAAAGTTTTACCCGACTCTCCTATCCCCCTTCCAGTCGAAAACGACTTCAACTCGATCCCCATCACCATCCCGCAACGGCGAACCTCTTTCACCACTTCCAAAGCTTGCCAGGAATCAGAAAAAGAAGCCATCAATTCTCCCTTCTTCCGCACTTGAGGCAAGAAGTCCTCCACTTCGCACAAATCGAGATTCACCAAGGCAACGGCACAACCTAAGGGATTCGCGGTATAACTATGACCATAGTAAAACGTATTTCCTGAACCACGAAAAGATTCGTAAATTTCATTTTTCGTGAGAGTTGCCGCCAAGGGCATCAAACCTCCCGTAATCCCTTTAGCAAGACAAAGATAATCCGGAACCACGCCCTCCTGCTGACAAGCAAAGAGAGAACCGGTGCGACCAAAACCAGTCATAACCTCATCTAAGATCAAATGAGCCCCCGAAGCCACACACCAATCTTTCAATGCAGAGAGAGTGCCTTGCGGCCAAGGCCTCATCTCATTGACTCCTTGAATAAGAGGTTCAATAATGACTCCTGCAACATCATCTCCTTCTAGCTGAAGCAATTCCTCAACACTTCGTACAATCGTCACCTCCGGCCCTAATTCTGCAATACTCTCAAAAAAACGCCCCACCGCACCGAGACTAGCGGCACCGAGAGTATCGCCATGATAACTACCATCAAAACTAACAAAACGGCGCCGTTTCTGCTGCCCTCTTTGCATCCGAAACTGAAGTTCCATGCGTAAGGCTACCTCAACAGCGGTGCTGCCGTTATCAGAAAAAAAACAACGCTCAAGTCCTGAAGCCTGGCACAAACGACGCGCCAATTCACTTCCCCAAGGGTGTCCGAGACCAAGATAAGAACTATGAGCAAGAATACCCGCCTGTCGCTGTAAGGCAGCTACTAAAACGGGATGACTATGGCCATGAATATTAGTCCAGATACTAGAATTCCCATCAAAATATCGTTTCCCCTCACTATCCCAAAGATAGACTCCTTCTCCACTTACTAGATGAGGAGCAGCCTCACCTTCTTTCCCCCACTGCTCCCAAAGAGAAGCATCGGTGAATGGATGCCACACATATCTCCAATCGGAATGAAGGCTCTCGAGCGTTGTTGCATCCATCACTCAGGCTCCGATTCCTCGCGCCCAAGACGCTTGTCAATCCCTACAACCATCTTCCAAGTGCAACGCCCGCGCCGGTACTTATTGTAGAGTTGCTCACGGAGTTTTTCCCAAATTTCATCCGGCACTGGATCAAAATACTCCCAATCCTCTTCTCCCTTGCGCTGACTAGAAATTGTCCAGCGCCCACCGTGATGATTGGCCCTATAAAAGGTCAAACCTTCTTCGTCACGCTCTCGCCAGGTGTATGCTTTCACGCCGCAAAGCTTGCCCCAAGGATTTGAGCAGGACAAGTCAGTTGAGTGTTGCGAAACTTTTGCAGGACATTAATCGCTCAAACTACTCACCCTTCCCCAAGAGCTCCTCGTAGACTTGCTTTAGTTCACGAGCCGGAATGGCGTAAGAGCATTCCCGACTCACAAAGGCAATGTTCATCCCCACACACTGGCCATTGAGCAAAATAAGCGGCCCCCCTGTCGTTCTTCTCGTCAGAGGAGTATCATGTTGAAGAATACGAGGAAAATTTGTGCGACGTGGTGAAAATTCTCCAGACATCATATCATTCCGAGTCCTCTGTTCAGGGTAAACAATCCGACGCTCCCGAAGCTCGGCTTCTACTTCCAACTCTTCATACTCTGGTTCATTCTCTTTCAAAAAACCGAAAGGATCTTCCACTTCAACAACCTCTTCTATCTCTTTAATTCGCTTAAGAGAAATTGAAAGCATTTGACCAGGAACACGCTCTCCCACCACTTCCTGAAGCTCTTTTACGTTAGCCACCTCTTTCCCTTTTACTGCGACGATAATATCTCCCTCACCAATCCCCGCATCCTTGGCTCCACTAGTAGGACTTACTGCACCTACAACAATCTTGCCATCTCTCTCAAGCATCACGACCCCCAAAACCGCAAGAGAACCTTCTCCTACACTTCGTGGGTTGGCTGCAATCACGCCCATCTGACCTCGACGACGAAAGCGGCTAGTCCCTGAATTCGAAATCACAATCATGCCTTGTTCAGGCTCCTCCTCTACAAAATCTGGCACCGACAAGCCCTCCGCAGCCACTTTCAAAAGAAGCAAATCCCAAGCAGAACTGCGAGAAACCTCAGTGAATTCACGAAAACACTCCCGGTCCACATACATTTCCGGCTCTACAATCTCATCCCATTCGGAAGCCTTGACGAGCACATAGCCCTCCGGGCTCATTACCACACCATATTGCCGAAAGAGCCCGTCGTCCGGAGACTGCGAACGAATTGCAGCACTCCCCTCCTGCAACTTTTCTCGAATAGGTTCAAAAGCGTCGCGAACACGATTGCCCTTTTTCCGATAGGCACTCTCCAGAGATTGCCCTATCGCATTAGGAGCCAGAATCACGAAGCCGCAGCTCAACCAAAAAAGACTTTTAAATACAGTTTTCATAGTAGCAAACACTCAGCTTTAATTCTTCTTTTTCCCTTTCTTTTCGTTCAACAAAAAAGATTCATCCTCTGATTCGACAGAAGAACTTTGCTTCTTCTTTTTCCCAGGAACCCGCTCAGCTTGCTCAAGTTCTTTCAACTCGGCTTCCAACTCCGGAGTTTTCTCACGAGGCAATGCAGACTCCTGCTCTTTAGGGGTTACCGCTTCATCGTCTTCTTCAATCTCAGAAGCTTTTTCCTCTTCTTTTTTCGGCTCTGATAACGGCTCCTCATCAGGAACTGGGACTAATTCCTCCTTCGGCTCTTTTTCTTCCTCAGGAGCCTCTTCGTTTTCGAGAGAATCTCCTTCTTTTTCATCAGGAACATCTTCACCTTCCTCAACCTTTTCTTTCGGACGCTCTCCAAGAGTAACATCAACTGTCATCGTTTCTTCTCCTCGTTTGATAGTAAAGACAAGCTCAGCCCCTTCCACAGAGGCTCCCATCAATTCAACGAATTGATCTCCACTTTCGATCCCAAAATCCTCAATCTTTAAAATACGATCACCTTCTTTCAAACCGGCTTTCTCAGCAGGAGTATCCGGAAAAACTTTAAGAATCAGAGCCCCCGCAGGCTCAACTTCCTCTTCCTCTTCAAGCGCACCCTCATCGGGCTCGTCCACGTCTTCTGGCTCTTCGTCTTTTTTATCATCCTCATCGGGCTTAGTAAGTTCTTCCGGTAGCTCATCAATCTCAGGCGACGGATTATCTTCAGGCTGCTCCTTCTCTTCCTCTTCTCCCTCCGATGTCTCAACAAGAAGCCCCAAATACCCTGGAGGGCGTTGAGCAAAGGGACCATTCCCCACAAATTCACCCTCAAGCATGGTCTCCCAATTGTTCAAAAACTCATCGATCATCACATGACGATTCTCCGCCTTCTCTTGACCAACTCGGCTATGGATTCCAATCAGACGTCCATGAAGATCAAAAAGAGGCCCTCCCGAATCTCCTCCGATAAGAGTTCCATCTGTCTGTATTGTATATTGAGCTAATTTTACAATCCGTCCAAGGCGCACCACAAGGCCGCGTTCCTGGTCGAACCCTCCTGCATGCCCCAAAGCCATGACCCAATCCCCCAGCACCGATCGGTTTTCGCGATCAATTTCTACAAAAGGAAAGGGTCCTTCTCCTTCGATTTTTACCATCGCCGCGTCCGTATTGGAAAGCAATCCCAAGGTGCGAACTGGATACCGTGTCCCGTCCTCCATGACGGCTTCAATTGTTCGGTCAACACCGCCAGAAACATGCGCAGCTGTCAAAATAAGCCCATCTGCACTCACAATTACTCCAGATCCAGAGCCCATCTCTTCTCCTAGCTCGAGACAAACCGTAGCAGCCCGTGCATTACCAAGAACTGCTTGTAAGGCATTTTGAATATTCTCCAAATCCTCTATCGATTCTGGAGCCTTTAAATCATTGAAATAAAGACGCTCTTCGTCACCAAGACCTCGAGCCATGCTCAACGCTAGGGCAATCCCCGTCGCTATCCACTTCTTCCAACACACAACAATCATTTCTTACCACCACCCTACTCACTCTCTTGCCGAATTCAATCGACAAGAAATTTCCTTTTCAGGCAACCCACCTAGGATTCGTCGAGCACAAGACGGTAAAAAGTTTTTTCTTCGGAAAAATCGAGTCCCAAAGACACCTCTTCAAAACCAAATCCAGCAGCGGCGGTCGTCAGAGAACTTTCTGGAACAATCGTCCAATTTATTAAATCTGTAGATTCCTCCACCTCAAGAAGAGCACTATTTGAATCGAGCAGAGTTCTACGCACAAACACCAACTCTGGGCCAGTAATCGCAGAACCTACCAGCAACGGAGGATCTTCCTCTGCAATACCACCATCGCGACCTAGCATATACTCAATGCGATTTGCGACTCCATCACCATCTTCATCCCCGAGTGAAGAACTATCAACAAGTTCTGAGGCCCAGTCGGCATAACTACCTATCACATCCGTCGTTTCTGAGGCCGCAACCACATTCGATCCGTCCGCCTCAGCGCTCACCGAAAAGTTAATCGCCTGAGCCGGCTCAGCAGGAAGGTCAACCACAACCGAAAATGTAATGGAATCATTCCCCGTCAACATTGCTTGCCTCACCTGCATGGTATTCCCGTTGTTCTCAACAACGAGACCAGTCCCCGATGCGCTCACAAAAGTCGCTCCTGCATCAAGCGATAAATCAACTCGTAGATTACGGGCATCCTCACGGTTTGTGACATTGTCGATAGTCACAGTGTAGGTCACACCCGCATCACTCAGAACAGGATCGTCACTTTCAGTTAAAGATAATTCTAGCGTGGGTTCATCCCCATCCCAACGAGTGATGTGATACCCTTCCGACTCCATCAAGGTATCAAGGTCATCAATGTAAAACGGCACAAAGGTATCAATCGCTAGATGAACTGTTCCTTCTGGCTCTGTAACAGAGGCAATAGCCGTATGAATTCCCACCAACGCCAAGCCTGTTGCGGTATTTGAAAAAGTGGGCCCTCCGGAATCACCTACCTGCAATCGAACGTCATCAACTGTACCAGAAGCCTCAAACCGAGTCACCATTCCGAATGTCTGATTGATTCCTTCTCCCGTAAAATTACCGAACCCAGATGGCAAAAAGTCACTCGCTCCTCCAACCGTAGCCACTCCAGCGCGCGAGAAACGCCCACTTAACACATATTCCTGATTCTGGTAGCTGCTTGGAATCGAGGCCAGATTGTAGACGGGAGCATAAGAAATATCATCAGCGACCCGCTCTGTCAGCTCGCAGAGCATCAAATCCGTAGCTGTAGCCGGAGTTTGGTCATTGAAGACATTAAAGCGTGCCTCGATCTGGTAGTCACGACTCACTCCAGTGGTAGAAACGAATCGAACCATCTGACCTACACTAGGAGCAAAATGCCTCGCACAAAGAAAGTGCTTTGGTGACACCAAAGTAAAATGTCGACGAGTATCTGAAAGACTCCATCCCACGCTCGACCAATCTTCTCCTCCGAGAAAAAATCCGCTATTTTCGGTCAAATCACTTGGAAAACCTAGGAAACGATCATGTCGATCAGCATCAAAGGAACGAAGGATCTCCCCAGACGCAAAGGTACTGACGGCTAAAAAACCTCCAAATACCACCTTTTTTGCCCAAGTCATCATTCGTTCAATCTTTATTTTTAGCTTTTATTAATCAATAAACAGAAGCTATTTTTCACCGCTCCCAATCGATATAGACCATCACCAGAGAAATTTTTTCACATCTTTCTCAAGAGCATCCGCTCTCCTACCATCAAAAATAGGAGCCCTAGACTGCTTCTTCTATTCCTTCGAAGGTAATTTGACTTTAGGAAAAGCGATTTTTTAGAATGAACATAATTCATTCATAGCAAAATACGCATGAATAGCGCTTGGTATGAATTTTGCTTATCGATTTGACAGCAATATTTTCAAACCATTCATGAACGAATCCGCGCCTAAGGAAAAACTCAATATGTTGAACGTCAAGAGCCCGTCCATCCAGACGCTGCACTTCACTTGGTTCGCTTTTTTTCTCACCTTTGCCCTCTGGTTTAGTCACGCCCCTCTCTCTAAGCAACTGATCGAGATCTTCAATCTCACTGGCGTTCAATGGAAAGCCCTTCTTGCCCTCAATGTAGCCCTCACGATTCCATCTCGAATTGTCATCGGGATCATCGTCGACAAACTAGGGCCACGTCTCACTTTTAGCGTCCTTCTCGTAATAAGTTCTATCCTCTGCTCCCTCTTCGCTCTCTCAAACAGCTGGGAAATGCTCGCCCTAACCCGCTTTTTGATGGGGTTTGTTGGAGCTGGTTTCGTAATTGGAATCCGCTTGGTAGGCGAATGGTTCCCAGCCAAGCAAGTCGGTCTCGCAGAAGGAATTTACGGAGGTTGGGGCAACTTTGGTTCCGCTGCGGCCTTCTGGACTGTTCCAATAATCACGGCTATTTTTGGCGGAGAAAACGGCTGGCGCTACGCCCTATTTAGTATTTCGGCCATCAGTTTAGTCTACAGCATTCTCTTCTACCGCAAAGCTCGTAACACTCCGGCTGGTTCCACTTATTTCAAGCCCAAAAAATCTGGTGGTCTCGAAGTCTCGAGCAAGCGAGACTTTTACTTCCTTCTCGGCATGAACGTTCCAATGTACCTTGCTCTCGGCACTTTAGCTTGGAAAGTCTCAAAACCTGAAGTCGGCCTTCTCCCATCTACAGCTCTCTACGTCATCTGGGCATTCCTTGCCGTACTCTTCGTGATCCAGACTCTCCAAATCATTAAAGTAAATAAGGACATGCTCCAGACTGGTAGCGTCCCCGAACACCAGCGCTACTCCTTCAAGCAGGTCGCCATTCTTGACATCAACTACTTCATTACTTTCGGTTCCGAACTCGCAGTTGTGTCCATGTTGCCTGCGTTTTTTATCGAGACCTTCAAATTGACTCCAGCCAAAGCCGCTCTCTTTGCTTCTGGATTCGCCTGCATGAACTTAGTTGCCCGCCCTGGAGGGGGTTGGATCAGTGACAAATTTGGTCGTCGCCGCACTATGATTATTCTCTTGGCTGGCCTAGCAATCGGCTACCTCATACTCGCCCAAATCAATCCCGGTTGGCCCATCTTCGCCGCCGTTCTCGCTACCATGCTCTGCTCCTTTTTTGTCCAGGCTGGTGAAGGAGCGGTTTTTGCCATGGTGCCCCTGATCCAACGCCGCATGACTGGACAAATCGCAGGAATGGCAGGCGCCTATGGCAATGTCGGCGGAGTCACCTTCCTTACTATTTTCACCTTCGTGAATCCCTCTACCTTCTTCTACGTGATCGCCGCTTCCTCTATCCTTGGCTTTATCGCCTCTTACTTTCTTCAAGAACCCAAGGGCCACGTTTCGGAAGTGAATGAGGATGGCACCGTTGAACTCATCGAAGTTTCCTAGCCAATTTAACAATCCAAGACACACACCATAAATCCGCTCGTTTCCCCAACGCGCGGATTTTTTATACCCCTTTCCCTTCCTCGCATTCGCATTCCACTAGCTCTCATTTTAACCCATACTCTTCTTTATGCACCTCCAAGGGAACATTCAAATCCAGATCGGACAAGTCAGCGAAACTGGCCCCAAGGAGAAAAACGAAGACTCTTTGGGCATTCGTATCCCCAAAGATAACACCCTCGCCACCAAAGGCATTACCGCCGTAATTTCCGATGGAGTCAGTGCTGCTAGCGCGGCCAAGGAAGCGAGTGAATCCGCCGTCTATGGATTTCTTAACGACTACTATGAGACCCCCGAACCTTGGGAAGTCAAAACCGCCGGACACCGCGTAATTAGCGCCCTCAATCGCTGGCTCTTCGCACAAGGGCTCGGCTACGATAGCCAGGAAAAGGGAGCGGTCTGCACCTTCACCGCCTTCATTCTGAAGAGCCACACTTGCCATCTTTTTCATATTGGCGATTCCCGCCTCTATCGTCTACGCAACAACCAGCTAGAGCAGCTCTCCCACGATCATTCCTCAAAAATTTCCGAAACAGCATCCTACCTTACCCGCGCTCTAGGACTCGAACAAAATCCTCAAGTCGACTACCAAAGCTTTCGTATCATCGCTGGCGATCGTCTTCTCTTGAGCACCGATGGCATTCACGATCAACTTTCTGATCAACAAATTCAAGAAATTCTCGAGCAAGAACACGATGCTCAGAAAGCAGTCGAAGCACTCTCCCAGGCCAGCTCTCATAGCGCAGACAATCGCTCCGCGCTCCTCGTCAACATCGACAAACTTCCCGACGAAAACAAAGACGAAGTCTTTCGACGTCTATCGCAATACCCCTTCCCTCCGGACCTTGAACCTGGCATGACTATCGATGGCCTTCGCGTCGAACGCATCCTCTCTCAAACCAAAAATACTCAACTCTACCTCGTCGCCGAACCCGACTCGAATCGAAAACTGGTGATGAAAACTCCATCGATCACCTTCAGCGACGATCCTTCCTACCTTGAACGCTTTGCCCTCGAGGAGTGGATAGGCCTTCGGACCCAGCACCTTAATCTAGTCAAAGTTCACAAGCCAATGCAGGAACGAACTCACTGCTACTACCTCCTTGAATATGTCCCTGGCATAACTCTTCCCAAATGGCTAAAGGAAAATCCGAAAGCGCCCTTAGAAGAGATCACCGCCATCATCGGACAAATCATCAGCGGTGTCCGAGCCCTTCACCGCAAAGACACTCTACATCAAGACATCAAGCCCGATAACGTCCTCGTCCTTCCCGGCCCCACGGTGAAGGTCATTGACTATGGCTCCTGTTATATTGGAGGTATCTCGGAGATGAGCAGCCCCTTCGAACGTCATTCCGCCCTAGGCACGATCGACTTTTCCGCTCCCGAGTACCGCTATGGTTCTCGTCCCAGCACAAAATCCGACCTCTTCTCCATCGCCGCCATCACCTACTTCCTTCTCTCCAATGGCGAACACCCTTATGGAGAACCCTGGCAGAAAGCCCAAACGTTGCGCGATTTCAGTAATCTCACCTACATCAGTGTCACAAAACATAACCCCATGGTCCCTCTCTGGCTCGATGCAGCCCTTCAGAAATCCCTCTCTCCCATTGCCTCTTACCGCCATGAATCGATGTCGGCTTTCCTGAGTAACCTCAGTAAACCTGACTACGAACTTCTCAGCAAAAACGACCTCCCTTTCATCCAAAAAGACCCAGTCCTTTTTTGGAAAATCACCTCCGCAATTCTCCTCTTACTCCTTATTCTTTCTCTTATTCTGCGATAGAAAGAATCCTCCATTTTTCAGTAATTTAGCTCAATTTATCTCGTCTCTCATAAACAGCATGAATGAATTTTAATGTTTTTGATTAATTTTATTCATAATTAAGACCTCTTTTATTGTTCACTTGGCCCAGAATCAGCTTGCGAAGATTATATAGTGATATTTGACGGCGAAAATGGTCATCAAATCTCCTCTCAAAGATTTCATGAGCGCCTTCACCCCAGAACAGACCGGTTACCTCGCAGGATTTATGGAGGGCCTCCAGCAAATCCAAGCAGCAGGGATTCCCTTCCTTGGCCAAAATGCGCAAGGCCAATTCACCCACGATCCTTCCCAAGCTGTCGAGCAAGAGGAGACCGTCTACGGCACCCCAGTCGATGATCTCTGTCGCGAAGAAGGTTTCAAATACGAAAAAAACGGCCTCGATTGCTACGACACCATCGTGGAACGCGCTACCGAAAACCGTTTTCCCGCTAACGACGCCGAAGGCTTCTTCTTCAGATACTTCGGCTTCTTCTACGTCGCCCCCGCGCAAGACTCCTACATGCTACGCTGTCGCATCCCTGGCTGCATCCTCACAACTCACCAACTGAAAGGTCTCGCTGAAATTTCCCGCGACTGGGGTTGCGGTAACTGCGACATCACCACCCGCGGCAACATCCAAATCCGCCAGCTCGCCCCTTCTGCGCTTCCCAAGGTTGTGGAAAAATTGGCCGAACTCGGCCTCACCTCTCGCGGCTCCGGTGCCGACAATATCCGTAACGTCACCGCCTCACCCACCTCTGGTTTCGATAAAGACGAACTCATCGACGTCCTCCCCCTCGCCAAGTCGATGCACCACTACATTCTCAACAATCGCGACCTCTACGGCCTTCCTCGCAAGTTTAACATCTCTTTCGACTCTGGCGGCGCCATCTCAGTCTGCGCTGACACCAACGACATCGCCTTCTACGCTGTTCGCCTCACCGAAAAAACGGGAGATCTCGAACCCGGAGTCTACTTCCGCATGCAACTCTGCGGAATCACCGGACACAAGCAATTCGCCACCGACTCCGGCATCCTTCTCACTACCGAAGAAACCATCCCTGCCGCCGCCGCGATTCTTCGTGTCTTCATCGAAAACGGCGACCGCGCCAACCGCAACAAAGCTCGCCTCAAATACGTGGTCGACAAATGGGGCATTCCCAAACTTCTCGAAGAAACCGAGAAAAAACTCACCTTCTCTTTCCGCCACGTCCCTCTCGAAGCCTGCGAAGTGCCTACCCCAAAAGTCAAACATGGTCACTACGGAGTCCACGAACAAGCGGACGGCAACAACTACCTCGGCGTCGTCATTCCTGTAGGCCGTACCCCCGTCGACAAGGTTGATGAACTTTGCGACATCGCAGACAAATACGGCACTGGTGAAATTCGCCTCACTGTCTGGCAAAATCTTCTCATCCCGCATATCCCTAAAAAACATCTCAAAGCTGCCCAAAAGGCGATTCTCGCCACAGGCTTTAGCTACGAATCCTCTAACATCTCAGGGGGCCTCATCTCCTGTACTGGAGCTTCCGGTTGTAAATTCGCCGCCACTCACACCAAAGAGCACGCCGTTGAACTTGCCGAAGAACTTGAAAAACGAATCACCCTCGACACTCCTATCAACATTCACGTCACAGGTTGCAAACACTCCTGCGCACAGCATTACATCGGCGATATCGGTATGATCGGCGCCCAAGTCAAAACCGACAGTGGCGAAAAAGTACCGGGCTACAATATCGTCCTTGGAGGCGGCACTGACGACGACCAATTCGTTGCTACCGAAACCTTCAAAGCCGTCCCCTTCACAGAGGTCCCTGATCTCTGTGAAGATCTACTCAAAACCTACCAGAGCAATCGCAAAGGAACCGAATCCTTCGCTCACTTCACTCGTCGTCTCTCCACCGAAGAACTCAAGTCCCTCCTCACCCACCCCAACGCCCAATAACTCTTAAATCGTAGATTTAAAATTCACCTCATGGTCACCCTTCCTCCAGACGCACCTTTCACACCCGAACAAATCGGTTGGCTTAACGGCTACCTTGCCGCCCGCATGCAGGCAATGGGGACGCCCACCGGGAATCTCACCCAACAATCTGAGCCGGCCCCTACTGCAGGCCCGCCCGTGACCATCCTCTGGGGCTCGCAAACTGGCAACTCCGAGGGTCTCGCCAAAAAAACCGCCAAAGCTCTCACCGCCAAAGGCCATCCCGTCACAGTCACTGATATGGCTGAAGCAGAAGCAGACACTCTCTCAAAAACAGAAAACCTACTCATCATCACCTCCACTTACGGCGACGGCGAACCACCAGACAACGCGCAAGAACTTCACGAAACCTTGCACGACGACTCTGCACCTCGCTTTGAGCAGACCAATTTCGCAGTTTTAGGTCTCGGTGACTCCGAGTACCCCGATTTCAACCAATGCGCTAAAGAGTTCGATGCTGTATTCGAAAAACTGGGAGCCAAACGACTCTCTCCTCTCGTTGAAAGCGACGTCGACTATGACGAGCCTTTTGACCAATTTTTGAGTTCCATCACCACCGCGCTTAGCGAGTAAGGCTCTCAGACCTTCCCTCTAAACATGCCCGGCCTCGCTCCAGAAAAGACTCTCATCGACGCTCTCCTCGCCGACCAAAAGAAACTTTATACTCCTGTGGCCGATTTTGCTGAAAAGCATGATCTTGAGCCTGAACTTGCCGGTCATTACCGCAACCTCATCCCTCTCTCCAAACCTGGTCCTGGCGAACAATACGCTTTCGAAGTCGCCCTCGACAAATGCACCTCTTGCAAAGCCTGCGTCACCGCTTGCCATAGCCAAAACGGCCTCGACGAAGATGAATCTTGGCGTGATGTCGGACTCCTCCTCGGCGGCGAAGATGAACCTGGTTGGCAACAAACCATCACCACTGCTTGCCATCACTGCGCCGACCCCGAATGCCTCAACGGCTGCCCTGTCCAAGCCTACGAAAAATCCAGTGAGACCGGTATCGTCCGTCACCTAGATGATCAGTGTATCGGTTGTTCCTACTGCATCTTCAAATGCCCCTTCGACGTTCCGAAATTCTCAAAAAAACGAGGCATCGTGCGCAAATGCGATATGTGCCACGATCGCCTAGCTGAAGGCGAAGCCCCAGCCTGCGTGCAAGCTTGTCCCACTGAAGCGATCAAGATCGTTAAAATCAATGTCGAGGAAAAATCAGACCTCGGCGAACGCAACCTTGGTTGGCTCAACGGGGCCCCTCTCCCCTCCATTACAAAACCCACTACTCAATACGTAGGTCGCAACGTCCCTCACACCGCTCACGCCGCCGACCAAGAGAACCTCATCCCAGAGCATGCCCACTGGCCACTCGTGATCATGCTTACCCTCACCCAAGCAGCAGTAGGACTTTTTCTTGGTGGAAGCCGAATGAACGTCTCCTCTCTCCCACACTTAGCGATCCATCTTCTCTCTCTTTCCCTCTTCACCATCGGCCTCATCGCCGCCACTCTTCATCTCGGGCAACCGCTCAAAGCTTGGCGCTTCTTCCTCGGCCTCAAAACAAGTTGGCTCTCCCGAGAGCTTCTCGCTTTTACCATTCTCGGAGGATTCCTAACCGCTCCTCTACTCAATCATCTCCCCTTTGAGCTTTCTCTGGTTACGAATCATCTCCTCCCTTTCGTCAATAGCACTCCTTTCAAAGTTCTCGCCATTCTCACCTCTCTTACCGCCGTCTTCACTAGCGCGAAAATTTACCAAACAACTCATCGAACGCTTTGGAAAACCGCTATCACCTTCCCCCGCTTCTTTGGCACCGTCTCTCTCTTCACCTTACTTAGCCTTAGCGTAAAGAACCCTAACTTCGTCACCATCTTCTTTGCCACCGCCCTCGCCAAACTTCTTTGGGATTCGATTATGCTTGGCGGCTCCGATCTTCAGAGAGAACATAAAATCATATCTTCAACTTTGAAGACCACTCTCTACGCACAGATTTTCGGCATGATCATCTCAATTTCTTTCGCTCTCATCTTCGGAAATCCCTACCTAGTCATTCCATTCCTTCTCGTCTCCGAACTCTGCGAACGCACCCTCTACTTCAAAGCCGTCCGCCCTCTCAAAATGCCCGGATTCCTTGGTAACCCCACTCATTCCTAACACAACAAGTTCTCTTTCAATCAACCACATTCATCACCTCAAAGAATTCATTCTTCGTGATCTTGGTGCCCTTCGTGATTTAAAATCATACAAAAGCCATGACTCTCCCCACCAAAAAAGAACTCGGCGATCTCGTCAAACAACACGCCCAACTCCACGCCCGCACCGGTCCCTATACCGACGAGCTCCTGCGTAACCCCGGTAAATTTGGCCTCGGCCAAGTCCCCGCCAACCTCACTCCCGACGCCACCACTACCTCTATTTGCGGTTACTGCTCCACCGGCTGCCGCCTCAAAATTTCACTCAAAGACGGCAAACCCGTCAATCTCACCCCAAACGTCAACTACCCCGTCAACCTCGGCATGGCCTGCCCTAAAGGCTGGGAAGCCCTCGCCGTCCTAGATTCCGACGAACGCGCAACCCAACCTCTGCTAGAAGGCAAACCGACCGACTGGAACACCGCCCTCGACTCCTTCTGCGACAACTTCAAAGCCATCCAAGAGAAACACGGTAAAGAATCCGTCGCTTTCATATCTACTGGGCAAATCACCTGCGAAGACTTCTTCCTCCTCGGGTCCTTCGCCAAATTCGGCATGGGTATCAAGCATGGTGACGGCAACACCCGCCAATGCATGGCCACCTCCGTCGTCGCCTATAAGCAATCCTTCGGCTTCGACGCCCCACCCTACACTTACGCCGACTTCGAGGAATCCGACGTCCTAGTCTTCATTGGAGCCAATCCCGCCATCGCCCATCCCATTATGTGGCAACGCGTGATGCGCAACCAACGCGACCCCGAAATCATCGTCATCGACCCTCGTCGCACTGAGACGGCCCAAGTCGCCACTCGTCACGTCGCCCACACACCCAAATCCGATCTCCCTCTCCTCTACGCCCTTGCTCACTGCATCATTCGCGACGACAGACTCGACTACGACTCTCTCGCCAACACCGAAGGCTTCGAAGACTTCAAAGAATTCGTCAAAGACTACTCCCCCGAAACCGTCGCCCCTCAGTGTGGCCAAACTGTCGCCGAAATCGAATCCCTCGCTCAACAAGTCTCCCAGCCCGGCAAACGTATCTCTTGGTGGTGGACCATGGGCGTTAACCAAAGCTACGAGGGCGTCCGCACCGCTCAAGCCATCATCAATCTACAACTGATGACTGGTAACATCGGCAAACCCGGTACCGGAGCCAACTCCATCACCGGCCAGTGTAATGCCATGGGCTCCCGCCTTTTTTCAAATACCACCAATCTACTAGGTGGACACGACTTCGGAAACCCCGACCACCGCGCCAAAATTTGCGCTGAACTCGGCATCGAAGATCACCAAATCCAAGACCAACCCGGCTACGCCTACGACCAAATCATCGATGCCATCGATAAAGGTGAAATCAAAGGTCTCTGGATCATCGCCACCAACCCCAATCACTCTTGGATTGGTCAAAGCGACTTCGCCCGCATCCGCGAAAAACTCGACTTCCTCGTGGTGCAGGACATGTATGCCAGCACCGAAACCGCTCAGATGGCGGACCTTCTCCTCCCCGCTGCTGGCTGGGGCGAAAAGGATGGCACCTTTATCAACTCCGAACGTCGCTTCGGCACTATACGCCAAGTCAAAGAAGCTCCCGGCCAAGCCCTCACCGACTTCCGCATCGTGCAAGCGCTCGCCGACCGGTGGGGAGGCTGCGAATTCATCAAAAAATCACCCACCCCTGCCGACGCCTTTCAAAGCCTCAAAGCGCTCACCAAAGACCAGCCCTGCGACATCACCGGCATCCGTGATCACGATCACATCGAACAAGCCGGCGGTATCCAATGGCCCTACTCTGAATCTCTAACTTCAGATTCTAAATCAGATCTACCCACCGAACGTCGCCTCTTTAAGGATAAAAAATACTACCATCCCAGTGGAAAAGCTAAATTCCTCTTCGACAAACCCAGCCCTCTCGCCGAACCCACCTGCGACGACTACCCCTTCATCCTCCTCACCGGACGTGGCACCAGTAGCCAATGGCACACCCAAACCCGCACGAACAAATCGAAGATCCTTCGCAAACTCTACCCCGAGGAGTGCTACCTCGAAATCCACCCCGACGACGCTCAACGACTCGGAATCACTGACCGCCAACAACTCACCGTCACCAGCCGCCGCGCCAGTATCACCGCACAAGCCTACTACGCTCCCACGGTCCAGCCCGGCCAAGTCTTTCTCCCCATGCACTACAAGGAGATCAACAAACTTACCCACCCCTCCTTCGACCCCTTCTCCCGTCAGCCCAACTACAAATACTCTGCGGTGAACATTTCCTAGCTTACTGCAGACTCAACAGCAACATCAACTGCCCCTTCCCCAACCCAGTATAAACCGCGTCGGGGTCAATCACTTCGGAGCCGAGGCACTAGAGGTATCTTCGGTCTAAATTCAACCAAAGTTACTCAAGTTTATCTTTTTTTGGTAAATTAGGATAAATTTGATAACTTCGCTTCGAAATCCTTATTCCCCCCGGCGCTGGAACCCAACCACCAGAGCTAGCTGGACGAGATGAGCTGCGAGAACAGGTTCGCATTGCCATCGAGCGCATCGCGATCGGACGAACCGCCAAATCTGTTCTAATAATCGGTCTCCGAGGGGTTGGCAAAACCGTCCTACTAGACCGAATCAAGCTCGATGCTGAAGCAGCGGGATACCAAACTATTAGAGCAGAAGCTCCCGAAGATCGCTCCCTCCCAAGCATCCTCGCGCCCCAACTTCGCCAAGCCTTGCTCAAACTTTCTCGTATTGAGTCAGCCAAAGTCACATCTGGAAACGCCCATTTTTGCAAGTCAGTCGCATCATCGGTCAGATAATATCCAGCAAGCGAAGCTACTACTGGGTTTGGATTGAACAACTCTATCCAATCGGAGTTCATTCCCTCCTCATCGGTTAAACCATCATTATTAGAAGTTAAAAACTCGCT
>CAYUHN010000047.1:0-19394 GCA_964444495.1 uncultured Roseibacillus sp. | reverse complement strand
CCACAACAAGAGCCTCTCCGACTAATAACTCTCCAAGAGGTCTCTTGA
This sequence comes from uncultured Roseibacillus sp., assembly GCA_964444495.1. GTDB lineage: Bacteria > Verrucomicrobiota > Verrucomicrobiia > Verrucomicrobiales > Akkermansiaceae > Roseibacillus. The sequence continues at coordinate 19,346 of CAYUHN010000047.1, read as the reverse complement.
TGACCTTGATCTTCTTTTTCAAGGGCATCAGAAACAGCCCGAGAAAATTCTAATCGAGTGAAATCTTAAGCTGCTCGGGAAGCGCGGTCCGGGGGCGCATTGTTAAAATCTCTGGTTCCTCTTTTCCCACTAGAACCGTGTGTTCAAAATGAGCTGAATTCTTCTCGTCTTCAGTAATGATCGTCCAGCCATCCTCAAGGCAGCGAATTTTTGAAACACCAGCGTTTACCATTGGTTCAATCGCCAAAATCATTCCTGCCTTTAAAACCGGCGAGCGACGCCCCATGGGACGATAATTTGGAACTTGCGGCTCCTCATGAAGTTCTTTCCCTACCCCATGCCCCACCAAATCTCGCACAACAGTAAAATCGTATTTCCTTACAAAGGCATTCACGCTTCCACAAAGATCCCAAAGAAGGTTCCCTTCCACGGCAAACGAGATGGCATCAAAGAGAGACTGCTCAGTGGCAGCGAGAAGGAGCTTCGTTTCATCATCGATATTACCTACGGCTACAGTCGTGGCATTATCACCAATCCAACCATTTTTATGGATTCCAACATCGATCTTAACGATATCTCCCTCTTCAACCACTTGCTCATCACCAATTCCGTGAACGACGCACTCATTGCGACCAACACAAACGTGACCAGGGAACCCGCGATAATTTAAAAAAGCACTGGTACAGTCGTGCCGTTTCATTTCCTCAGCGGCAAACTCATCAATTTCTCGAGTAGTTCGACCAGGCGCCACAAAAGCAGCAGTTGCTTGCAAGATCTCGGATGCGGTTTTCCCAGCCAAACGCATTGCTTCAATTTCCGAAGCTGTTTTAATCGGGATTCGATTTTTTTTTCGTTTGGCCATAGTAATTAGTGCTTCTCAAGCTCCTCAAAGCTTGGGAAAGAGATTTATCTTTCCTGTGACGGAGATGCAAGAGCCGAAAAAACGCTCTCCTAGAACCCTCACAAAAGAGCGAACAAACGTTCACTCACCTCCGCAGGAGTCCCCGAACCATCCACTTCCCAAAGAATTCCTTTTTCTTCAAGAAAAGACAGAGCAGGAACAGTCAATGCCGAATAGGCCTCAAAACGTCTCTGAAACCCTTGCGAACTATCATCTTCTCTTGCGGTGAGTATACGCTCACACCTTGGGCAAATTTCGTGCTCCATGGTGGTATTAAAACCACATGGCAGACACTCTCGGCGCCTACTCACTCGCTCTTGTAAATCAGCCTTAGACACTTGCAAAGCAATGGCTCGAAAGTCTTGCCTAGTAGACCAGAAACTCTGAGCCTGAGGAAGACTACGAGGATAACCATCAAGAACCCAACTCTCCTGCTGATTCGACAACCAATCAGAGGCAAGAGCGTTCGCAAGGGCGTCGGGAACGTAGTGATTTCGGTCGAGATAGTCCTTCGCTTCTAAGCCTCGAGGAGAACCTTTTCCGACTTCTCTCCGCAATTGAGCTCCCGTACTCAAATAGGAAAAACCCAAGTGCTCGGCAAGAAGCCGTCCTTGGGTACCCTTTCCGGAAGCTGGTGGCCCCAGCATAACAAGGCCTCTGAACGAATTCGAGGTCTCTTGCATATCGTCTTATGCATACCTTCCCTCTGAGAGGAAAGGCATTGCAATCCAAGCTATCTGTTGAAGATGAAACCAGTAGCAGCAAGAACTAGCATAATGGCAGCAAAGACAAGGAGCCAAAAGATGATCCCTCCAGAGGCACTTTGCCCAGAAGCTTGGCGACGCTCAATACGTCCTTTGAGCTTACCTTTGCGAAGAAATCCATCGTAGTTACGCTGCAAGAGATGAGTCTCAACTTGCCTCATGATATCCAGCAGAACACCAACCAGAATCAACAAACTGGTTCCACCAAAGAAGTTAGCAACCAAAGCTGGCAAATTAAAAATCTGAGCCAGAATATTCGGCAGAACAAAGATGATAGTTAAGAAAATAGCACCCGCAAAAGTAAGGCGAGTCATGGTGTAGTCGAGGAAATCAGCAGTCGGTTTTCCAGGGCGAACTCCTGGAATGTATCCCCCACTCTTCTTCAGATTTTCAGCAATTTCACTAGGCTGGAACATGGTCGCTACCCAGAAATAACTGAAGAAGAAGATCAGGAGGCCAGCCAAAATATAGTAAGCAGGTTTAGTCGGAAGGAGAATTTCCTGCACTGTGCCAACCCAACCCCATTCAGGATTTGCCATCCTTAAGATAAAGAAAGGAAGATTGATTACCGCACCCGCAAAAATGATAGGCATCACCCCAGCGTAGTTCACTTTAAGGGGAAGATATTGAGTGTGACCCGTCATCTGCTTGGAAGCCCGATTTGTCGCCCGCTTAGCATACTGAACCGCAATTCGACGCTGCGCTTGCGTGATAGCAATAATCGCTGCGGTAATGAATAGAAGGAAAGCAATTAAGAAGACCAAAGTCATGGCCTTGAAAGGGCTACCTTCCGTTGCAGGAACGACATATGTATCCCAAGCCTGAGTGAGTCCCCCCGGAAGGGCTGCGATGATGTTTACCGAAATAATAACCGAAATCCCGTTACCAATTCCCCGCTCGGTAATCTGGTCACCAATCCACATCAAGAACATAGTGGCAGCCACAATCACAAGAGTAGCCATGAGAACGAAAGGCGTTCCGTGATTCGGAACAAGAACAGCTTCCACATTCTCAAAACCCTGCATAATCGGGTTCGAAGCAGGATTCTTAAGTGATTTTGCCAACAAAAATCCCTGAACACCCGCAATAACAAGAGTTAGAATACGAGTGTATTGATTGATCTTCTGCTGACCACCCTCTTCGCGCTTCATCTTCGCGAACTGGGGAACCACTGCTGAGAGCAGCTGCATCATAATCGATGCCGAAATATAGGGCATGATTCCTAGAGAGAAAATCGCAGCCTGCTGCAGACCTCCACCCGAGAACACGTTGAGAATAGCACCCAATTGATCACCAGCACTCGCTCCTCGTGATTTACGAGACCAATCCATCCACTCACTGATGGCAGCTGGATTAACCCCAGGAAGGGAAATATTCACACCTAGTCTCACAATGATGACCATAATGAGGGTGAAAATGATGCGGTCACGCAGTTCAGGAACGCGCCAAGTATTTGCGAAAGCAGAAATCATGAAAAAATGAGTCGTTGGAAAATGAAAAAATTCCCAAGGGTCCTCGCTGGTTGCTAGGACTCGACTTGGGAATCAAAAGTTAAATAAATTGACCCTTAGATCAATTCGACAGAGCCACCAGCTTTTTCAATCTTCTCGCGAGCAGTAGCGCTCACAAGATTGACTTTAAAGTTGAGAGCCTTAGTCACTTCGCCCTGGCCGAGCACCTTAACGGCATCGTAGACACCTTTCATGAGCGAACGCTCACGAAGAGAAGCCTCGTCGACAGTCTCACCAGCTTCGAACTTCTCTTCAATGCGAGCAAGATTCACGACAGCGATCTTGTCACGGAAGGTGTAGTTATTGAAACCGCGCTTTGGCAAGCGACGATGGAGGGGCATCTGTCCCCCTTCGAAGCCTGGACGGATGGTTCCGCCGGAGCGGGACTTCTGTCCTTTGTGGCCCTTACCAGAGGTCTTACCCTGTCCGCTGCTTTCTCCGCAACCAAGACGCTTGGTGCGGTGCTTAGCTCCAGGATTGGGCGATAATTCGTGCAAATTCATAATTTTTCAAAGGAATCGGCTCTCATAAGAGAGCCTGTGTTTGAACTTAAATAGCTTTGGTCTTTTTCTTACCACGAAGCGCATAAACGCTGTCGCGAGTGCGGAGCTCAGAAAGAGCTTTGAGAGTAGCTTTCACAACATTGGCGTGATTGTTCGAACCAAGAGACTTTCCGAGAACATCCTTAATTCCAACTGCTTCACAAACAGCACGAACACCTCCACCAGCAATAACACCGGTTCCGGGAGAGGCTGGACGAAGAAGAACTTTTCCTCCGCCATACTCAGCGTAGCTTTCGTGCGGGATGGTATCGCCATCGAGTTGCATTTTCTCAAGACTGCCTTTCGCGCTTTCGCTAGCCTTCTTGATACATTCCGCAACCTCATTTGCTTTACCGAATCCAAATCCAACTTTACCTGCAGTATCACCACAGACAACGAGAGCTGAGAAACTGAAGCGGCGTCCACCTTTCACAACTTTCGCACAGCGGTTGATGAAGACGACCTTCTCGGTCAAGCCATCATCTTCCTCTTCATCGCGACGGCCACGGCGATCATCACGGCGTCCACCGCCACGACGGTCTCCACCTCCACGATGACCTCCACCTCCGCCGCCTCTTTGACCTCCAGGGCCTCCGCCTCCGCGACGGTCGCCTCCCCGATCATTCCGCTGTCCAGCAGCAGGAGTGGCAGGGGCATCAGCCTTAGGCTTGTCTTTATCGGCAGCAGCTTCTGGCGCAGCGTCCGGCTTCTTGTCGTTTTCTTCTGACATCTTGCTTCAATTAAAATTTCAAACCACTGTTACGAGCGGCTTCTGCTAAACTCGCTACCTTTCCGTGGAAAAGGTGACCACCGCGGTCAAAGACCACGCTACCAACTTTGGCGTCTTGTGCACGCTTCGCAATCAACTCACCCACCTTAGCAGCGACTTCCTTGTTTGCGGTCTTACACTCAACTTCTTTATCGAGACTAGATGCGGCGCAAAGAGTGCGACCTGCAACATCGTCGATGACTTGGGCATAAACATTCTTGTTTGAGCAATGGATTGCCAAACGAGGACGCTCCGCAGTTCCCGCGATCTTCTTACGAATACGACGATGAACGCGCTGGCGAACTTTCTTTCGATTTAAAACACTCATTAGTTTTCTCCTCTATTATTTGCTCACGCTCTTACCGGCCTTACGACGGACATACTCGCCCACATATCGAATACCTTTTCCTTTATAGGGTTCTGGTGGATAGTAGCGACGCACTTCAGCGGCGAACTGCCCAACCAACTGCTTGTCGATTCCTTCAACCTTGATCTTAGTATTTTCAGAAACTGAAACGGTAAGACCTTCTGGAATCGGGTGTAAAATCGGGTGAGACTTACCTAGACTCAAGTCGAGGTCTTTCCCCTTAAGAGCGGCACGAAGACCAACTCCATTGATTTCGAGTTCTTTACTGAACCCTTCGGAAACGCCCTGCACCATGTTCTGGATAAGGCTGCGAGCGGTGCCGTGGAGAGCACGGTGATTCCGTTTATCGCTGGCACGCTCAATATTGACCGAGCCTTCTTCTTCTTTGAGTTCGATTCCTTCTGGGAGAGTCCAATTCAACTTTCCTTTAGGTCCTTCAACTGTAACTTCTTCGCCATTGCGACTGACCTTCACTTTTTCAGGAAGGGCAATAGGCTTAACTCCTACACGTGACATCGTATTATTCGGTTAACTGTGTTTATTGGATTACCATACGTTAGCGAGAAGCTCGCCTCCGACGTTCTGGCGCTTGGCTTGTGAACCGGTCATAATCCCCTGTGAAGTGGAGAGAATTGCGATACCAAGACCATTCAACACGCGAGGGACTTCCCCCGCACCGACATAGTGGCGACGCCCCGGACGCGAGACACGCTTGAGATCTGTGAGGGCAGGAACGCCATCAACAAACTTCGTAGTAACTTTGATTTGAGGGAACTTACCCGAAGTATCGACTTCGTAGTTCCAGATGTAGCCTTCTTCCTTAAGAATACGAGCAAGCTCGATCTTCATCTTAGAAGAGGGTGCACTAAATGAATCGTTCTCGGCGCGAGAAGCGTTTTTGAGACGAATCAAAAAATCGGAAATTGGATCACTAATGACTCCCATAATATATTTCTTTCTGAGTTGGAGTTAGAATGACTAGGCTGCGGACTGCTCTGCCTGCTTGCGGAATGGGAAACCGATAAGTTCAAGGAGAGACTTGGCCTGCTCGTTGTTATCGGTACTTGTGACAATAATGAGGTCGAATCCCAACTGGCGCTTCACCTGGTCGAGTTCAATCTCTGGGAAAATGGACTGATCCGTGATACCCATGGCGTAGTTGCCACGACCATCAAAGCTCTTGAAAGGAAAACCGCGGAAGTCACGCACGTTGGGTGCAGTGATGTTAATGAAGCGGTCAAGGAATTCCCACATGCGCTGGCCACGGAGAGTGACGCGAGCACCAACGGCTTCACCTTCACGAACCTTAAAATTCGCAACACTCTTCTTAGCAAAGACAACACTTGGACGCTGTCCTGTAATCTTGCTCAGATCTTCGAGTGCATCTTCTACCGCGACTTTGCGGTCGTTGGTGAACCTACCAATGTGGCAGTTCAGCACGACTTTTTCCACGTTGGGAACTTCGTGCGGATTCTTCAACGCAAAGCGTTCCTTAAGAGCAGGAACAGCTTGGCTGGTGTATCGTTCTTTTAATTCGTTTTTCATAGTTGCGGGTCAGCGGGTTGCTTAAGCGCGGTTTTCGCCTTAGAAGCGTTGAAACTCCATTGGCAGAAAGTGTTTGGACGAAATCGACTGGGAGCCGGTAGCGCCGCGGGCGTGGGGGTTAACCTACTTTTTTAACATTGGAAAGATGAATCGGTCCATCTTGCTTTTTCAATCCTCCTTCAGGGTCCTGCTCTGAGCGACGGACCGCCTTGGTGATTTGGCGGACACCCTCGACAACAACAGTATTCTTGTTGACGTCAATAGAGAGAACCTTGCCTTTTTGGCCTTTGTGATTGCCAGCAATGACAACAACTTCTTCGCCAATTTTAACGTGAGTCTTGATACGAGACATATCGATAATGAGATTAAAGTTTAAAGAAATACTTAGAGAACCTCAGGAGCAAGAGAGACGATCTTCATGAAGTTCTTCTCACGCAGCTCACGAGCTACAGGTCCAAAAATACGGGTTCCGCGAGGATTACCGTCCTTGTCAATGATAACGATAGCATTGCTGTCGAAGCGCAATACCGAACCATCTGGGCGACGGATTGGCGCTGCCGTGCGAACAACCACAGCCTTAACCACAGTCCCCTTCTTGATGGACGCAGTTGGAATTGCTTCCCGGATGTGCGCGGTAATAACATCACCGACATCAGCGGAGCGCGAACGCTTCCCAAGCACTGTAATCATTTTTGCCTGTCGAGCACCGGTATTATCGGCAACTTCGACTTTGGATTCCATTTGAATCATCGCTTTATCTCTTTCTATCTCAGTTTAAATTCGGGGACAGCTCTCTTCCAGTTTAGTGGGAGAGAATGTCAACTAGCTTCCAGCATTTCTTCTTGGAGAGCGGGCGGCATTCTTCGATGCGAACCTTATCTCCTACGACTGCTTCTTCTTTCTCATCGTGAGCGTAGAATTTCTTCGAACGCTTTACGATCTTCTTAAATTGTGGGTGAGGAACCCGATTGGTATATTCCACTACGATGGTCTTATCCATTCCAGTAGACCTTACGATCCCTACCCGCTGCTTACGGAGACCCGGCTGCGCTTCGGCGGCTTTGCTTTCTTCGCTCATAAAAATTCCTTATTTTTCTATTCCAAGTTTAACCTTCCGCGCGGCGCTCGCTTAGCAGAGTCATGATGCGAGCAACTTCGCGGCGCACCAAGCGGATACGAGCAACGTTCTCCAACTGACCAGTCGCCTGCTGCACGCGAAGGTGCACAGACTCAGCCTTCAGGTCCTGAAGACGCTTCGTCAATTGGCCGCTGTCCATAGCGCGCAGTTCTTTTGCTTTCGTAGTAGCCATAGTATCGGTTTTCCTCTTAAAAAATGTTGATTAAATAATGTTAATTAATGCTGTCCGCGAACTACAAATCGAGTGCGAATTCCCAGCTTATTAGACGCAAGTCGCATTGCTTCGCGAGCCTGTGACTCAGGCACCCCAGCTACTTCGAAAAGCATAGTGCCAGGACGAATCACAGCAACCCAGGCATCAACTGGTCCCTTACCTTTACCCATACGAGTTTCAGGTGGACGGGCAGTAGTCGACTTGTGAGGGAAAATACGAATCCAAGTCTTACCTTTACGCTTAAGGTAACGGTTAATGGAAATACGGCATGCTTCGATCTGACGATTGGTCATCCATCCGCGACCAACGGCCTGAAGACCAAAGTCACCAAAACTAACATCCGTTCCCCTTTGGGCATTACCCGCGCGACTTCCGCGGTGAGTTTTGCGGAACTTGGTCCGCTTGGGCATCATTGGCATAACTACTACCTCCTAAAAATAAGTGTTAAATTTTGAGTAAAAAGAATGAGACTTCAACTAGCTGCGAGGAGCTCCTCCGCCGTTTCCGCCACTGTTATTATTATTGTTTCCACCACGGTCTCCACCGCCTCCACGACGATCTCCTCCGCCACCTCCGCGACGATCTCCACCACCACGACGGTCTCCACGACCACCACGACGATCACGGCCTCCGCCGCCTCCGCCACCTTTGAGCTTTTCTTCTTTTACGTTCAACCAGCACTTAACGCCGATGATACCATAAACAGTCTTCGCTTCTGCGAAGCCATAGTCGATAGGAACACGAAGAGTCTGAAGAGGCACTTTTCCCTGACGGTATTGCTCAGCACGGGCAATATCTGCCCCTCCAAGACGACCACCGCAGCGGACACGAATTCCATCAGCGCCGAAGTCCATCGCAGTTCCAACAGCACGCTTCATAGCGCGACGGAAACTAATACGACGCTCAAGCTGAACCGCGATGTTTTCGCAAACCAACTGAGCATCAAGCTCCGGCTGGCGAATCTCGATAATGTCGATCTTAACCTGAGCACCACCACAAATCTTGGTCATGTCCTTGGTCATTGTTTCGATCTCAGCTCCACGCTTACCGATAACAAGTCCTGGACGTGAGGTGTGAATCGTTACACGAACACTGTTCCAAGCTCGCTCGATGACAACTTTAGAAATTGCCGCGAACTGAAGGCGATCTTTCACATACTGACGAACGGCAATGTCTTCGTGAAGCTTCGAGGTGTAATCATCACCTTCAGCATACCACTTGGAGCGCCAGTCGCGATTGAAAGCGAGCCGGAAGCCGATTGGATTGACTTTCTGTCCCATAATATTGGTTAAATTCTAATTCGTGGTTCGTTGTTGTTACTCACTCGCAAGGCCTTTTGCCTGCTCGATCCAATTTTCGCGTTCAATACGACCTTTGAAAGCGAGAAGCTGATCAAAGGCAGCGATGTTGCCTTCCTCCCAGTCAGCGATTTGCTGATAAGTGTAAACACCAAAAGCATTCAATTTCTTTTCAATGGCAGGACCTACCCCTGAAATCTTCTTGAGGTCATCCACATTTTCTGGAGCTTCGTCATAAACAACTCCCAAAGCACTGGGATCAACTCCCTTGTAATCAACGGCGCCTTCTTCAGGTGCTGCTTCTTCTTTTGAAGTTTCAACAACCTCTTTCTTAGGTGCAGGAGCGCTTTTCTTAGCTTTCTTCCCCTTTGGAGCTTCTTCCAGTTCTCCGGGAGCGAGAGTGATGTAGATATGGCTAGTACGCTTACGAATAGCTGAAGCAGAACCACGAGCGCGGGGCTTGAAACGACGAGCAGTCGGTCCATCAGTCACGTGAGCTTCTTTCACCAACATTGTATCAGCTACAAGGTCGTGATTGTTCTCAGCATTCGCTACCGCACTCTTGAGAGTCTTCCCGATTAGGAAAGCAGCCTTCTTTGGAGTGTAAGCCAAAGTGTCGAGGGCATCCCCAACGGGCAGTCCCTGGATCTCGCGGGCGACGTCTCGAGCCTTCTTCGGCGAGATACGAGCATATTTATGAATTGCACGGACTTCCATGATTTCAGAGTTTTCTAGTTACGTTTGAGAGTGATTCGGTCGCCAGAGCGGACCGGGTTTTCGTTATTGTGTAAATTGAGGACTACCAGCGCGCTCACATCATCCCTTGTCTGAGCGACAAGAGCATCTGCGACTCGCTGGTCACGTCGAAAAATTTCAAAGGTCATGCCAATCGTGGCAGACTCGCGTTCGCCTACGTTTGCAAGCACCACCCCTGATTCACTATCGACGCTAATGATTTCAGCAGATTGTAAATTACCAAGGCGGCGGTCACGTTGAGGCTTCTCACGAAGACCTAGCAAGGTTTCAAGCTCGCGAAGCTGAGTTTCGATCTCTACGCGTCGCTCGGGATCAGCCACGATGGCAGTCGCGAGGTATTCGCGAGTAACATTTGCCAAGGTGAGTGAGGAGTTCTCGAGCGCCTGTAGACGGCTAGTAAGAATTTGTATATCCGAAACGGCAGACACCAAACGCTCATCGCCCTGACCAAGCACCCCACTTCCGAGGGCTTCCAGACGAAGTTCGATATCCTTCAAACGTGCCTCAGACTCACTCGCTCGCTTATTGGCGGCAACGAGGTCTTGGCTGAGACGGCTGTTTTGTTTGCGGAGTTTCTGCAGCTCGGCATCCCTATTCCCCTGCCCTGCAGCCACGCCAACCATCATCGAACTGCCGAGGCAGACGAGGACAATGAGGCGTTGGAAAGTAGAGGACATAAGATTAGGAATTCTAAAGAGCGCGATACTAAGAGTTACTTTTTCCCGACACCACCGTGAGCCCTGAAGGTCTTCGATGGGGCGAATTCGCCAAGCTTGTGACCAACCATATTTTCGGTCACGAGCACGGGGAGGAAGGTTTTTCCGTTATGAACAGCGAAGTTCAGGCCCACGAAGTCAGGAGTAATCATAGAGCGGCGGCTCCATGTCTTGATTGGCTTCTTGTCACCTTTTTCGATAGCCGCATCAATCTTGATGAGCAGCTTCTGGTCAACGAAAGGTCCTTTCTTGAGAGAACGAGGCATAGCGTTTCGAGTTTAGTAGTAGTTACAGAAAATAAAATTAAGTGGCACTAGCGCTTCTTCTTACGACGCTCAACGATGAACGTATTTGAAGGCTTTTTCTTCTTACGAGTCTTCTGACCCTTAGTGTGGCCCCAGGGGGACTTAAGGTGCTGACGACCACCACCGGACTTGGACTTACCCTCACCACCACCATTCGGGTGATCAACTGGGTTCATGCACATTCCGCGAACAGTCGGACGAATACCCTGCCAACGAGAACGTCCCGCCTTACCAGACACTTCGTTCATGTGGTCACGGTTTCCAACCTGGCCAATCGTGCAGTAACAATTCGCATTGAAACGACGAATTTCTCCCGAAGGCATCCGCACTAGGGCGTAATCACCATCACGGTTAGAAAGAATTGCCTGCTGACCTGCAGAACGGGCAACTTTGCCACCGCCACCAGGCTGAAGCTCGATATTGTGAACTGCGGTTCCGAGTGGCACCTCACTAAGAGGCATCGCGTTACCAGGCTCAGGCGGAGCAGAGGCCCCTGCCTGAACTTTGGCTCCATCGGTCAAACCAACCGGAGCAAGAATGTAAGCACGCTCACCGTCAGCGTATTCGAGAAGAGCAATTCGGCAGGTGCGATTGGGATCATACTCGATACCGATCACAGTCGCCTCAACTTCACGCTTGGAACGTTTGAAATCAATCACGCGATACTTGCGCTTGTGTCCACCTCCCTTGTGACGGCAGGTGATACGACCCTGGTTGTTTCGACCACCGCTCTTCTTCAGAGGGCGAGTCAAACTTTTCTCAGGGGTGCTTTTGGTCACCTCCTGAAAATCAGGATGCTCCTTATACCGATTGGTCGGCGTAATAGGCTTAAAAGTTTTTAAAGACATCTCTTTGCGAGTGAAAAGGGGTTCAAATTATTGTTAAACGGAAACGGCGTTCTCTACACGAGGTCGAGGGTATCACCGTCCTTGAGGCGGACATAGGCCTTCTTCCAGCTAGCGGTCCGTCCCTGGTCGGCACGACGCTTGCGCTTGATTTTTCCGCTAACATTACAAGTGCGAACCGCTTCGACTTTAACCTCGAAGAGACGCTCAACAGCTTTGCGGATTTCAATCTTGTTAGCAGCAGGAGCTACCTTGAAGACATACTCATTGTTTGTCTCGTTGAGAAGGGCTGCCTTCTCAGACATCTGGATGGTATTAATGACCTGATAAATATCTTTCATTTGTCGTGTCTTCTAATGGTTAAGCTGTGCGCTGGGCTAAAGTTTCGTAGGCATTCTCTACAAAAATCACGGCGCGATATTTGAGAAGTTGCTCAACAGTGACGTTGCTCGCAGATTCAAGCTGAACCCAACCAACGTTGCGGGCAGAACGGAAAGTCATCTCATCGAACTTGTCAGCCACCACGAGAACTGTAGGAGCTTGAGCAAGACCGTTAACAGTAGAAACGAAGCTCTTAGTCTTACCATCAGCAATGGCGAAACTGTCGACGCTTACAACCTTACCCTCAGCGATAATATCGTTGAGAACACGGCGAAGCGCGAGGCGACGAGTCTTGCGAGTAACTGTCTTAGCATAGCTACGAGGACGAGGACCGAAGACAACACCACCACCGACGAAGATCGGAGCTTTTTTGGTGCCGTGACGAGCATTACCAGTGCCCTTCTGACGATACATCTTCTTATTATTACCGGAAACTTCACCACGGGTTTTCGCGCAAGCAGTTCCGCTGCGACGATTCGCCTGATAAGCCACCACGAGGTCATGCACCGCCTGAGAACCACGCTCTCCTTCAAGAACGAGATTTGCAGCTTTTGCATCCTCAACTGTGAGTGTTTTAGCCATTTTTTTCCTTTCTAAAGTTTTTCTCTACATCCCTTACTTCTTAAGAGCGGGACGAATTACTACGTAGCTCCCTTTAGTGCCCGGAACAGCGCCCGAGATAAGAACAACGTTGTCGTCTGGACGACTCTGTACGACTTTCAAATTCTGAACGGTCCGGCGGTAGTTACCGTGACGACCTGGCATCTTCTGCCCTTTCCAAACTCGAGCAGGCGTCGAACCTGCACCAATTGCACCAGTTCGGCGATGCATCATGTGACCATGCGCAGCGGGCTGGCCTTGGAAATTATATCGACGCATAACACCTTGGAAACCTTTGCCCTTAGTCGTTCCGACGACGTCAACCCAAGCTCCATCTTCGAAAAGAGACGCTCCGGGATGATCTTCACCAGTAGCAGGGAGTTCTTCGCCTTCTTCAAAACGAAACTCTACAAGCTTATTCTTAGGAGAAGCGTTGTTCTTGGCTAGATGTCCTTTCGCAGCACCAGTCATGCGCTGCTCTTTCTGGTCATCAAATCCGATCTGAATCGCACTGTATCCATCCTTTTCGACGGTACGAGTCTGCACGAATTCATTGTTCGTGACATCGACAACAGTCACCGCGATCATGGAACCGGCCTCCTTGTCAAAGACGCGGGTCATGCCCACTTTTTTACCTATTAGTCCTAAAGCCATTTTCTTGCGAGGGTCAGATTTGAATGGTGATATCCACACCAGCAGGGAGATTGAGTTTCTTGAGCTCGTCTACAGTACGAGCAGTTGGATCAACGATGTCCAAAAGGCGACGGTGAGTACGAATCTCGAACTGGTCGGCAGACTTCTTATTGACGTGCACGGACTTGTTCACAGAGAACTTCTCGACGCGCGTGGGAAGAGGAATCGGTCCAGCGATGCGAGCTCCTGTGCGCTTCGCAGTCTCAACGATCTCGTCGGACGAGCGGTCAATCGCACGGTGGTCAAAGGCCCGAAGGCGGATGCGGATTTTCTGGTTCATCAGTTTAGTTAAAGTTTTTAAAAAAAGTGTCGTTAGAGAAATTATGCGGCTGGACGGCGGCCAGTAAGAACGTCTACGAGACGATCAGGAACTGGCTCGAAACGGCTAGGCTCCATGGAGAAGTTAGCTCGGCCTGAAGATAAAGTGCGAAGATCGGTCATGTAGCCGAACATCTCAGAAAGTGGGACTTGGGCTTCGAGAGTGCTAGTCGCACCTTTCACCTCGATATTACCAAGCTGTGCGCGACGGCGATTCAGATCCCCCATCACATCACCTTGGAAATCAGGTGGAGTGCTCACCTCAACATCCATGAGAGGCTCAAGAAGAACAGGAACGCCCTTCGCGAAAGCATCGCGAATAGCGAAGATGGCAGCCATACGGAACGAATTATCGCTAGAGTCCACTTCGTGAAAGGAACCTCCGATAACGTTCACATGGACATCAACCACTGGATAACCTGCAATGGTTCCAGTAGTCATCGCTTCCTTGAGACCACGCTCAATCGCATCGAAAAACTCTTTGGGAATCTCTCCCCCAGTGACGGTATTCTCGAAAGTATTACCAGCACCGTTTTCATTCGGCTTAACGCTTAAGATAACATGTCCAAACTGACTCGCAGAAACCGTATCTTGCTCGAACTTACCTTCGCCTTGAGCAGCTTGAGCAATTGTCTCGCGGTAAGAAATCTGAGGCTTACCAACGCGTGCCTGCACATTAAACTCACGCTTGAGACGGTCGAGAATCACTTCGAGGTGAAGCTCGCCCATTCCAGAAATAATAATCTGACCAGTGTCTTCGTTAGTCGAAACAACGAAAGTTGGATCCTCATCAGAAAGACGATCGAGAGCAATAGCCATCTTATCCGAATCAGCGGTCGAGCGAGGCTCAACTGCCATTCCAATAACAGGCTCAGGGAAAATTGGACGCTCAAGCGCAACCTTTAAGGAAGTATCTGAAAGAGTATCTCCAGTAGCGACCTCCTTAAGACCCACCATACCTGCGATATCTCCTGCGAAACAGGTCTCGAGATCTTGGAAGGAATCGGCCTGAATCTGAATGAGGCGACCTACCCGCTCCTTCTTGCCAGTCCGTGGATTGTAAACTTGGTCACCTTTAGAAACCGAACCAGAATAGGCGCGGAAGAAAACAAATTTACCGAAATGCTTATCGTTTGTGAGCTTAAAGGCCAAAGCACAGAACTTAGCGGAATCGTCGGTAGCAACTTCGATGGACTTCTCAGAGTCATCGGGATGCATTCCCACTGCAGCAGGAATATCACAAGGTGCAGGGAGATAATCAGCAACAGCATCGAGGAGATACTGCACCCCCTTGTTTTTGAAAGCAGAACCACCAGCAACTGGCACAACCTGATCTTCAATCGTTGCACGACGAAGAGCAGTCTTAATCTCAGTAGGCGTAATCTCTTCTTCAAGAAGGAATTTCTCGCCTAGAGCTTCATCAAAATTAGCAACTTCCTCAAGGAGGTGAGTGTAAGCCTCTTTCCCCAACTCCACTTCGTCCCCTTCAAGGTCACGAACAGTGTAGGTTGAGCCGAGAACATCGTCCTCAGTGTAGATGACCGCCTTTTGATTCACCACATCAAGCTGACCATAAAGCGTATCTTCCGCTCCGAGTGGGATCAAAATAGGGAGCGCATGCGCTCCCAGTTTCTCGCGGACTTCCTCCACTACGGCATTAAAATCTGCGCCGACTCGGTCCATCTTATTTACGAAAATAATTCGCGGGACGGAGTATTTATTCGCCTGTCGCCAAACCGTTTCCGTCTGTGGCTGCACACCGGCTACACCACAAAAGACAACGATGGCCCCATCGAGAACTCGTAGCGAGCGCTCAACCTCGGCGGTAAAATCGACATGACCAGGAGTATCAATGATATTCACTCGCTGCTCTTGATCTTGGAAAAGCTTGAAGACTCCGTCTTCCGCAGTTTGTGACCAAGTGCAAGTTACCGCAGCTGATTGAATAGTAATCCCCCGCTCACGCTCCTGTGCCATATGGTCGGTAGTGGCCGCACCATCATGAACTTCCCCGAGACGATGAATCATCCCCGTGTAGAAGAGGATTCGCTCCGTCAAGGTCGTCTTGCCCGCATCAATATGAGCCGTAATCCCAATGTTGCGCGTGCGCTCCAAGGGAAAAAGACGACCAGACTGACTAGGTTTCGACATGAAAGATTAGAAACAGGAGAAAAATAGAAAGGACTTAGAAACGGAAGTGAGCAAAGGCGCGGTTCGCCTGAGCCATCTTATGAACATCATCGCGCTTACGCACTGATGCTCCAGTATTGTTGGACGCGTCCTTGATTTCGTTGGCGAGAGCGACATGCATTGGCGTGCCCTTACGGCCACGAGCAAAACCGACAATCCAACGCATCGCGAGGGCTTCAGAGCGATCAGCATCCACTTCAAGAGGAACCTGATAAGTAGCACCACCAACGCGGCGGCTCTTCACCTCCACGCGTGGCTTAGCATTCTCAATCGCACGGTTAACAACCTCAAGAGGGTCAACGGTATCAGTGCCATCGTTTGCCTTATCAATAGCGGCGTAGACAATACGCTCAGCGAGCGCACGCTTCCCCTCTTTCATCACCATACTGATGAACTTTCCAACCAGTGGACTATCGAACTTCGAGTCGTTGACTGGAGGCTTCTTATATTTACGCGTTCTGCGAGCCATTTTAAAAAGGAGTTAAAAAATTCTTATTTCTTAGGACGCTTCGCACCATACTTAGAACGAGACTGCATCCGATTACTCACACCCAAGGTATCGAGAGCACCCCGAACGATGTGATAACGAACACCGGGCAAATCCTTTACCCGGCCACCACGAACGAGCACGATACTGTGCTCCTGAAGATTGTGTCCCTCACCACCGATATAGGCGATGACCTCATGACCATTCGTGAGACGCACTTTCGCGACCTTCCGCAGGGCGGAGTTCGGCTTCTTAGGAGTTCTTGTATAAACCTGAAGACATACCCCCCGTCGCTGAGGACAGTTTGTGAGGGCACGCGATTTGGAAGCGACGGTGATTTTTTTCCGTCCTTTGCGCACGAGTTGGTTAATTGTCGGCATAACGTTTGCTTTTCAGCTTCTAGTTTGTTGGGAGAATTTCGAAATTTCGTTCCCCGCTCTTCAAAAAACTAAAAGCACCTACCGACTCAAAAACCTGCGAGAATTCACTCGCATTAGCTTCATTGTCCGGAGCTACCCGATAGTTTTCCAAAATGAAGTGGAGGCAGGCATTTATCCTGACCCCCACGACTGGCGGGGCGCGGACTATAGGAATCGCGAAAGAACTGACAAGACCAAAGTTCGTGATTTTGCAGAAAAAATGAAATCCTCCCTAGCTACAATGCTTCAGGTGGCTTTCCCTGTTGAAAAAACCTCGCTTTCAACTCCATTTCACCCCGACTGGAGCACCGTGGCTCAATCAAATAGAACGATTTTTCGGTCTAATTTCGACCTAATCACATCTCAAGGAATTAGGAGAGGTAGTTTCAGCTCGGTCAAAGAGGCCCTTGATCTCCCTTGACCACTCTTTCTTGGGCACTTTGGCTTTTAAATTCTTCCCATCCTCCGGATTCTCCTCTCTTTTCCTACCATCTCCCCTTCTTTCCACCAACGGGCCCGGATATGACATCGGATAAAAAGATAGGCGTGGCAGTGCGTTTCTTTGAAAAGGGGTCTTCATTTTTTGACAGAGCCTTTTCTCCTGAATCGGAAGACGACAGAACAAGAATAGATGAGAAGGCAATAGGTGTCGCTTGAGCGATTTGGCAACCTGTTTGCCGTATGACTACAAAAATATCAGTCTCAACAATTATCGGAGTTGACCTTGGCGATCGTAAGCACGCAATTTACGCCCTTGGTCAAAATGGTGACTTACTCGAAGAATCAAAGATTAGGACGACTCGGAAAAGTTTGGCGCAGCTTTCTAAAAAGTATCCAGGAGCAGCCATTACAATGGAGGTTGGGATGATGAGTCCTTGGACCAGCCGCTTTTTGGAAGAACGAAATCATCGCGTTATAGTAGCCAATCCGCGCAAACTTCGGGCCATCTACAAGAATCCTCGTAAGCGTGATAGGAAAGATGCTGAAATGTTGGCTCAATTAGCCAGAGCTGATGAAGCTCTATTGGGACCCGTGAAAATCCAAGCTACCCCCTCGACTCCCGCCGCTACCATGCTCTATATTTTTCAAAAATATTGACGAAAGTCGAGTTGGACAGTATCCCGTCCACGTGAATGCGATTACCTACTCAGCAGCGAGAGAAAATCTCGCGACAACAATGGACAAAGTCTGTGAGGATCACGATCCTGTATTAATAACGCGCAAAAGAGATCAGGCCGTTGTTATGATGTCCTTGGAGGATTATGAATCGCTTGAAGAAACCGCCTACTTACTTCGTTCTCCAGCCAATGCAAAACGGCTAGCGGAGGGGATTGCTCAGCTTGAAGCCGGAAAGGGAAAGTTGAAGAAGCTGTCAGATTTGCTGTGAACATTCTCTTTTCAGAACGTGGGTGGGAAGATTACCTCCATTGGCAGAGTCGAGATAAAAGAATTCTGAAAAAAGTGAATCTGTTACTTCAAGATATTTGCAGGGATGATCCATTTGATGGCATTGGGAAGCCTGAACCCTTGAAGCATGCATTTTCAGGATATTGGTCACGACGAATCAGTGATGAACATCGTCTTGTCTATCGTATTGTAGATAACGTGGTTGAAGTTGCTCAGGCGAGATACCATTACTAATGGTCGAACATTCGGAATGCTTCGGCGATTCGAGAGCTGGTTTAATCAGAGCCGAACAAGTCGCCTGTTAGATTCCGAAGACAAATCATCGGGCCATTTCAGCACGAACCCAAAAGTCGCCGCGAGTCCCTCAATCACATCACTCGACCGTCTTCCTAAACCTCGGAGTCTCACAACTTCTCAGACACGAAAGACCTCTCGGAAATCCTCCCTCCCCGACTCCCCAAAAAACAAAGCCTTCCCCTTCCCCGAACGAAAAACGAACTCTCGATGAAACTGGCTCCCCGTTCGACCTCCTAAAACTCGAGGCTAAACCGCCGCTCGAACACCAAAGAGCACTCAAAAAGCTGACTCCGATTCCTGACTCTCGGCCACTCGCGAAAACAATCCGAAATCTCACCCGTGACCCACTCGAAGGCAAAACCAGAACAAACTCGCGGCAGACGGACGGCAGCCTCCAGCCTCCTCGTCATCATTCCCCAAAATCAAAGATTTTAGCTCGCTCCTGCCGCCGCTGCGCTCTATGTTCGGCGAAAAAATGAAGAAGCTCGTGCGAATCTCTGGGATTGCTCTTTGCGTTTGTCTTGCGCTAACGCTTCTTTCGTTTCTGTTTCCGCAAGGCCCCAAGATTCATCGCTTTAGCACGACGGGGACTGAAAATGAGATGTTGGTTGAGGGGAGTGTTCTTTATGAACGGGGCTTTCTGATTGGAGTGGCTGACTACTCAATATCGACTAGTGGAAATCAATATTCGAGTAGTCAGGTTTTGGAATCGGCGGATTCAAGAGGCTAGTGCAACAGGCGGGGGGCTGTGCGTTAAGAACGAAGATATCTTGTGGAGTTTTCCAGTCGAGGCATTTTCTTGGCCCTTTGAGAGACCGTGTTGCCTCATTAAACCCGAATTATGCAGTAGAAATCAGGAAGGGAGCTTTGAGCTGATAAATTC
>CAYUHN010000046.1:0-20190 GCA_964444495.1 uncultured Roseibacillus sp. | reverse complement strand
CGACTCTCCTGTAGATTTTACTCCTTTTCACCCACAGATTCTGCGGAGGAGGCAACTATTCTTCGATGAAGCGCTGGTGCCCCTTCTTCCGCGACGCCTTCACTGCACTCATAGCATCGTCGATCTTATCTTGATCGTCGGAAAGGTAAGCGATTTCAAGATCGCAAAGAGCTTTGTAAGAATCAGCAATCATCTTTTTATACTCGATAATTTCGACCTCCTTAGCAGCACCATCGGGCATAGCTTCCACCAACTCAGGAATGTAAGCGATTGAGGCAAGAAGTTCAGTCTGTGCTTGTCGAACGAGTTTAATCGCTTCCTCGTTGCTCTTAGCCCGTCGCAACAGCTTCAACGCACCACCCGCTTCATCCATTTTTTCGGCTAAGGGAGTATCGTCGGCATGAGCGACAGAACCAAAACTCAGGGCGAAACCACAAACTGCTGCAATCAATTGCTTTTTCATTACGAGAAAGTAATGCCAAAAAACCGAAAACTTTTCAACTTTGTCTCAAAAAAAGCCAAATAACGTAGATGAGATAAGCGCCCAGCAGGATTCCTCCCTCTATTCTTGAGAAGCGGCGCTTCGTCAGCATGAAGACGTAGCTCACCACAAGAATGCCCGACATAATCCAAAGATCTTCCATCTTAAGGCTGTCTCGGGACAAAGAAGCAATACAGCCAGTGATCCCGACCACGGCCAAAATATTAAAAATACAGGATCCAACTGCATTTCCCGTCACAAGATCGCCCTCACCCTTTAAAGAGGCCACCACAACTGTAGCAACCTCAGGCAATGAGGTTCCAAAAGCGACTAAGGAGAGTGCGATCACAGCAGGAGGAACCCCAAACGCTACCGCAATTTCGCTACCACCAAAAAGGAGACGGTTGGTACCGATGACTAGGACTCCTAGACCTAGCACAATGAGTCCAAAGTCGATCAGTGCTTTACTCAAGCCGCCACTTTTTGCCGCGGCGATTTCCTCTTCAGACAGCTCAAGCTCAGAAGTATCGTCCGCTCCCCCCTCTTTACGGCCACTGATAATACTACTGACCGTATACAAAATCACACCTCCTGCGAGAACCGCTCCTTCCCATCGTTGCACTTGCCCATCAAGAAGCATAAGCACGAAGACAACCGTAGCGCCAAGTAAGATGGGCATGTCACGCCTGATGACCTGCCCATGAACGGGAAAAGGCCGAAGCAAGGCCGCTAAGCCCAACACCAGCGCGATGTTGCAGATATTAGATCCGACTACATTTCCCAGTGCGATATCGCCGCCTCCGTCTTTCAAATTGGCACTCACACTGACCAAAAGCTCGGGAGCACTTGTTCCGAAGGCCACCACCGTCAAGCCAACTACTAAGGGAGAAATCCCCACTCGGAGAGCTAGCTTACTACTCCCCTTCACGAGCCATTCCGCTCCAAAATAGAGAGCTGTCACCCCCAAAAGGACCCAACCCAAATTAACTAATAAATCCATCTGAAAAACTCCTACTCAAGACTTTGCAAAGTAGCAATTGTTGAAAGTGTTCCCCAGCCTTCCGAAGAATATCAAAAACAATTGCCAGCACGGCAAGCAAAGAACACTGGAACCTAATTTGCAGCAATGAGAATACCCGTTAGGCTTTGTAACAACCGGCTCAACTTCTAAAATTGACCGTTGTTACGTCGTAACCCAAAAGACTTACCAATTTAGCGTCTCAAGAGACTTGTCGAGAAAACGACCATCTTCTCGAATCAATTTTCCATCGAAGAAAATCTTTCCTCCACCATAATCAGCACGTTGGATATTTACTAGATCCCAGTGAACTTGTGAGCGATTCCCATTATCCGCATCCTCGTAAGCCTGCCCCGGGGTGAAGTGGAAAGAACCAGCGATTTTCTCATCGAAAAGAATATCTCGCATGGGTTCCATAATCTCGGGATTAAAGCCGAGGGCAAATTCGCCGATGTAACGAGCTCCCTCATCTGAATCGAGAATCTTATTAAGCTCTTCGGTGCGACC
The DNA here is from genome assembly GCA_964444495.1 of uncultured Roseibacillus sp. Lineage (GTDB taxonomy): Bacteria > Verrucomicrobiota > Verrucomicrobiia > Verrucomicrobiales > Akkermansiaceae > Roseibacillus. Next base: position 18,184 of record CAYUHN010000046.1, on the reverse strand, counting down.
ATTGGCGGCTTCCGCGTGAACAATTTTTCCTTTCTCGAAATGAAGACAAACTCCGTCAAAAGGGATTCCTCGATAAATACTAGGAGCATTATAGGTCAGTATACCTTCCACCGAATCCTTTACGGGAGAGGTGAAGACTTCTCCGTCTGGAATGTTGTAATTGCCTCCGCTAGTAAGAGTGGGAATGTCCTTGATCGAAAATTTGAGGTCCGTTCCTGGCCCAGTAATATGCACTTGGTCGGTTTCATCCATAAGCTTCTGGAGAGCCTCCATCGCGGGCACTAAACTGGCGTAATCCAAAAGACACACCCGAAAATAGAAGTCCTCGAAAGCTTCCGTGCTCATTCCAGCTTGCTGGGCCATGGCGGGATGTGGCCATCGTAAAACACACCACTTAGTCTTGCGAATCCGATGATCTGTAACCTTGCGAAGCTCTTTCATCGCAATTTCCATCTCGTCAGCTCCGACATCGCTCTGTTCGGCAATATTGTGAGAACCTCGAACTGCAATGTAAGCATCAACATCTTGCATCTCTGCAAGGAGGTGCCGAGCGATAAACTCATACTGCTCCGCAGTTGCTCCCATCAGCATCTCACGTGTAACTGCAGCCGAATGAAGGCGAAAAAGAGGAACCGCTCCAAGTGCTCGAGCTGCTCGAATCAACTCAACGCCAAAAGCATCTGGCACATCATACAGGTCAAAGAGAACTCGTTCTCCTTCCTGCAGATTTGTTGAATAGGCGGTGAGCTGTCTTGCTAAATCAACAAAACGAGGGTCTTTCACTCCGCTTCCCTCCATTGCTGGAAGCTGCGTGAGCTAGAAATATCCTCATCAGGCAATGCCGTATTCGCGTCAAGAGCCTGTCCCACGGGAGAATCATCAAACGCTCCTCCTCCAGCTCGGCGGTCATCAACGGGAATGCAAGAAGTGGCCGATAACATCATCGCTGCCAAACTGGCACCAGCGCTCAAACGAAAAATTTCTCTCATTACTTTTGGATTATTGTCTCCTAACAATCGACCGACAAGCTCAAGAAACGCCATCAGCGAAATCTTTTTCAAACGCGGGATCTTCCTCTCGATTGCCCTCCGAATCCTGAACGGCCTCTCGCAGTTCTTCAACCTTTTCATCTATTCGAGAACGCTCTTCTTTCGAAAGCGCTACTGCCAACCAGCGAAAATCTTCGCTATTCAGCATCGCCACCTTCGCCATCATTGTCAAAGGAACGGCCAAGAGCATTCCAACTGGCCCCCAAAGCCATCCCCAAAAAAGCACTGAAAGAAGGACCACTGAAGTCGACAAGCCAAAACGGCTCCCCATCAGCATTGGTTCAACGAAATTACCCAAGAACATGTTGATCGCAATATAACCGATCGCAACCGCAACAGCTTGAGGCCCGCCCACAACCAAAAGCGCCAGAATGGTTGGGGGAACTCCAGCTATAACTGAGCCCACCACCGGAATAAAATTGAACGCAAAAGCAAGAATTCCCCACAAAATGAAGAAATCTAGGTCAGCAACCCAACAGAGGAAGCCAGCTAAAAAACCTGTAGTCAGAGAAACAAGGGTTTTGATTCCCAAAAACCGTTGAATATCTTTCGTGGCACTAAAGATTTTCTCAAAATCTGGCCCCCTCGCTTCACAGATCGCACTTAATCGTCGTCCAAACATACGCGCCTCGGTCAGCATAAAAATCGTTAGCAAAGCAATGAGAAATACCGCTCCAAAAAAGGTCGCCAATCGTCCTACGACCCCACTTCCGACACTCCAAACCGCCTTGACGTCAATCTGCTCAATTTGCTCCAGAGCTTTGCTTCGGAAGTAATTTTCTACCGTTTCTTCCGCATTTTCATCTCCCCATTTTTCAAGTTGGCCTTCAATAAATTTAGAGACATCATCAACCTTCTGCTCAACCTTGGTCTTGTAAGCGTCGGGATCGCCATAGCCTTCTCCCACCCACTTGTCCCCCACATCACCAACAAGGATCGTTCCTACCGTGATCACTCCCGCGAGAAAGGCAAAATCCACCAAAACCGTCAGCCAAATGGCCAACCACCGAGGAACTTTGTGCTCACGCAACCAGCGCGTAATAGGAAAGGAGACGGTCGCAATAAAAAGAGCTAAAAGCACGGGAACGATAATCGCGGAAGCCGCCTTGAGCCCCGCAATAACAATCACGGTAGAAGCAGCAATGAGAAGGAACTTCACCCCCCCATTCATCTCTACTTTTTCTTTACCGTTCAAAAGATTCATTTTGCGTCGCGCATTACTCTATCCCATTTTTGGGGCTCCGACTACACTCTTCCCAGTATTTTCTCTTTTCTTTTTATGAGCTCTCTTAATCTCTGTCGTCTTCCTCCCTCAGAAACCTCTGTACAAGGAAGGCCGGAAATCTTCCGAACCCTACAGGGAGAAGGAGTCAGTTCTGGTTGCCCTGCCGTTTTCTTGCGCCTCTCCCAATGCAATCTCCACTGTCACTGGTGTGACACCCCTTTCACTTGGAATTGGGAAAACACTCCCTGGAAACATGAAGGCAACCAAAAATTCAAACCCACAGAGCACCAAATTCGGCTTTCTCTCACTGAGTTGGCCGAAATTCTCAAAGAAAAAGCAAAATCAGGTGATCATCTGGTCGTTACAGGAGGTGAACCGCTTCTGCAGCAACAGCAGCTGGCTGAACTCTTTCCTCTCCTCTCCAATACATTTTCGATGATCGAAATCGAAACCAATGGCACTCAGATCCCGTCGAAAGAAGTCTGTCGATACGTGGATCAATTCAACGTCTCTCCGAAGCTCAGTAACTCAGGTATGAAGGCGAGCCTTCGACTGAAGACTGAAGCCCTTTTATCTTTAACTTCTCAAGGCAACACCTTCTTCAAATTTGTGATCGCTCACCCAAACGATATGAAGGAAGTGCAGGAACTCGTCCAACAACTCTCCCTTCAACCCAAACGCGTTCTCCTAATGCCTGAAGGACGGAGCCGCGAAGAACTTTCCAAAAACCGACTTTGGATCGCGCAAGAATGCCTCGCCAATGGCTACCGCTTTACCGATCGTCTACACGTCGAATTATGGGGCGATAAACGAGGCCATTAGCTCCCTAAGTACGCTTGAAAGCTTTTTTGCGTTAGCAACCACAACCTCCACCGCCTCCACCGCCACAGCAACCAGAGTCTTGAGCAGCTAAGTCATCTTTGGTAGGAACACGCCCCAGTTCCATTGTCATGGCGATATACTTGCCAATCATACCTTGTAGAGTCTGCAAAGTCTGTTGGGCTGAAATGAAATTAGAGGCCAGAGGGTTTTCCAAAAGGCCAGTGCGTGCCGCTTCAAATTCAGAAACTTCTTTATCATCCAAGGCGAGACCTGCCCGCTGTTTTTGGTTCAACTCTTCTCCCCACTCTTGGATTTTAAGAAAATTTTCCCGAGCACTGTCATCCGCAAAAAATGCCTCAACATCCTTCTGAATGTCGGCAAATTCGGCATCTTCGGCAATCAGACCACACAAATCGCGGGTCTTGTTCATAATCGGAGAATCATCAGCCAAAAAACTCATATGCGGGGGACGCTAGCGGCAGCACCAAGGTCTCGCAACCCCGTATTCAAACAAAAATCAGCGCGTAGGCAAAATGCCGATTTGGTCAAATTAAGCCTAGAATACCACCTGAACTGCTCATTATCGAGCTCAGCGAATATTATATTTATCAACCCCTAAAAGATAATTTTTATAAATCACGAAATCTTTACGATAAGTAACATTCTAACGTTGTCTTCCTCTAAAAATTAGGCTTTTTTGATAGTCCCTCGTCTACTGGATCATGAAATTAAATCTCGCCCTAACAATCTCTTTTTCAGCTTTCTTTTCTAATCTTTCCGCTCAACAACTTACATGGTCTCCCCCTGCGGCTTCGGGAAATGGAACTTGGAACCAGTCGAATACGAATTGGTTAAATGGAAACACCCCCACCAGTTGGAACAACTCAAGCTCGCAAGCCCTCTTCCCTGTATTTCCTGGTGATGCTCTTATTACTCTAGGAAGTAATGTTACTGTTGGTTCCTTGGAGCTAGCTAACGGAGGAAACACTGCGATCGCCTTGCAAAATCGAACGGTAACTCTTCGTCCAGGCAGCCACACATGGTTTCTTAACGGTCGTCGCCTAGCTTTTTCTAACTTCGCTCAAGTTCAAACCGTTCTCTCTGCCTCCAATGGTTCAACCTTGAACCTTGCGGGTCCTGGAATCTTTGACGCAGGCAATGCGGAAATTCCAAATTTAGGAATCATCGACCCTGACACGAATTGGGATGTAGCTGGAACAGACTTGGTCACCAACGGGGCTGTTACGATCTACGGCGAAAATCGAACTATTGGATCTTTTGACTCTCTCAATCTAGCTACAGGCAGTGTTTTCAGATACGACCGAGACCAGAGCTTGAACATGCCCCCCGACCTCATTCTTCCAGGTTCTGGAGAAGTGACGCTTCTACAAGGGAGCGACACTGAAAGCGGCAATGTCAATTGGACTGGTGAAATTAGTGGTAGTGGTGGAGTTCGAATCATTGGCGACGGGACCACTAACTGGTCCTTCACTAACTCTAATAATAGTTTTAGCGGTGGTGTCACCATCGAAACGAGTTCGGGCGCCACTTCTCCTTCTGCTCTCCAAATCACCGGCGATGCTGCTCTTGGAGCAGTTCCTTCAAATTTTGACCCTGACAACATCCGCCTCGTCGATGGTGGTCTCCTTGTCTTTGATGATAACGAGCTCTCAAGCAATCGCGGCATCACTTTAGACGGCAGCGGCGCCTATGCTGCTTTTGGGCAACCTCAATCTTACGGAGGAATGATTACCGGAGAAGGCCCTTTTATATTAGGAGCCAGCGAAGATCATTTTCCTTTTTCCGAAACTCTCACTCTCACTTCCGCAACACATAATTATACTAACGGAACTCATATCGTAAGAGGAATCCTCAATCTTGGTGTAGACGAAGCTCTTCCTGACGACACCATTCTCACCATTGGTTCTGAAGATGGCATTTCTACTTTTGGTCTCAATGGTCATAGCCAAACTCTATCCAATCTGCTTGCCGTCGGCTCGAATAACCAAGCCATTGTTAATTTAGAATCCAGTCTAGCCCCTGGCACTACAGCCGACCTAGGAGAATTGATTCTCGATATCGGCTTAGGGCTCAATACTGGCCCATTCTCCAGTAATTTCGAAGGGAATCTAGGGGTTAACCAAAACTCCGAACAAGGACACTTTGACATCACAAAGATTGGTTCTGGCGGCATTCAGCTTAGCAATGTCAACCTTGGGGGTTCGATTATTCACTCTTCAGGCGCGCTGGGACTCAATGGTTCAATCGGCGGAACCCTCACTGTCGAATCAGGAGCAACCCTCTACGTAGGCCTCGTGGAAGAACAACTCGTAATTGGTGATTTCCCAGGAGAAGAAAGCGTCGAATTCATTCCTCTTCCCACAGGGCAATTGGTGGTCGAAGGAGGCATCAACTTAGAGTCTGGTAGCTCTCTTGAAATCGAAATTGATAGCGGAGGTCTTCTTGCTCCCGCTACGATTAATTCTCTTCGCTCCGATGAAAACGTTTTCATCGGACCTAATGTCACTCTCAATTTGAACGACAACGTCAATGCTACAGTCGACGAAGGAACTGAGTTAACATTTCTCGAAATTGAACCCAATAGCCCAGGCATCATTTCAGGTGAATTTGCAAATCTTCCAGATTCTTCTATCTTCATTGTTGGGAGCAACACCTTCCGAATTAGCTATAGCAGCAAAGAAATCACACTCACTCGCTTCACCCCTCTCCAAAACGCTTTCCGGAATTGGATTAGCAGCTTTAACGCTTCGGGAGGCTTAAACGACGATCCTGATGGAGATGGAATCACTTCTGGGTTTGAATGGTTTTTCTATGGCGAAAACCCGAGGGAAGCCAACAGCTTCTTCAATGCTTTTGTCGATATTGATGCCGAACAGAATGGGAATTTTTCTTACTCTCATTTCCGACGAACTGATCGTACAAACATCACAGTGACTTACCAATGGTCCACCGACCTCATCACATGGTTCAATAGCGGTGACTCCTCAAGAGGCCTAAGAGTAGACTTTCAGGTCACTAACGTGAGAGACACAGGTTTTGGAGGGACCTTCGAAGAAGAATACGATATCGCCGAAGTCAGTGCCTTCGTCACGGATAACACATCTACCGGCACGCCCAGAATATTTTCTAGAATTCTTTTGACGGAATAACATTCCTACCCGATGTGCAAATCGGGTAGGCTTTTCGGCGGAAATTTATGCTCTAGCCAAACGAGAAATAAGCTCTTGAATCCATCGCCCATCATGGAGAGTGACTCCGTCAGGATCATCTACCGCCAAAGGAGCCTCGTCTTCACAAATCACCCAGCCTCGATAATCCTGTTGCTGTAGCCACTGTGTGATCCCGAACAAATCGACTTTCCCTTCCCCCATAAGAGCAAACTCGGGGTCACCATCCCAATCCTTGTAGTGAACGTGATTGATGAGCGATCGATATTCTTTCATTTTAGAAAGAGGATCCATTGCTCCATTAGCAAGATGCCCCACATCGGGAGTCCATCCCGTTACGGAAGCATCCAGGCCTTCTAAAATAACAGAGTAATCTTCTTCGGTTCGGTTAATTGAAGTCTCTGGGGAATTGGGGTGAAAACTACAAGTGAGACCCGCATCAACAGCCCTCCTAGACACCGCATTCACATTTGCGACAAGATTTTTGCGACGCTGCTCCAACTCATGTCGCCCAGTGGGCATTTGCACGGTGCATAATACCGCATCAGGAAATTGTCGTAAAAGGTCAATCGCAGCGTCAGCAGTGACTCTTTCTTCACTGGTTTCTTCCTCACCATTCCAATCCAACACAAGAGCAAGTGCGGCAAGCTCGATGCCATGCTTATCAAGACTAGCTCGCAAAGGACCAGCATCCTGCAAATCTCCCATCCAAGAATAGATGGGTTCGATTCCTGTGAGGCCCGCTTTAGCCGTAATCTCGATCATGTGGTCCAGCTTGTTTTCCCAAGCCTTCCCCTCTTCCTTCATGAACCAAGTATAACACTCGTTGCCAAATTTCATATGATACTAAATAATTAGGAATTTGAGCAATACTTACCCAACATATCTTGCACAAAAGAATACCCTTCGCGACAGATATCCATGCGTGGATTGTAGTCTCGCCACACATTAATAGCATTTGCGAAGTCCACATCGTCACGTGAAAAAGCCTCAATCGTGAAGTAGCCTTGATAACCCGTCCGTCCGATTGCTCCAAAAATTTCACCCCAAGGAAGGTTTCCGTCTCCCGGTGTTCCTCGGTCATTTTCACTAATATGAACATGTCCCAAGACAGGAGCGATGGTCTCGATCGCTTCACTAAATGATTTCTCCTCAATATTCGCATGATGACTATCGAACATCCCGCGCACGGAAGGAAGATCGACCAGCTCAACCAGATGGCGAAGCTGAACCATCGTATTGCAAAGATAACACTCAAAGCGATTAAGCGCTTCTGGAGTTAAAGTTACTCCCGCCTGAGCAGCATGCTCTCCAGCTGCACGAAGAACCTCGGCAGAGCGTTCATATTCCTCTTTTTGTGGAGCATTCCGCGAAAAAGTCGCGAAAGCTGAATGAAAAGGCCCACAAATCGTCTTCCCGCCTACCGCGTGAATATTATCGATGGCGCGCTTCAACTTCTCCAAAGCAACCTCTCGAACCTTCGGGTCCGTCGAATTTGGATCCTGTTCTGGTCCCACGCCCAAACAGCCATTGAGCTCAAGTCCGATGGAAGAGGCAAACTTTCCAACCTCTAGATAAGTATCTCGTTCGTCACTAGCTAAAAAGATCTCAGCACCATCATAGCCAATCTCCTTAAGCTCTTCCAGTGCCGGGAAGTGCTCGGAGGTGATCTCGGTGGACCACAAATGCATATTCATTCCAATTTTCATGAGTCAGAGAGAGAGGCTTCAGCCAAAAAAGAGTTCACTCCAAGCATAACCTCAAGAACATCATTCCAAGTCTTTTCCTGCCTGAGCTGTTCATTGGGAAACATACAACCATCCCAACAGATATGAGCAATATCCTTACGAGGCTGTCCCTCAGAATCATAGAGCCAGAAGGAAGCGCAACGTGCGATATCAAGCTTACCATTAACATCGTAGGGTAAACAGTGTCGCCCAGTCTTATCATGCGCTCCCGAACCAAATACCGTGCCATCATTTTGTGCGACGTGGAAGTCGTAGGTCCATGGAGCGAGATTCGATACCATTTTTGAATAGTTCCAGTAGAACGCTTCCTCATCGTCAGCATCCGTCAATAATGCCGACTGCGGAGCATTGTAACCTAGAAGATAGAGATAAGTGTGAGCTAAGTCTGCTTGAAAGCCAACTCGCTCAGGCATTCCCACTTCCTCCAACAAATTCAACATGTCAGTCCACGAATGCATTCCTCCCCAACAAATCTCCCCTTCCGCAACAAGCACCTCGTCAAAATCCGCTGCCACTTTCGCTGTTTCCTTAAATGTTTCGGCAATTTTTTTAGTATTCCCAGTCGAATCTTCCAGCCATTCCTTAACACTACAAGCGGAGTCGATACGGATATTGCCATAAGTTCGAACCCCTTCCTCTCTTAACACCTGAGCATAGCGGCACGCTTTCCTCACAGAATCGACAAAAGCCTTTCGTTCTTCTTGTGAGCCCAATGCGCGACCTCCTCCTGTATCGGCCCAAATCGGAGCAACCACCGTTCCCACCTGTAATCCATTCTTTGCAATTCGAGCTGCTAGTCGTTGAATTTCTTCCCGAGGAGCATCGATATCCAAGTGAGGTTGATAGAGAAACAAATCCACTCCATCATATTTCTTCCCATCGACTTCCGCTGCCTCGGTAAGAGTCAACATCTCTTCGAGAGAAATCGGCGGCTCATCACTGCCCTCTTCCTTTCCCACGAGACCAGGCCACATTGCATTATGAAGTTTCCACGCCATATCGTTAGATCTCAAATCTCTCCAAGCGCCTCCTAAGAAGCCAGCAAAAAAAGCGGGCCCGTTAAAATCAACGAGCCCGCTTAAACAAATTACTTAAATAAGCAGGTTTACTTTTTTTCTAGTTCTTTAAGAGCCTCAGCTGTCCAGAAACCCTGCCATTGGTGCTCCGCGCGCAGTTTCTTCACTTCACTTGGCTTAACGGCTGTAGCCTTATTTCCAAAAGAATTTCGGACATAGGTGAGGACTCCCGCAATTTCTTGGTCACTGTAGAGCCCGCCAAGCGCGGTCATCGGAACATGTCCTGGATACTCCACCCCATTCACGGTAATTGGCCCCATCATCCCATGAAGAACGATACGGGTCGGGGTATTCTTCTTTCCGTTAACCCACTCAGAACCAGCAAGCGGAGGGAAACCTGCATTAGGCAGGCCTTTTCCATCTGGTTGGTGACAAGTGGAGCAAGAGCCCTCGCGCAAATAGATCTCGTGACCAATCGTATAAAGCTTCCGATCACTTCCTTTAAGATGACCTGGAACCTTCACCTTCTCTTCTTCCGGGCTGTTGCTGGCTTTACCCTCTAAACGGCTAACCGCGGTCTCAGAGACAGATTCATTCCATTTATCTTCCTTCCCTTTTGCTGCAATCTTAGCAATCTCAAGAGACTCAGGACCACCGATCCAAGTTGCTGCTACAGAAACCTCCATACGCACCCGACCATGTTTATCGGTAGCTAAGGTCTTGAGGATAGCCATCGCATTTGGAATGTCCGCCGAGTTATAGCGAATTGCTCTCGCCACTGCGGAGCGGACTCGATGATCTTTGGACTGAGCTAAAGTATTAACGAGGTCGAGGTCGATACGACCAATTCCCCAACCCAACCAGAGAGCTTCCAACAATGCATGTTCATCACCCTGCTTGGTAACCCAAACCTTGAGCGCTGATGCCACTTCATCAGCATCACGTTCCCGCAATTCGCGACGAGATCGATAGCGGGTGCGATACTCTGGCAATTTAAGATTGTCCAAAAGAGTTGCAATGGGAGCTTCATCCACTTGAGCAGGCTTCACCAAAGCGCGATTCTTCGCACGGATGCGGTAAATTCGACCATGGACATGGTCACGAAGAGGATCCCGCTGATTGTGCTGCATATGACCAATGAGAACATTGTGCCAATCGATGAAATAGAGAGAGCCATCAGGTGCAAATTCAAGATCTACAGGACGGAAGTTTCCATCTTTAGAGACAACCAAATTCTGACGATGAGTGAGCTTATAGCCGGTTCCATCTTCTTCCACTTTGTGCTGCTTAATTCCAAGAAAACCGATGTTGTTACAAAGAAGCATGTCTCCCTGCATTTCACTTGGGAAATGGCTGGAAGAAACAAACTCAAGCCCCGAAGTCGGACGAACTCGATTCTTTTCAGGAATCAAATCAATCGGCCTCTTATTCTGAACACCATAAGGAACCTTAGCTGATGCTTGTAACATCCAGTTCGCAGCAGTGCCAGAAGTGTGGAGATAGAAATCCTGCCCCCATTCATCAAAGGCCACTCCCCAAGGGTTCGGAATATTTACCTGAGCGGTTCGCTCCAGGCGCTTACGACGAGGATCGTAGCGATAAAATCCACCATTAACCCCACGCACAGGCCCCTGCATAGTCTCAACATTTGAATGGAGAAAGATTCCTTCGGACATCATGATTCCACCTGAAGGATCCGCGCAAAAAGCGCCAATCGCATGGTGGGTATCGTGGTGATCAAAACCCGTAGCTACGATTTCTCTCACATCGCATTTATCATCTCCATCAGTGTCAATCATACGCACCAAGTGAGGAGCCTGAGAGACAAACACTCCAAATTCAGTGAGTTCGAAGCCCATCGGAAGGCTAATATTTTCTACAAAGATCGTCTCCTTATCAGCCTTACCATCGTTGTCAGTATCCTCATAAATAAGAATCTTGTCTGATGGATAAGGGTCGCCGGGACGATAGTGTGGGTAGGAAGGCATAGTCGCCACCCAAAGACGACCGCGATTATCGAAAGCGATCTGAACCGGATTCGCGAGATTATCGAACTCCTTCTCGGAGGCAAACATCTCAATCTCGAAACCATCCGCTACCGTCAGAGCATCAATGGCATCTTCACCATAGAGATACTCGGTAGAACCATTCTTTTTACTTGGCTTATAGTTTGTTTCAACTGGTGGTAATTCGCCCGTCTTGGCGTCAGCTGCAGCCAAATCAAAGCTCTTACCCTGTGCAACCGCCCAAGTTGCCTTGTCGCGATTCTCGGTCATCAAGCGATTCTTCTTAATCTCGGGAGGATAATTATCTGGACCGTAAGGCTTGAAGCGACGGCCATAAACATGAACTCCATTCGGCATGCGGTAGTCATTTACCCAATGCCAGTTCTTGTTCATCACTGAGGAGCGAATCTTTTCGACTCGTGAACTATCTTGCTCGCCAATCCCAAGAAGCTCTTTCGCTAAGATTGTGCTCAAGGCTTTATAGCCTACTTCCATCGGAACAGCTCCATAAGGAGTAGAAATCGAGGAACCACCTGCTTCTGGAGTCTTTGCCGTCAACTTGAAAAAGTCGATAAAGCCAACACCCTTCGCTGCTGCAACTTGGCTCATAGCTTGTGCATAAACACCAATTTGCTCACGGCGCTCTTCCGCATTCTCAATCCAACTCTCCGGAGCAATGGGAGAAACAAGAAAGATTTCCGGCGCGCCCTTCTCATTGTAATTCTGCTGATTCGTATGATCGATCCATGCTGCGAGTTCGCCTTTGAAATTTTCCAAGCCTTCTTCGCCTTCAAAAGATTCATTGAAACCAAAGAACCCGAGAACAGTATCCGTCTTAACCTCACTTAACCATTCATCTTCAGAAGGATAAAATCCCTTCCCCTTGTGAATCGCATACTGGGGATTGAATTTCTCAGCAGCTGGAAACGCCCACTGCGATTGGCGAGAAGGATGAGGACGGAACCCAGCTGTAAATCCTGGATGGCAGAGATTCCTAATGACCAATTCTTTACCAGGAAAAGCCGAATGCACGAGGGCTTCAAAATAGCCATAACGTTGAAATCCATCGCCAAGACCATTTCCTACAAAAGTGATGTGATGCCCCTTGCTAACTTCCATCGGAAGCAAATCCGCTGGAGCTTTTACCGCCGTAACAGCTTCGGTTGGATCTTCTTCGTTCGCTGCCTCAGTCGTTGACGCAGTCTCTGTTTTGGGAGCTTCTCCTCCTAAATCGTAATCCTTAAGAGCTGCAGTCCATTTTTTAGGCAACATCCCATCGGGAAGCCCAACTTGAGGAGATTTTCCAAGTGCAAAATCCTCCGGCTGCAGGTCCAGCTTCTGGTAGTAGTTCTTATCCTTTATAAATCCGTAGAAAGTAGGATTGAAAGGGTCAACAGGAGTCACATCCGCTTCTGCTGGCACTTCAACACCAGTCAGGAAAAATGAAGCGTTCACGATCGTCCGACGCAGATCTTCGCTCAAAAAATCAACCGCCGCTCCCATTGTAGTGGTGAAGGCTTGTCCTTTTCCCTTTCCGTCGGGAGTCTTGTAATCACGCAACCAAGCCAAGGGCATCATTGGATTGTTCTTTGCTCCCTCGACCGCCTGAGACTTAGGGCTCAAGGTCTCAGTCACTGAGCCTCTCAACAAAATTGTCGAATTATCCGGATTTACCCGTCGCACCGAATAAACATCAGAAGGTCCAAAGACGTCCTCAACCCCATTTAGAATCGGATGCTTTGCATTTGCCTCTACAATCACCCCTCGCGCTCCTTGGCGCTTGTGCCCTCCATGGTGAGCAACCCAACCCTCGCCAAGAATCTCAGGTCCAAACTTTTTCCATTGAAATCCCCCTGTCTTAGCATCTCCAGTGAAAGCATGCGTCGAGGTACGAAGTCCTATGACCGGTTTACCTTCATTGAGATACTCATAAATTTCCTGCGCTGCCTTCTCATCTGGACGACGAAAACGAGTTGCCACGATTAAAAGATCCGCATCATCAAGAGCTTCTAATCCAGAAACAGACTTTTGGTTATTAGGATCAATGTAGGATCCAGTAGGATCCATTGAGAAAAGAACCGTGCAATCATAGCCATAGCGCTGACTTAGAATCTTCCCCAACATCGGCCCAGATTCCTCTGAGCGGTATTCCTCATCCCCCGTAAGGAGAACGATCTTCTTTCCTTTCCCCGGACCTTCCTTCCCTGCAAGCTCCAATTGAGCTGAAGCAGAGGAGAAAATACCAGAGGCAATAACTGCGAAAATCAGTTTCTTCATTTATTTTGCTATTAACGAAACTATCTACTGCTCAGCCTGAATCTTTCTTGCTGTAAATTTTAACATCCAGAAAAATAAAATAACGAGTGGGGTTTCTACCCAGAAGACTCCTCAAAAGCACCTTTCGCCTCAAGGTAAAACTCACGGAATCAGTCATTCTCTGCGAGAACCTGTCAAACTCTGCATGGCGAGTTCTCGAACCTCCTCAGGAGTGTAGCCCTGCTCGCGCAATTCACAAATAGCTCTCGCTTGATTTCGCTTCGCTAGCCGCTTCCCCTCTTCATCAACCACCAAGCTGTGATGATAATAACGAGGAGTCGGAAGCCCAAGCAGATGCTGAAGCACTCGATGAATAAAGGTGCTACTAAAGAGATCTTGTCCCCGAACCACCTTTCCCACCCCTTGCTGTGCATCATCAACCACCACCGCCAGATGGTAAGAAGTCGCGATGTCTTTTCGAGCTAGTATCGGATCACCCAATTCACCTTGCCCCACCGGAACCTCGCCCTGCCTCTCCTCGAAGAAACTCAACTCTTCCCCAACCACCTCCAAAGCCTTCCCCCCATCTAACCTCCAACTATAAGATCGCCCCGCATCCATCTGGTGCTTCTGCTCCGATTCACTCAGGCGACGGCACTTCCCTCCGTAAATCGGTAGCTCATCGCCTTGCTGTGGTGCCGTCATCACCAATTCCTTCCGAGTACAAAAGCAAGGATACAACAAACCTTTTTCCCGAAGTTCCCCCAAAGCTCCTTCATACACAGCCAAGCGATCAAGCTGCCGTAAAGGCTCCTCTTCCCACCGTATTCCAAGCCAAGAAAGATCTGCAACGATCTGCTCATAGTAAGGCTCTCTCACCCTCGTGTGATCAATATCTTCAAATCGAAGTATGAAATTTCGCGCCTCTCTGCCGGCTTCTTCCCACGCCAACAAAGCCGAATAAGCATGCCCCAGATGAAGCAAACCAGTCGGAGAAGGAGCAAAGCGAGTACGCATAATCAGAACAAAAGCACAAACACTCTCCTCACCACAAAGCCCCCCACAACCATTCGCGCAAACTCATAAAATTAGTGGTCAAAAAAACTCTGACCTTCGAGTCCTTCGTAGTCAAAAAACAAGAACTCACTCTACCCCCAAACGCCTTTTCACCTCTCTTGCCCTCGCTAACGAATCCTTTCCCAAGAAATTAGCATGCCCACACTTCCTCATCCCTCGAACTTCACTCTTCCCATAAACGTGCCAAGTCATCTCCGGCTCTTTTGCTAAGACCTCCCAAAGATCTTCTTCACTCCCACGCCACAAATCACCTAACAAGTTCAACATCGTCACCTCACTCATCAACTCCGCCGATCCCAATCTCAGACCCGTCACCGCTCGTAACTGCTGCTCAAACTGAGACGTCCGACAAGCATCCATCGTATGGTGCCCCGAATTATGAGGCCGTGGAGCCATCTCATTCACCAACAAGCCCATCTCCGGACCATAGAAAAACTCCACTCCAAGAATCCCTCGATAATCAAGCGCCTCTGCAATCTTTCGCGCCATCGCTTGCGCTTCTTCCTGCACAGCTTCGGGTAACATCGCTGGCACCGTCGAAGTATCGAGAATATGAGAACGATGAACATTCTCCGCCACATCATAACAAACCATCTCCCCATCTCCTCCTCGAGCCACCATTACCGAAAGCTCTTTTTCAAAAGGAATCCACTTCTCTAACACCGCCTCCTCGGCCTCAAATTCTTTCCAAACTTTCCCCAAATCCATTCCTGCCGAAAGCTTTACCTGCCCCTTACCATCGTAGCCAAAGGCCGCAGTCTTCAAAACCGCCCCTTCCAAGAAATCTGCCATCCCCGCCGCCAATTCTTTCTCATTTGTAATCAGATAGAACGGAGCACAAGCAACCCCTGCATCTCGCAAAAATAATTTCTCCGCTCTCCGATTCTGCGCAATCAAAACCGCTTTCGCCGGAGGGTAAAGCCCCACCTTAGCTTCCACCTCTTCTAACAAAGAACCTGAAATATTCTCAAACTCCACCGTTGCTACCGCTACTTCGTCTACAAAGCGCGCTAGCGCCTCTTGATCGTCGAACGAACGACACAAGACCTCATCCGCCACCCCCATCGTTGGCTCCGCAACCTCGGTTCCACTCCACACCAAAGTCCGGTAACCCATCCGCCGCGCCTCCAAACACAACATCCGACCCAACTGGCCACCCCCAAGAATCCCAATTGTCTCTCCAGGCAAAATCGCACTCATCACCTCTCCTATCTATTCAAACTACCAATCTCTACCCCTCCACTGGAGGCAAAGTCTTCGCCAAAACAGTATCTCGCTGCTTCTCGCGAAATTCCGCCAGCTTCGTCCGTAACCCCTCATCTTCATTCGCCAGAATCGAGACCGCAGCCAAGCCCGCATTCGCCGCTCCAGCCTCCCCAATCGCAAAAGTCGCCACCGGAATCCCCTTCGGCATCTGCACAATCGACAACAAAGAATCCATTCCGCTCAAAGCCCGCGACTGCACCGGAACTCCCAACACCGGCACAATCGTCGCCGCCGCCAGCATTCCGGGCAAATGCGCCGCCCCTCCTGCTCCCGCTATAATCACCTTCAAACCTCGCTCCACCGCCGTCTCGGCATACTCCATCAACAGCTGCGGAGTGCGATGAGCGCTTACCACCCGAGCCTCATGCGCCACGCCGAAATCCTGTAAAACCTCCACCGCCTTCACCATCGTCGGCCAATCCGAATCACTTCCCATCACCACTCCCACTTGCACGCCAGCATTTTGCATAGCCAAATTCTGCTTAATCTCGTCCAATTCTCAACACCCAATCCCACCATATCCCACATCCTTTCACCAATCACCTCTCATGCCCGACCCTGACCAAGCTTCCATCACCCTCCAGTGCCCCGCTTGCGAGCACGAATTCCCCCTCAGCCCTAAACTTCTTACCAGCGTGAGAACCGAGGTCACGCATGAGCTTCACGAAGAATTTCAGAAACGCGCCTCTGCTCTCGCAGCCACTCAAAAAAAAATCGCCGCCGCCGACCAAGCTCTCAAAGAAGACCAAAAAGCCTTCTCCGAAAAAATCGCTCAGGGCGTCGCCGCCGCCACTGCCGAACGCGAAACCTCGCTGACCGCCCAATCCAAAGCGCTCCAAAAAGCTCAAGCCGAACTCTCCGAACAGCGCGACAACTTCCAAACCCACCTCGCGTCCCAAGTCAAAAGTCAGCTAGCCGAAAAAGAAAAACAACTCCTCCTTCGAGCCAAACAAACGGCCACCGAAGAAGCCGCCGCCCAACTCACCGCCGCCCGCGAAGCTCTCGCCGCCAAAGACCAACAGCTTCGCACCGCCCGTGAAAAAGAAATCGCCTTTCTCAAAAAAGAAGAACAGCTCCGCGAGCAACAGGAAAAGCTTACCCTCGAAGTCCAACAACAAGTCTCCGCCAAGCTCACCGAAGCCCGTCAGACTGCCCGCAAAACCGCCGCCGAAGAATTCGAGCTCCGTATCGCGGAAAAAGAGCGCACCATCAAAATGATGACCAGCCAACTCGAAGATGCCAAACGTAAGGCCGAACAAGGATCCCAGCAAAACCAAGGCAAAGTCCTCGAACAAAACTTCCAAAACCTCCTCACCCAAACTTTCCCCTTCGACCAAATCATCCCCGTTCGCACCGGGGTCAATGGAGCCGACCTCGCGCAACATGTTCGTAACCAACTCGGCCAAAGTTGCGGCCAAATCCTCCACGAAACCAAACGCACCAAAAACTGGAGTCCCGCTTGGATCGCCAAACTCAAACAGGACCTCACCAACGCAGGTGCCAGCCTCCCTGTCCTCATCACCCAAGCCCTCCCACCCGAAATCGAAAACTTCGGTCAAATCGACGGAGTCTGGGTCACCAACTACTCCTCCGCCCTCCCTCTCATCGCCGCCCTCCGCCAACAACTACTAGAAGTCACCCTCGCCAAAGGGCAACAAATCGGCGCTCAAGAAAAACAACAACTTCTCTACAACTACCTCACCGGAAACGAATTTCGCAACCGAATCGAATCCGTCGTCTCCGCCTTCACCTCCATGCGTCAAGATCTCGAATCCGAGAAAAACGCCATGAAACGCATCTGGAACAAACGCGAACGTCAACTCGCCCTCGTCATCGACAACATGACCGGCATGGTCGGCGACGTCCAAGCCCTCTCCGGCAACGCCCTGCGCAATCTCGAAGCCCTCGACCTCGATTCGATTGGGGAAAATTGATATCAGATTAAAAGTCAATAAACGTTAACTTATGAATATTCTCGATGATTTCCACCTTATGCTATTCAAGAAAAATCGACTTACAAAATCTGACCAATTTTCCATTTCACCAACAATAACGCATCTCCATACTCCCTCGCAGACCTTTATGAAGAATTACAAATCGCCCTCATTCTCTTCAGCTCCGCCCTCCTAGCGACAAACATTCACGCAGACCCTTTTGATTTCTTCACTGACAACGGCGACGAAGTCGGAGTTGTGGATGGAGATTTGGAAGTCCGCGAAGTCACTGGAGCAAACTCAAGCGGAAATCTTTTTATCGACGGAAATCTTTCTACAGGAGTAACCGCACAGAACATATGGGATACCCAAAGTGATCAATCAATCGATTGGTCTTCCTTATATACTGCAGACGTGAACCATTGGAAGGGAATGACAACAAATGGAGGCAGAAGAGTTGCGAGCTTCTATTTCTACGAGGATCTTGTCGCTGGCACAGGTGAGACTTTCATGATGCCTCTCGGTAGAATTGAAGAAGGAGACATCAGGGCAGCTTCGTTTTGGGTGGTGGGCTGGAGGCATGGCGTGGAGGGAGGA
>CAYUHN010000045.1:0-20219 GCA_964444495.1 uncultured Roseibacillus sp. | reverse complement strand
GATGTAGTCTAAAAATTTCAGTCGCATTGGTAGCAAGCGGGCTATCCACGTAGACATCCACACGAGGAACTTTACCATCCTCGAAGAGTTGATGAAGAACATACAAAATTTGTTGAGTCCGCTCGACCGCAAAGCAAGGAATCAGCACTTTCCCTCCTCTCTCCAAGGCACGATTGAGAACCTCGGCAACTTGCTCATCAGCACCAGTTCCCAGCTCATGTTCGCGACCACCATAGGTGCTCTCCATAAGCATAATATCCACATTCTCTGCGGGTACTGGATCTCGAAGAATATCATTATCCCCTCGTCCCACATCCCCTGAAAACAGAAAGCGCTTCGTCTTACCATCTTCCTCATCCTCTACCTCTAACAAAACCTGAGCACTGCCCAAAATATGACCAGCATCGAGGAAAGTCAGCTTAACTCCATTACCGATCGTCATCGGGCGATTGTAGCCTAAATTTACGAACTGCCGTAGACACTTGTCAGCATCAATTTCATTGTACAGAGCCTCAACCTCGGGAAGCCCCTTCTTTTTTCTCTTTTTGTTAAGCCAGCGAGCATCGCTTGTCTGAATCCGAGCTGAATCCGGCAACATAATTGCGCAAAGATCCCGAGTGGCAAAGGTGGCAAAAATATTCCCCTCAAAACCTTTTTTACTCAAGTTTGGCAGGTTTCCTGCGTGATCGATATGCGCATGAGAAAGAACAACCGCATCAATCGATGCCGGATCAAAATGCGGGAAACAGCAGTTCACCTCATGCGCATCCTTTCGACGCCCTTGATACAACCCACAATCCAAAAGAATTCGTTGCCCATTGACCTCCAATAAGTGCTGGGATCCAGTTGTTGTCCCAGCCGCTCCGCAAAACTTCAGCTTCATGAAAGAGTCATAGCAAGTTGCAGAAAGGAACGAAAACAAAATCTAAGTCGTCTCTTATCAGTTATTCACGCATAAAAGATTGAAAGAAAAAGACCCACAAAATTTCCGAAACTACTCGAATGACTCGACTAACAGCATAAAATTTGTTTACTTAACAAAAATGATTTTGGCAGAACATTCCTTAAAAGCCCGCAAGAACTCACTAAGAGCTTATTTCGCTCTCTTTCTAGTTCTTATCGGCGCTATTCCCTTATCGGCCCAAGATGTCGAAGAGGTCCCATTGATCACGAACAGTAAAACGCTTCCTCAAAATCAAATCATCGACAGTTTAGATAGAACTAGACACTTAACCATAATTTTTGGAAACCGTTCAGAAAAAAACCCCAATAGTGGCCGAGGGCAGACTTTTGTAATTGTTGATCAACCTGAGACTCAATACTGGAATGCCACCGCTATTAATCTTATTACGCGTTCACGAGTTCATCGATTCGAAGAAAGTGATCGACTTCACCTCTGGCTCTTCGAATGGGCAGGAAGCGATGGATATGATCTAAGTGGATGGGACACAACCGAAGGCGAGGGATTAAATGATGGAGATCCCCTCAACGAAGTTCAACACGGCCATGTTCTTCTTCGTGACAAAGTCTATCAACTGCCTTCTCAAATTGGCCGCAGAAACTATTTAACAATCCCACTCCCGGAAGACACGATTCTCGAATCGGGAAAGACATACGCATTTTTTGTATCCCTTACAAATGAAGAATCTTCAAACGGCTCAAAAACACTAGCGGTCGGAATTGGCGCCTCAGGCCGAAGTACCTATGAAGAAGGCATCGAGATTCGCACGGTAAACAACAAAAATTTTTCAGCAAACCAAGATCTTGCATTCTCAATTTCTGCAGTTCCTTCCTCAAAAGCTCCTATCAAAACCGAAGAACCAGCACCCGCCCTTCTCGCCTTAGGCTCTCCTTTTCAAAATGGAATGATCCTGCAGCGCGACAAACCCCTCACACTCTGGGGAAAAGCCAAACCCTCAAGTAAAGTTGCTCTTCAAATCCAAGGAAAAACGGTGGTCACCACTTCCAATATTGGGGGGGAGTGGGTCGCAGATATCCCACCCCTTTCAACTGGTGGCCCGTATCGCATCACAATCGTCTCCGAAGAAGAAGTTCTTCTTCTCGAAGATATTCTAATTGGAGATGTTTGGCTTGCTTTCGGACAATCAAACATGGGCTTACCTATCGACAAAATAGATGAAGGCGACCACTACCTAAAAGCCATAAAAGACCAAGAAATGCCCATTCGCTTTCTTCGCGTTGAATCCCAAGCCTCTTTAAACGAAGAACCTTTAGGAACTATGTCTTGGCAAAATAGCGAGAGCTCTAGTGCTTGGTCTGCTGTTGCCACAATCTTCGCCCATGATGTATACCTGAGCACCAAAATACCAATCGGAATCATTTCTGCATCTTGGGGAAGCACTCCGATTGAAGCATGGATGCCCCGCACACTTGCCAGCTCAGTTCCTTCCTTTCGTAGTAGCCTAGATAGTTACTATGAAGACGACGAAGTCACAATCGCTTCGATGCTAGCGGGCACCGTACCCTATAATGACATTTATGTTCGAAGCTGCCCCACTGTCGTCTACAATCAGATGATTCACCCTCTTCTTGGCTATGGCCTAAGTGGCTTTCTCTATTACCAAGGGGAAACAAATGCTAAATCACTTGAGATGATCGAAAATTATAAGGAAGCCCTACCTGCCCTCGTCCAGGACTATCGCGCTCGATTTCAGCAAGGTAACCTCCCGTTTTTGGCGGTCCAATTACCATCTTTCGACCGAGAGACTTGGCCTTGGTTTCGCGAAGCCCAATCAGCAGTTGAACAAGAACCCAATACTCATCTCGCAGTAACGATCGATACGGGAGATCCAAAGAACATCCACTCAACAGACAAAAAATTAGTCGGTCAACGACTCGCTCTCCTTGCCAGAAGATACGCATATGAAGAGGATATTGAAGCTCATGGCCCGAGATATATCAGCGCCCAAACCTCCGGAAACACTCTTACCGTCACATTCGCCCATGCTGAAAGACTACGGACTCATGACGGTCAGCCTCCCAGCGGATTCGAAGTCGCGGGCGAAGACGGGGTTTTCTACCCTGTCACCACTTCAGCCATAAAAGGCGAAACTGTCGAACTCGCCTCAAGCAATGTCTCACAACCGCTTTATGTCCGCTATGCTTGGGTCGGCTATCCATCCTTACCTCTAAATCTAGTTAATGGAGCCAATCTTCCCGCCACCCCTTTCCGCAATGATGAGCCCAAGCCACCCCTTTCGAATTAACCTGCATAACTGAGATCACTTGGTAGGTTGTTGAACAGCGATAATTTTTCTCGACCATCACCACTAATCGATGGTGTCGTAAATTTTTTAATAGGCCTAATGTGCTTTAATCTGGATTTATGACACAATTTGTTTATAATCAACTTCAGTGAGAGATTTTGGGTTCAAAACGCCAAGTATCTTTTACCAATTTCTCTCACAAAACCAGTATTTTCCCCATGTCTGAAGTTAGATTCACCCCCTCTCAACAAGTCGAGCGCATCCGCGGAATCCTCCAAGAACGCGAGTCTAAACCCATTGAACCAAGTGTTCGTAACCTTGAAATTGCTCTTCCAGAGTCCTGGAGCGATGAAGTTCCTTTCCAGCAGCGAGATCATTTTGACATGCTCCACCAGACAATTGCTCGCGAAACTCAGGCTCTCAAAAAGAAACTGCAGGTGGAATCCAATGCTCGCCAGCAGCAGATTTCTCAACTGATTCAAAGCCTAGGTCAATCTACTACCGAAGGGTTCAGCTCGCCGAACAACCAAGCATCTCTTGAAAAGGTCGTCCATCATCGCTTAGAGCAAACTACCGCAGAATTGAGTGCCTATATTGACACCCGTATGCGCGAAATGCTCCATCACTTGCAAAGTGAGCTTCTTCAATGGAAGAGCGAAATGAACCGAGAACTATCAAGCATTCGGGAGGTGAAGGCAGACCGAAGCGATATCAAAAACCGCTTTTCACGCATTGCAGCGGCAGCAATGGAGGATAATTCCCCTATCGACGTCCCTGAAGGCTACCTTCTTTAGTTCAACGAGCGAGTAGTCTCGCGTTAGCAACCTCCTCAAGGCCTCGTCGAATTTCATTCACAAGATAATCTGGCAACGGGTAATCAACGATAAGCCCTAGAATAAGGATTCCAAACTGAGAAGGAGTTGGAACCACTTCCAGTAAGGAATCTTCTCCGATACGAACATGTAAGCTCTCGGTCGGAACTTCGGTCTTCGAGCCCCCATTAGAAGCGCTAACAAGAGAACGAGCAACCTGGATCAACTTCGGGTTCTCAACCTCATCGATCAAAATCTTACCCTCGCTATTACAGACGAAAAAATTCTGTGCACCAACCGGCCCCTTAAGCCAGCGGCCAAAGGTTTTTACTCGATTAAGAATAGGCTCATCACCCGAAGGCCGGGCTGGTCGATTAAAATGACCTTGAGAGTCCTTTAAACCCATGCTCGGCGTTACCACGCCCTGCCCGAGCGCTGGCGAGCCAGTTATTCCCCGCTTAGCAGTTAACTCCGCATTGCTTAGGCGACGGAAGGGAGAAGATGGACTAAGAGGCTCAGGAGGCAAAAGCTCTGAAGATTTTTCGATTTTTTCCTCCCCTGTGCCAACTTGGACACCGCTAGCGGCACCCTTTTTCGGTAAATGAACCGGAGGAACATTTGCCTTTAACTCCTCACCCTGCTCAAGAGAAGGCGACTGACGCAAGGCTCCTCCAGCGACTCCTTCTTGTTTTGCTTTCTTCAGAAAATCGACCGCAGAACGAACTACAGAAGGAGAGGTTTTCGTGGCAGTCTCTTCAATTTCTTCAGATGCTGCGGCGACAGCAAGCTCTCCTGCTTGCGGCTCTTGCTTGACAACCACCGGACCAGTCAAATGAGTAACGGCAGGCGGTTGCTCGCTTACCAACGGTTCAATTTCATCGATATTTCCAACTGGAAAAGTTGTAACATGAGGCAACTGAGGCTTTTGCTCAGGGACTTCAGAAAGAGAAAAATATTGCCCCACTGATGAAGTTGATTCTGAAGCAGCCATCAAGAGCTCAGGGGCGAGCTCAGGAAGAACATCGGAACTATGAGAGGAGACCGGGCTTTCCTGAATAGTCGAAATCTCTTCAGTTGGAGAACCCTTCCATGATTGAACAACACCCATAGGATTCTCAGCCGGCTCGGCACTCACAGGCTCCTCACTCTGAAGCGATTGCACGGTAGAAAATGGAGAAGATGGGGTCACTTCATTTTGAACATCCTCCAGAGGAATCGACTGCTCTTGAGCAATCGAAGCAGGTTCAACACCCGGTGCAGAACCTCGCAAAATTTGCTCCACACCTCCTGTTGGACGGAAATCAATTTCCTCAGCAAATCCTTCAAATTGACTCCCAAATCCATCAACTTCCTCGATCAAGTCCGCTTTGGGAGCAGCTTTTGTCACGAGCGAATCGGCCAATCGACGCAATTCTGCTTTATCAATCCATCCGCTAATTACATCACTCATGATTCTGCTGTAATGTTGCCGCCAAGCGGGCTTCGACTTCTAACTGTAAACGGGAAAAGACCGCCATCGCTCCCGAGCCATTTTCCATTGCCCCTACGGGAAGACCTTTAGCACTGGCTCGAATGAAGAGATCATCCCTTGGCACAGCAGTCTGAAAGACCAATTCAGGCGGAAGCATATCCCGCAAAGATTGAGCAGCCTCTCGGCTTTCTGAGAGGCCCGGCTGCATCATTGTTAAAACTAACCCTAACACAGAAAGGTCAGGATTCACTACCCTCATACGGGCAAGCACCGACATCAATTTGGGGACTGACCGAATCCCTAAAGGCTCTGCTTGCTGAGGAACCAAAACGGCCGTTGAAGCCGTCAAAATATCCGCAGTCGCTCCAAAAAGGCCCGCAGCGGTATCAATAATACAAATTTCATAGCCATCTTCCTTAAGACGCCTCAGCAGCTCTCTCACGCGATAGAGGGAAACCCCCATTTCTCCTCCGTTAAGCTCATAATCGCTCGTCTGTCCTGCCGCAATCAGACTCAAAGTCTCCAACCGCGTCGGTATCACGAGTTGTTCAACTGGAAAGCCATTATCGGACATCAAATCGTAAAACCCTGGTAAAACGCGCGACTGTCTAGTCAAAGAAAGGCCTACAGATCCTTGCGGATCAGCATCAATCAAAATTGTCTTGCGCCCACTCTTCGCGAAGGCATGCGCAAGATTAATGCACACTGTGGTCTTCCCGACTCCCCCTTTTTGACTGGAAACAGCTATCGTAATCACTTGTCTTCCGCATCTTTGTGCAGCTCTTCGCCCTACGAAAGACTTTTCTCTTTCAGCAGATGCCGTTGACAGTTCTTTCTTCCAGAGGCAAAGATATTTTGTGCGTAAATTCGTTCTCTTTCTAACTTTTTTCACCTTTTGCTTTGGTCTGATTTCATGCAAGCCGAAGAATTCCGGGCAAAAAACGACCCAAAAGGCCAATCCAATTTTCTCAACGCCCCCAAAAGAAGTTCCTCAGCTCAAGACCAATAATTTATCCCGTGAACCCAGCGATCTCCTCCGCTCTTTCGCCGATTCCTCGATTAACTGGCAACCCTATTCCAGCGAAAGCCTCACCTTTGCGGAAGACTCTCATAAGCTGATCTTCCTTCTTCTTCTGTCTCCAGACTTTGCTAACAGTCTGGAATTCCCTGCTCATCTGGAGACGTTTTTCGCTGACAAAATTAACCAAAATTTTGTCCCTATTCTTGCTGACACCACTATCAACCCCGAACTCATCAACGTCGCCGCGGTCCTCTCTTCCGAGTCAAATCAAAATATCAATTTCCCTTTCATCATTTGGATGACACATGAAGGAAACCCATTTCAAAGCAACATCGTCGGTTCTCTCAGAAATGAAAATGAAATAAAACGACGATTCAGCAGTGTCATCGACGTCTTCATTGATGACAAAAATTCCAACCTAGAGGACATCATAACCAATAGTCGTAATGTTAATATTAGTCGCCTCAGACGACGTGGAGATTATTTTGAAGATAGCACCATCTCCACTAAGGATATCGACCTTAAACCCGAATTTTTTGAGACCAGCACTCTTGCTCGCCACCACAGTTACCTTATCAGCCTCTTTGACTCAACCCGTAGTAAATACGACAACACTGGCAACCTTCCACCCTCAGCACTTAATTACTCAATTAAACTGTTCGGGCAATCTGCGGCCTGCCCCACCTCTCAAAAACGCGAGGCAACCAAAACAGTTCAACAATCTGTTGATCACCTATCAAGCTCTGGGCTCTGGGATCCGCTTGACCAATTATTTTTTGCCCGTCGAGCAAGCGCCAACTCCTCTGTCCCTTTACTCTCAAAAGAACTCAGCACTCAAAGTTCGATGCTTCCCATGCTAGCCGCTTCTTCTAGCTTACCCGGAACAACCCGTGCCAACGAGCTTCTAACACAATTGCGTAAGGAGCTAGCGCCCACTACCTCTTACCCGACAACTGAAAAACTTGTTAACAAATTCCTCTACTCCGTCGAAGTTCTTCAAAACCTACTTACTGAAGACGAATTCAACGCTCTTTCCGCTGCTTGTGAAATCGAAAAAGAGGGAAATGTTCCGGTCCTTGATGATCCTGAACGAAAGTTTCGCAACCTTAATACCCTCTCACAAAAGCACTATGGTTCAGCTCTTTCCAACCGAGCAGGTAAAAGCATCAACGAATGCGATCGCCTTCTTCTTGAAGCGTTTGCTAAGCTAAAAAAAGAACGAGATAAACGACTCGAGAGTGAACTGAGCCTGAAAGAAACCCTCATCCCTCTCGAAAAATACGCAGGACTCCTAACTTCCCTCTGTCAAACCTATCAGCAAACCCCCAACCTTCTCTCGCTGTCTTCTATCTCCAAAACAGCACTCTCTCTAAGAGATGACTTCCGAAACGAGGAAAGAAAATTACTGCATTTAAAACCTGCCGAAAATTATCGCGAAATTGAAGCCACAGCGAAAGACCTCGCCGCCCATGCCGAAGCCATGCTGTGGTATTACCGAGTTAGTTATCAGAACTGGGCCCTTGAAGAAGCCTCCACTTCTATCGAATCTCTACTATCTTACTACCTTCTTCTTAATTTCAGAATAGCAGAAACTCCTCTCTCAAAATCACTTATTTCCTTTCCTGTTTATGATCATCAGATGATTTTCGGACCTTCCACTTGGGGACGCTGCTTCGGCATTTTCGCTAGCCTCGAAGACATGGGCTTCACACACGCTAATCTCACCAATGTTACTCGAGTTCTAGGAGGCACGCTCTCACGACTCTATGTCAAAAACCCCGTTAGCTACACAGACTTTTTCATCTCGGCCTATACCTCCTCCTCTCGCACAACTCTCCTCCTCCCCAAAGACTTTAAAGCCGACTCAAACTTGGGCCGGAAAATCATTCAAGTCTTCTCCAAGCCTGAATTCTTACCACTAACTGTTACCGCTCATCCATTCGGAGAATTAGCAGAAAAACAAAATGGTAATTTCATCCTACTAAACAGAGGAAAAGTCATCTCCGAACAACCTGATTGGGAAAGCCTGATGCCAATGATCAAAAAAGAACTGGCCAAATAACCCCATTTCTAACAACCGCTCTCCTATGCTCATTCTTGCTATTGAGTCTTCTTGTGACGAAAGCGCGATCGCGATCTATGGCTCCAAAACGAGCAAAGCACCCTCGCTACTCGTTTCTCTTGTTGCTTCCCAAATCGAACTCCATCGCAACCTAGGTGGAGTGGTCCCCGAACTAGCCTCGCGTAATCACACCATTGCCCTCCCTCCATTGGTCAAGAAAGCCCTCGAGAAAGCCGAAGTGCGCACGGAAGATCTCACTGCCATTGCCGCAACTGGCGGCCCTGGACTCGCTTCCTCGCTAATGGTTGGTCACGCCTTCGCCAAAGGGCTTGCTCTTGCAACAGATCGCCCTTTTCTCTCCATCAACCACATGGAAGGACACCTACTGAGCCCTTTTCTCGGGGAAAAAGAAATCCCTCCCCATCTCGCCCTCGTTGTTTCGGGTGGCCACACAATGCTCGTTCACGTCGAAGCTCCAGGTCGCTATCGCCTTCTTGGTCAAACCATCGACGACGCTGCGGGAGAAGCTTTTGACAAAGCAGCCCGCATGCTAGAACTCCCCTATCCCGGAGGCCCCGAAATAGAGAAACTTGCCCACCTAGGCGACCCCACGGCATTCGATCTCCCCCGTTCTCTACTAAAGGAGCCTCACTTTAACTTCTCCTTCTCTGGCCTCAAGACCGCATTTCTTTATACCATCGAAAAGCTACCTAACCCACGAGAACGCCTCGCAGATCTGTGTGCTTCGTTCCAAGCTGCAGTCTCTGATGTCCTCATCGAAAAATCCCTTCGAGCAGCAAAAAAGCACCATCTCTCGCTCATCACCCTCTCAGGCGGAGTCTCCTGCAATCAAACCCTCCGTAAACAATTCGCCGCGCGATGCCAGACCAACAACCTCACCTTCCATAGCTGCTCCTCACAACTATCCACCGACAACGCCGCCATGATTGCCTACGCCGCATCACATCGAGATTCAAACTGCGACAGAGACGATCTCTTGCTCGACATCTCACCAAATCTCCCCCTGCCTTATCTCTCGAATACACCTTAATAACTCCGCGACTTCTTCTTACAATCCATTCACTGTCGCTCCGGCATTAAAAATCATGCCCCCCTCAAGCCATCGCTTGACTCCCTTCTCATAACAGCTCTCTATCTCTTTCGTGCGCTACCCTGCTCTCATTTTTGATTTCGACGGAACTCTCGCCGACACCCTATCCGCAGCTGTGAGCGTCTACAATGAACTGGCTGAATATTATTCGCTCCGCAAGATTGCCCGCGAGGAAGTCTCCTCTCTACAAGATCTCGAAATTAAGGAAGTTCTAAAACATCTTGGCATATCCAAGCTCCGCGTCCCCGCTCTCCTCGCTCGTGGCCGCAAAGCCCTCCGCAGCGACATCACCACCATTTCTCTCATTGAGGGTTTTAACGACGTTATTCCTATCCTTGAAGAACACAGCTCCTGCCTCGGGATCCTCACCTCCAATTCCTCCGAAAATGTCGAAGCCTTTCTAGAGGCCAAAGGAATTCGCGAAGCTTTTAGCTTCATTTCGACAACTTCTAAACTCTCCGGAAAGCACAAACATCTCCGCGCTATCGCAAAAACCTTTTCCTTGGATCGTTCCAAAATGCTCTACATCGGAGACGAAACCCGTGACGTCCGCGCGGCTCAGAGAGCCGGAATCCACGTCGCCGCCGCCTCTTGGGGATTCAATTCCCCGAAAGCCCTCGAAAAACAAAATCCTACCTACAATTTACTGACTCCTTCCGACTTACTGGACGTTTGCGAAATCAATGCTTAACAGCTTCTCCTACCATTCATGTCTACTATTAGTAATCTTCAAAAACTCCGCAAACCAGGCCGAACAATAGAAGGTCACGCCGCCATTCTTCTTCCCTTCGAACGGGACGGAAGTATTGCTGAAGCAGCTTACAAAGAAGCTCTTCTTCGCACCCACGACGCTGGACTCGGATGCGCGGTTAACATGGATACTGGTTACGCCAACTACCTCACTCCAAAAGAGCGTGCCACCATGCTCAACTGGGCACAAAAGACCTTACCAAACGGATTTATTGCAGGGGTTTTCGTTGAAGGTCTCGAAGGCGATCTTACCGACCTCTACCAAAGCCAAATGCGTCAAATCACCGATCACGGCGGAACTCCCATCCTCTTCCAAGCCACTCGCTTCCACGATTGGTCGCCTCAACAGATCGTTGATCTTTACGCCCAAGTTTGTGAGCCCTTTGAAGCAGTGATTGGTTTCGAACTCGGCCGCATGTTCGCTCCCAACGGTATGATTTACGACGAAGAAACCATTCGCGGGCTCATGACCATCCCTGCGCTCAAAGGCATCAAGCATTCCTCTCTTTGCCGCCTACAGGAGATCAAACGACTTGCCATCCGCGACGAAGTTCGCCCTGACTTCAAGATCTACACTGGCAATGACCTCGGCATCGACATGATCGAATACGGCTCCGACTACCTTCTTGGTCTAGCGGCCTTCTGTCCTGAAAAATTCGCCGAACGTGACCGCTACTGGCAAACAAATGATCCCGCTTACTACGAACTTGCCGATGCTCTACAATACCTCGGCAACATCGGCTTTCGGGCCCCCGTTCCTGCCTACAAGCATTCCTGCGCACATTTCCAACATCTCCTCGGTCGCATTCCAACACCACTACCTCACCCACAGTGCCCACCCCGCCCAAATTGGGAAAGCGAGATTCTCACCGATTGCGCGAACCGTTTAGGTTATGAAATCTCCATTATGAGCTAAAAACGCACCCTTCCAATATCACTCTTCATAGTGGAGAATCCATGAGCTACCCTGATCTCGCCCTTCACACCTTCACCACTAAACCGTGGACCATTAGCGAATGCATAGAGAACTACTCTAAACGTGGTATCGGTGGCATTTCCCTCTGGAAAGAAACAGTCGAAGGAGAAAACTTAGCTAAGGTGGCGAAACATGTCCGTGACGCCGGATTAGAGCCAATTTCTTATGTTCGAGGCGGTTTCTTCACCGGAGAAACTCAGCACGACCGTGCTGAAGCCATTGCCGAGAACCGCAAACTCATCAACGAAGCAGCTCAGCTTGGAACCAAATCTCTCGTCCTTGTTTGCGGTGCCACTCCAGGCCAAAACCCCCTCACAAATCGAGAGCAAATCCGTGACGGGATCGCCACCATCCTTCCCGACGCCGCCCGGGAAGGAATCGAACTCCTCATCGAGCCTCTTCACCCCGTCTACTGTGGCAACCGAAGCGCCATTCCTACCATGAAAGTAGCGAACGACCTTTGCCAAGAGCTCAACTCCCCTCTCCTTCGTGTCGCCTTCGACGTCTACCACACCTGGTGGGATCACGACCTCGAAACAGAACTCACTCGCTGCGCCAAAAACAACTGGCTCGCCGCTTATCACATTTGCGATTTCAAAGCCGAACCCTCTGATCTCCTCCTCGATCGAGGTATCATGGGAGAAGGCTGCGCCAACCTTGCCGAAATCGATAAATGGGTCATGCAAGACAACAACTTTTCCGATTTCCGAGAAGTCGAAATCTTCTCTTCCCATTGGTGGGCTCAAGACCAAAATTTATTCTTAGACGAAATCCTTAAGGCTTACCGCAACATCTATCAAACTGAAAGCTAACAAATCTGCACACATAATCACCTCATGAAAAAAATCGGCATCATCATGAACGGCGTCACTGGACGCATGGGCACCAATCAACATCTCGTTCGCTCCATCCTCGCCATCCGCGAACAAGGAGGCGTAGAAGTTAATGGCGAAATGGTCATGCCTGACCCCATTCTCACCGGACGGAATCTCGCCAAGGTCAAAGCTCTTGCTGAGAAATATCAAGTCGAACGTTTCAGCGACGATCTCGATGCAGCCTTAGCCGACTCTTACAACGAAATCTTCTTCGATGCCTCGGGCACCCCCTTTCGCATTCCTTTTCTCGAAAAAGCCATCGCGGCTGGAAAGCACGTTTATTGCGAAAAACCCACCGCGACCGAATATGACAAAGCACTCGCCATTGCAAAAGTTGCCGAAGATGCCGACGTTAAAAACGGCACCGTGCAAGACAAGCTCTGGCTCCCAGGCATCGTAGCCTTCCAGAAGCTCAAGGATGAAGGTTTCTTTGGCGATATCCTCAGCGTCCGTGGAGAATTTGGCTACTGGGTCTTCACTGGACACGATGAAACCCGTCCACCTCAACGCCCCTCTTGGAACTACCGCGAAGAGGATGGCGGAGGTATCATCATCGACATGCATTGTCACTGGCGCTACGTCGTCGACAACCTCTTCGGAAAAGTCACCAAAGTTCTCTCTCACGCCGCCACTCACATCCCTGAACGCATCAACGAAGAAGGAAAGCCCTACCCCTGCACCTCCGACGATTCAGCCTACGCCATGTTCAAAACCGACACCGGCGTCTTTTGCCAGTTCAACTCTTCATGGAACGTTCGTGTACGACGCGACGACTTACTTGTTATGCAAGTAGACGGCACCAAAGGATCCGCCATTGTAGGGCTTCGCAAGTGCTGGGCTCAGTCCATGACTGACACCCCAGTTCCTGTCTGGAATCCAGATGTTGACAGCCCCATCGATTACTACGCAGGCTGGGAAGAAATCTCCCCTGGCGAATGCGACAATGCCTTCAAAGCGCAATGGGAACTCTTCCTCAAACACGTTGTCGCCGACGAGCCCTTCCCCTGGACCCTCCGCGAAGGAGCCAAAGGCGTCCAGCTTGCTGAACTCAGCCTTAAATCTCACAATGAAGAGCGCTGGGTCGAAGTTCCAGATTCCTAGATCGTAAAAATAACTACTGTTAGAAGAAATATAGTATTGTTTTACTTACCAGTAATTGGCCAGAGACTTTGCCCGACGGGTGGAACCAATTCAACTGGGATATCCCGAAGCCTGCTGTGCTCAAAAAGCTTCTCCAACGGTGCGGGCAAAATTCTACTGTCAGAAAATCTGAACAGAACATAGTCAGCTGCATCAAGTGCCTTGTCGACAAATTGATCGTCCGGCAACTCCTTGAGATACCGGATTAATGCTGGCAGATAACAGTCAGAGCGAGCATCGGAAAAAAGATAGAATCAATCATTCCTTTCCAGCCTGAATTTCAGAATAAATCGAAGCTTTAATTTGTACACGAATTTTTTTTAATGAAAACTATTATTTTGATTTTCCATTTCGAACTCGACAAAACCGCTCTACACGGGGCCGATTGACGATAAGAATGCCTCTGCCCTTATCAAGGGCGACTACCATCTAGAATAATTTTCGTCTCGGCCAGCTCCATCCTTAGAGCTCTTCAAGGAAGCTCTAACAAAGCGGTGGCAACCATTCCACTACGTGATTGCAGAGATTCGATAACGACTTCCGCTTTTTGCTCAACTTTCCCTGCAAAGACCTTTTTTTCGTTGTGAAAAACTTGCACTGGTTTTGAAAGATCAAGAAGTTCGTTGCTTAACCAAAGACGAATGCCTCCAGGCTCATCACCCTGTAGACGAATCGTTTGTCCATCCACTTGGCCATAAATTTCACAGGCTTTGACTTGATTTTCCGGCTTCACCCCCAACCAATACAGTCGCTCATGAGTGATATTATCTTGAACCCATACCATTTTCTTGGGCCATTCTTGTCGAGATTTTGCAAGTAACCTTGGTAACACTTCCGCATCTTTACGCTGCATCCAATGACCTAGCTCCGGATAAATTGTAACTCGATGTTCATAACCCTCCGGATCATCGTCACGAAGCGCAGCCATCTTCTTCCCCCAATTCACTGCTTTCTTGTTTCTATTATAGGAAAAATCTTTGCCTCCCATGAAACCCTCGAAGAGAAGATTTCTTAGGTTTTCCGGCCGAGCATCATTCGGATGACCAGCCATCATTGCCACTCCGGCAAAGCGATCAGCCATGCGAGGTGCCAATTGATAAACTCCATCACCTCCTGCCGAATACCCCATGAGGTAAACTCGATTGGGATCCACTCCTGCGGCGACTACATAAAGTGAAATTAAGTGGTCAATGAAATCATCAATATGGCCACGATGCCACATATTCCAAGTATCCGTCGGAGCTCGTGGAGCCACATAAATCCCTTCTTCGGGCTGATAAAGACGGATCTGGTTCTGCCATTGTTGAGTATTCGCTTCAGCGGTGGTCCCACCACCTCCATGCATAGAAATAAACAAACTCGGTCCATCGAGACCGGCCTTATCTTCTCCGAAACGCCGCTCCAGCCACCTAAATTCACGATCTTGCTCATCTCGAATCACCTTCGCTTTCAACTCTGCTTCGTAAACCGGCTTTTTCTTCGCGATCCAACCTTCAATAATCTCTTCAACATCAAAGCTCCCTGTCGAAGCGCCAGCGTCAAAAACAATTTCTAAAATTTCAGTAGGCCGCTTGATTATCGTAGTCAGCATTTTTCCCGCTTCGGTTTCTACCTGCAAAGTCCAAGGGCCTTTACCTGGCAATACAAGTCTTGCCACATCGTTGTAATCTTTACGACCAGCCTTGGTTTCGATAGCGCTACCAGGCTCTCCTTCCAATGAGATCTGAGCTCTTAGGCGAGCTCCCCCTGGAGAAGATACAACTCGAATTCCTACCCCTTTTTCACTCTCCGATTTCTTCTTTAAATAGCGTTCAGTGACATTCACTGCAGGCACCCAACGAGCTTGCAGATTCCACACCATTGGAAACCAACCCTCGCTCTTCTTCCAAGAAGTCGCCCAAATAGCATGATGATGAACCTTTGGATCCGCCTTAGAGGCTCGGCCCCCAAACCATCCATGATTCAAACCTTTTTTATCGTACTCGTCGGCTCCCAGATAATTCCATCGCCCATCATGCCATACCTCCACCCAAGTGTGGTTCCCACTTCGATCTGTCCAAAGGGCGGTCCCTGCAATACGTGCGGGAACTCCTACCGAACGGCACGCATAGGTCAGTAGAATACTTAGCCCCGTACACGTTGCCTTCCCTTGCTCAATCGACTCTGAAGGACTCTGATTTGGCTTCTTACGGCCTCGATTATAGTGAACATCTATGATATCAAAAAAATCACGATTAAGAACCTGAGCAGCCTCGCCCGAAGTCTCACAATCCTCTACTAATTTTCGGCATTTATAGTAAAACTCACCACGCCAAGCCTCGCGATTTTCATCCAAAACCGCATAAGGCAAAACGTCGTTCAAAAAAACCTCCTCCGGAATTTCACTTCCCCAAGGCAATTCCTTCCTCGCAATAAGTGCATAGTTCACGTTCTCTATCAGTAAACTTTGTGAAATTTCCCCTCTGTCCCTCTCCGGCATATTTTCCCATAAAAAGCGAGCTGATTTCGCTCCTTCTTCTGCCCAGCGCATCTCAATTGCAGCAACCAGCTCGGCTTCAGCCCTATCTTGCGCTTCGCAAAAACTACTAAAAAGTACCGCGACAGCTACAGCCCTCAAAGTCATCTTTAATTTGGCTCTCATCTTACCAGTATTTATTCATTCCTTGTTCGCTCCACCCTACTAGAAAGGCGACCTTTGTGAAGAACAGTCTCCAAAATCTCCCCTTCTGCTACAGCTTTAGGATCACTTACCGCTTCGCCTTTTTCGTTAAGCGTGATTGAAAAACCTCTCTCCAAAGCTGACTCTGGCCCCAAAGCTTGTAGAACTGAACGTAGGCGAGCGAGCTTTTCGCGATTGGCCTGTAATTGAATCTTCACGGCATGCAAAAGTCGCTCTCCTTGTGCACGATTGGCCTCATGCCGACGCGCAATCACCTTCTCTGGTTGATTAGCCTCCCAACGCACTCGCAACTCTCGGATCTTATTTTCCCGCATTCTCACACTTTCCTGTTGGCTGCGCTCGAGTCGGGCCTGTAATTCCGCTAATTGCATAAGAGGTTGACGTAACAAGACCTCTGGTTCACTTCGGAAAAGACGCTCTAGGTATCCTACTTGCTGCTTACGAGAAGCAACTTCCTCCTGACTTCGTCGCTTTAACCGCATTGCCTGAGAAGCCAAACTCCGTAATAATTCCTCTCGATCAGGAACAACTAACTCAGCAGCAGCACTTGGCGTTGGCGCTCGTAAATCGGCAGCGAAATCCACAATGGTAAAATCAATTTCATGCCCCACTGCACTGACTACTGGAACCTTGGAGGCTGCGACCGCACGCGCCACAATTTCTTCATTAAAATTCCACAAATCCTCGATGGAGCCACCTCCTCGACCGACTATAATAACATCACAGTTAGGCCAACCATTGTCTTCAGGTTGACCTAACTTCTCAATCGCACGTGCGATCCCAAGCTCTGCGCCCTTCCCTTGCACCTTAACGTCCGCAAGATGCAGTTTAATCCATGGAGCTCGCCGCCCCAGGACATTGAGCATATCTTGCAGGGCAGCTCCACTTGCAGAAGTCACCACCCCAATTCGGCGAGGAAACTTGGGAATCTTTTTTTTGCGAGACTCATCAAAGAGCCCCTCGTCCGCCAATCTCTTTTTAAGGGCTTCAAACTGAGCCTGTAACGTCCCTGCTCCGGCAGCCTCCACTTCGCGAACTACCAGCTGAGTAGCCCCGCGAGCTTCATACAGGGTTACTTCCCCCCGAAGACGAACCTTTGCTCCATCTTCCAAAACAGCGTGTCCTTCACGTCGACGAGCGCTGAACATGGCACAAGCCAGCTGTCCTCCTTCATCTTTCAACGAAAAATACCAATGACCACTTCCCTGCTTCCGGAGGTTAGACACCTCTCCTTCAACCCAGACTTCTCCAATCTCAATTTCGAGAAGATTCCGCATTCGGCGTAGAAGCCGTGTTACTGTTAAAGCATCACGCCCGGGGCCTTTTTCCTTCGCTTCGGCATGACTAAACAGATCCACACAAGGACCATGGCATAGCTACTTCGCTAAGCAACTCCTAAGCTTGCTAGCCGGCATAAACCGATTCTTTTAAAACTCCCACGAAAGGTAAATTTCGGTAACGACCTTGATAATCCAAGCCATAACCAACAACAAACTCATCCCCCACCTCAAAAGCCACATAGTCTGCTTCTACTTCTTGCGCTCGTTCCTTCTCTTTTGAAAGAAGCACGGAGGTCTTCACCTCTTTGGCTCCCATCTTCAGCAATCTCTGTCGAACCGCATAAAGTGTCCTACCAGTATCTAGAATATCATCGATAAGAAGAACTCTCCGGTCCGAAACTTCGGGCAATCTTGCATCTAGAAATTTAACCTCTCCTGAGCTCTCTGTTCCCCCGTGATAACTCGCCACACTCAGAGTCTCAATCTGAAGTTGTAAAGGAAGCTGGCGACATAAGTCTGCGAGATAAACAAGTGCTCCTGTTAAAACCCCAATGACCAACAATTCCTCCCCCTGCAATTCATTTTCGATTCGCTTAGCCAATACTTTAATACGACGAAGGATCACATCCTCATCGATCAGAATTTTAGCAATATCATCAGTCACCTCTCCACTATGAGAATTTAGTGGAAGCATAGCAACCTCAAGAGAGGCTTTCTTGTATTTCTGTTGCGGCCAAAGCAGCGTCCGCTGCTTGCAATAACTCAGAGACAACCACCACTCGTCGAGCCCCGGCAAGCTTCACTTCTGCCAAATTTCCTTGCTTGATTCCTCCAATACAGAAAACCGGAATTCGATTCCCTACCTCTTTCTCAACTTGCGCAACATCCGCCAAGCCAATCGCAGGCCTCCCTTCTTTCGTTGGAGTCGGAAAAAGAGGACCAAACCCAATGTAATCTGCTCCTTCAGCCAAAGCCTCACGAGCCTGCTCGTGAGAATGAGTCGAGCGACCTACGAGGCACCTCGTATCTAATCGCCTACGAGCCTCTTCAAGAGGGCCATCATCTTGGCCTAGATGCACTCCATCCGCTCCAACTTCTTTTGCCACCGAGATAAAATCGTTCACGATGAACCCCACCGAAAACTCCTGACAGAGCGTCCGAATCCTTTTAGCGAAAGCCAACACCTCCGCTTCAGCATAACCTTTCGCTCGCAATTGCAATAAGGTCACCCCTCCTTGTAGGAGTGCACGGGTCTTATCTTCAAGATTAGCCTCAGCCACATAGCCAAGATCGATGATCCCATAGAGATTCCCCGCTTGCCATGTCTGACGTGCGAACTCAGCCAAAACTTTACTTACTAGCTTTTTCTTCCAGAAATTCTCCAACCCAACCAATATCGTAAGTGCCGTTTATGAAATCAGGATGGCCGATAATTTCTTGTTGAAAAGGAATCGTGGTCTTAATTCCAGAAATCATAAATTCGCCCAAAGCTCGCTTCATTCGTGCAATCGCCACCGTTCTTGATGCTCCCGTCACGATTAATTTCGCAATCATGGAGTCATAATGGGGAGGTACGGTATAACCAGAATAGACATGGGTGTCGACGCGAACTCCTTTTCCTCCCGGAGCATACCAAAGATCGATCTTCCCTGGACTCGGGCGGAAATCATTATAGGGGTCTTCCGCATTAATACGACATTCGATAGAATGACCGCGTGGAGTAGCCGAACAAATATGTGTGGATAACTCCTCACCAGCAGCAATGCGGATTTGCTCTTTGATGAGTTCGCATCCCATCACTTCTTCAGTAACCGGATGCTCCACCTGAATCCGAGTGTTCATCTCCATGAAGTAGAAATTTTCTTCTTCATCGACGAGATACTCAATCGTTCCTGCATTCTCGTAACCAATAGAAGAAATCAAATTCACCGAAGCTTCACCCATTTTCTCACGAAGCTCTGGAGACAAAAGAGGACTTGGGCATTCTTCGATAATCTTCTGATTGCGGCGCTGCATGGAACAATCGCGCTCTCCCAGATGAATCGCATTGCCATGACTATCTCCCATCACTTGAAACTCAACGTGATGAGGATTTAACACCAGTTTCTCAAGGTAACAGGCGCCATTACCGAAACAGGCAATAGCCTCGTTACTAGCTGCTTCATATTGATTAATAAAGTCTTCTTCCTTGAAAACTGGACGCATACCACGTCCACCTCCTCCAGCGGTAGCTTTGACCATAACTGGAAAACCAATTCGCTTGGCCTCTTTAAGACCCTCTTGAGCATCGGCTAATAAGCCAGAACCCGGAGTAACGGGCACGCCATGCTTGAGCGCGGTGCTACGGGCCGTATCCTTGTCTCCCATCTGCCGAATCACATCAGCGGAGGGCCCAATGAATTTCACCTTACAACTTGCACAAATTTCAGCAAAGCGAGGATTCTCAGAAAGGAACCCGTAGCCAGGATGAATCGCATCAGCCTCGGTAATCTCAGCAGCTGCAAGAATTCGATCGGGCTTCAGATAACTATCCTTACTAGCGGCCCCTCCAATGCAAACTGCTTCATCGGCAAGCTGGACGTGCATACTATCCACATCCGCCTCCGAGTAAACCGCTACCGAGCTCACTCCCAGCTCACGACAGGCGCGAATCACTCGAAGAGCAATCTCACCACGATTTGCTACTAAAACTTTAGAAAACATCTCAGGCAAAAGTCCTAACCTATCCGAAAGAGCGCGTCGCCAAATTGAACAGCGCTCCCATCAGAGACGCAGACCGCTTTGATCGTCCCGGCTCGTTCAGCCTTGATTTCA
>CAYUHN010000044.1:0-20600 GCA_964444495.1 uncultured Roseibacillus sp. | reverse complement strand
CCATCTGAAGCTGTTTAAACTCGTTTCACCCACAGATTCTGCGGAGGAGGCTAAATTTTTATGGCTCTCCATCAGATTTCACTAACCTTTTAAAAGGTCTCAGAAACATTTTCCCGCGATTTGGGAAGGTCTGCCCCCTAATCAACAGGCTATCTAAATCCGACGATCTTACCGCTGAAGAGCTTCTCGTTAAAGAAATTGTAATGCAAGCCAAGATAAATCACACGAAGTGCATTGCGCTGCCTTCTCTCAAGGCTAATCCAAGAACACATTCGATAGTATTCAGATTACAGATTTACCGTAGCATTTCAGATCATAGAACTGAAGGTTTGAAGCTCCCGTCATTCGGGTAAATCTTGTAAGTGAAGGCTCGAGCCAAGTGCCACAAGGTTACGATAATAATTTAGATATCCGTGCATCCGAGCTTGCGCAAAAGCAACTTTAGCTCCCGAACCGCCCCATGAACCTCCAACCAACTTAACTTGAAGTTCGATGGCCCTCTCGCTCTGCTGAATGTATCCATTCAAATCTTTCAGCACTTCGGGTTCGTCTTCCAATTTCTTGCGATACCTTCGAACCAAATCGTCGCACTTAGACTTGAATTCCTCGGCCGCCAGTCTGCTCCGGCTCCAATGATCGCTTGTCGAGTCACCCCCTCCGGCGACCGACTGTCCGTAATCCCATCTTGCAATACGCTTCCGAAACGCTCGGTCAGCATCTGACTTCGAATCAGAAATATACCGCTCCCAGTCAAAGTCGCTCAGTGGACGCTTCCCAAGTTCTGGCAATTCGTAAGGCAACGGGAAGACGGAATCGTTCAACTTCACAGCGTAGAATGAATCCGCGTTGACAAGATCATTTAAGAGCAAACATAAAACAAGGACGAGTAATTTCATATCCTCAGACTAACGTTCCAGCACACCCAATCTGACCGACTCAGCGCGTTCCCCCTATTTCTACCACGCTCCCCCTTCCAGTCAATCCTTTGCCCCAATCGCGCGGTCAAATTTATGATTCAGCGATTTGTTAGTCATCCTAATTGGATCGGGGTCTCTGGTCTTCATACTCAGAAAGAACATCAACAAGGGAATCGTATGTTTTCTGGTTCAAATCTGCGTATAATTGGAAATCGTCACCATACAGCTTGATTTCATGGCAGCCAAAACAAATCAGGACCTCGCACTCTGAGCCTTCAGCATCCTTCCATTTCACCACGTAATCGAGATGATAGCCACCACATAGCGCCATCCCTCCCCACTCAAGGATGCCGTCAGGACTAGTAAGAGCAGCGACTATTCTATCACGATGATCCGCAGAAGGCCTGATAGCTTTCGAGTAGAAATGGAAACCATGAATCTTAATAGTCTCCTTTAATTTTATTTCCCTTTTCAGCAAAACTTCTTCTCTCAGGATGCGAGGGAGAGCCTCTAGCCAAACTTCCTGCACAAGCACCCTTCGCCTGCCCTAGTTGTGGAAACGCCCTCACGTTCCTCCATGAACTCGAACGCCTTCCCGCCATCTTCTCTCCCCGAGGGCCACCACCTCAACACGGGAAAATCAAATGACCTTACCACAGCATCAAAGAAAACAAAAAGCTCCCATAAATAGAGGGTTCTGGGAACGTGCGCACCTAAACAGCATAAATAGTGTTAGATTATTCCATTTTTCATCATCTCTCTCAAAACACCATGGTCGAATCCCACTCAGAGTCGCTCGGCGCGAAGCCGAACGCAAAGCGTTCGCTAACGCGGCCCAG
The DNA here is from genome assembly GCA_964444495.1 of uncultured Roseibacillus sp. Taxonomy (GTDB): domain Bacteria; phylum Verrucomicrobiota; class Verrucomicrobiia; order Verrucomicrobiales; family Akkermansiaceae; genus Roseibacillus. The sequence continues at coordinate 18,844 of CAYUHN010000044.1, read as the reverse complement.
GAGGGCAGGCCAGAGGTCACCAAGTTAATCGTGCCCTACCACAACTCCTTGAGGAGTAACAACAAATCGAAAACACATAAGCAAGCGCTCCTCCCCCGATAATCCCACGTTGAGCTCGTTCAACAACCAGATAGCTTAGAGGCCCTGCTCAAAGCTATCTTTGGGGTTTGGTTTTCGAATTGAGTTGATCAATTGTTAATGACAACACCTCCTCTTTGGGCCGGCTGCCATCGATTCTTAGCAACCGAATATTATCTGGCAACGCCGCTATCCACGCCTCATGAGTAGCTTTGCTCCTCTGTTCTCGCCCGGTAGTATCGTAGCGACTGGCCCACTCTATAAAGTCTCGATGGACTTGATACATCTCTCCTCCTTCACAAAGAGCTTCGAGACCAAAGTTAGCGGTCTGGCGTTCTAAGAGCCGCTCCCGCCTCAGCTCCCATTTAGCAGTTAGATAGATCATATGCGTAAACTCTGTAATGAGTGAATCACCCCAAGAACACATCGAGCCTGACAGTATCCAGCGATCCGTATCAATTGCGGCATTTTTAATGCTTTGAACCCTCTCAATTGGCACCACCTTTTGCGTGTAAGGTATCTCGGCTTTTTTCCAGTAAAAGTCATCACTGTCGAGGTGCTTCATCTCTAATACTGTACTTAGACCTTTGCCAAGTGTCGTGGTTCCAGTCCCTGCTGCCCCGAAAATGTGGATACGCATTAGAATTTTTCCCTCGAACGTTGAGGTCTGGTAGATGGCGAATCAAGGAAAATCCACGCTTCACCTACACAAGTGACCCAGACTGCGGATCCGTCTTACCAGCACCGTTTTGTTCGCCTCTCTTAAGTCTCCGCAAGATGCAAGAAGACACAAAATAGAGAATTCCAAATAACATATGCCAAAACCCAGAATATAAAGGGCAGGTAAACAGACCTGTAATTGGCGCAAAGGTTCGGCCCGTATCCGAGGTGAAATCATCTATTGCAGCCTCCATTTCAAGCGTCAACTCATCTCCTGAAAAGCTCCCATCGCCATTTAGGTCGTATTTATCAAGTTCATTCTCCAAGTGAAGATCCGTCAGCGCTACAGCGGACAGAAGGAGAATGTAACAAACTACAGAAGACAGCATAGCGCTTAGAAGCCACCAGCTTCCGTGCTTCTTTCTACATGCAATTAGACTGACGGGTCCAAGTATCGGGAGAAAAACAAGAGCAAGTCCTAACACAGTGCTTAGCAAGAACAACATGTTGAGAACAATTCACTCATCGAATGAAGTTGATGTGAATCCAACGTGAATTTTCGGCGAACGTTTAGCCCATCATCTCAATGTCTCTCATCGTCGTGGGAATGACCTCTCCGAGTGGAGTTCTCAGAATAAACGGTTCACCCTTCCGAACCGTCGGATCATCTTTCGATCAGGGGATGCCGGGAACAACGATGACATGCGGCGTAGTGGTTTCATTTCTTCAGCGAATGTCAAAATGAAGTGGTCCCCCAAAACGGAGCTAGAGGTTTATTGAATAAATGAGCTGGTCTTGAGGAGGCAAAACCCCTGAAAAACAGACCAGCCCGTGTGGTAAAGGAAGCCCTCAAGGAGAAGAAAAGCATCCAAGAGGTTGCAAAGGAGAACGACATTGCACCGACTCAGGTCAGCGCGTTTAAGGTAACTCACGCGTAATAGTGTTGAGCCCACCTAACTTGTTCGACTCTATTTGGCTCTAAGGCGACGTGAAGCAACCCCTAGCACTCCAAGCCCAAGAAGTAGAGTTGATGATGGCTCTGGAATTGCACTTGTTGTCAGTGAAAGTGAATCAAAATATCCATCATTGTTAGTTCCTGAATTTCTATTAGAAATCAATCTTACTTCAATATTACGAGTTCCTGCTGGTGCTATTCTTTGATCTGTTACAAGTTGCCAGGCGGTCCTATTTGCTATCTCACCCGAATCGAAGGACTCTATCACTTCACCTATAGTGTTTTGATATTCTAGTATAATTCTAGAGGTATCAGGACTAGCTTGGTCAAAGGATCTTACATAGCCGGAAAAAGTAAACTGTTGTATCGAAGAATCAATACCAGCTGAAAAAATGGAAACATCAACAGTTTGTGACAGCTCCGCTAAAGCACCAGCCCCAGCAAAAAAATACGATGGACCATCTTCTGGAATAGGACTAGCTCCCCTTTGAGTCCAATTTGAACCAGTTACTTGATTCCAGCCGCTAATCTCCCCCCCAACCAGTGCAAGATCATTTCCTGGGTTGAGAATTAGAGCTCCATTCGCTCCCCCTGCGACCGCTCCGAATGTGATTAGAGCTGCTGCAAGAGTTGCCAATTTTGTATATTTTAACTTCATGAAGAAAGTGTTATTTGCTTTTACCGGACGGATAGCTCGTCCAGACCGATGATACAAGCCAGAAAAATTCGAACGACCAGAAGACCTCATCGAAGAAACCTCGCTCCGAACTCAAGCAGGAGCGAATCGGCCTTGGACGAAGTGCCTCATAAGATGGATTCACCTCCTCTGTAGGGTTATTATCAATCCTCCTAACAGGAATAAAAACAGCCACGTAATACAATCTGATAGAACACCAAGATCTCTAGAATCGAGACGATCGGCGCCTCTCTGAATAATGGCCACTTCGCACGATCAGCAAGACGCTCAGTCGGCCACTGATATTCATCCGTCAATATGATAGAGGGTTATGTCAGTGGTTCCTGTGATAGAGCTATTGAGTGCTGGCCGCATATTTTTCAGCCTAAGCATCTGATTTTTTGCGTCTCACAAAAATTGAACTCAGCTCTTCAAAAAATTCTGGAGCAGATTCATCCCCTCTTTTGTTAGAATAGATTCGGGGTGAAATTGCACTCCATGAATATCGAGCTCTTTATGTTTGAGCCCCATGATTTCGTCTTCCTCAGTCCAAGCCGTCACTTCCAGACAATCAGGGAGAGTCTCTTTTTTCACAATGAGAGAATGATAACGGGTGGCTTGCATTGGGCTAGGCAGGCCAGCAAAGACACTCTTCTCTTCATGTAAAATAGGTGAGGTTTTACCGTGCATCAGTCGCTCGGCTCGAATCACATCTCCTCCGAAGGCTTGGGCGATCGATTGATGGCCAAGACAAACTCCTAAAATCGGAGTTGTTTCTCCCAGCTCAGTGATCACCTCCACACTGACCCCCGCTTCATTTGGAGTGCAAGGCCCAGGAGAGACTACAATTCGTTCCGGTTTGAGTTCTGCAATCTCTGCAACGGAGAGCTCGTCGTTGCGAATTACTTTCATCTCCGCTCCTAGCTCTCCAAAGTACTGCACCAAATTATAGGTGAAAGAATCGTAGTTATCGATAACCAATAGCATAATCTATACTCCTTTCGTATTAAATTAGTTCTTGCCCGTTCTGCAAAGTCTTTGCCAGACCTATCGCCCGCATCATCGCAGCTGCTTTATTACAAGTTTCCTCGTATTCATAGGTTGGTTCACTATCGGCAACCACTCCCCCTCCTGCTTGTACATAAGCCTTTCCATCCTTGAGCAAGGCTGTGCGCAGAGCGATACAGGAATCATGGCTCCCATCCCATCCAAAGTAACCTACCGCTCCCGAATAAGGACCACGCTTGGTCGACTCTAGTTCATTAATAATCTGCATGGCACGAATCTTAGGAGCTCCACTGACCGTGCCCGCGGGAAACGTCGACCGGAGGACATCATAACTACTATGCTTACCATCAAGAGTTCCGCTCACATTAGAAACGATATGCATCACATGACTATATCGCTCGACGATCATAAAATCATCGACCGTAACCGTGCCATGCTCGGCAATACGGCCAACATCATTCCTCGCCAAATCGACAAGCATGAGATGCTCGGCACGCTCTTTTCTATCCTGCAATAATTCCTCCGCGAGAGCATTGTCCTCCTCCACTGTTTTCCCTCTCCAACGTGTTCCGGCAATTGGCCGAATATCAATACGACCCTCGATACACCTCACGTGAACTTCGGGAGAACTACCCACCAAAGCAAACCCATCAAGCTCGACAATGAATAGATAGGGCGAAGGATTCACATGGCGAAGAGCGCGATAAAGATCAACGGCCGCTCCTTCAAAATCGATTTCGAAGCGCTGACTCGGCACAATCTGAAAAGCGTCGCCAGCTTTGATGAACTCTTGTGCGCGACGAACATTGTCCTCGTAGCGTTCCTGCGTGACGTTGCTTTTCGCCTCCGGCAAATCAAAATCTGCGAAACCATCAAGGGTCTGCGTCTCCAAAGGACGCTCTAACATCCGTTGCAAGGCGTGCACTCGCCCCTTGGCATCGGCCCAGGCTTCTTCCGGGCTGCCATGCTCATCTAGAAAAGCATTTGCCACGACTAGGAGCTTCCGCAGCTTATGATCAAAAATAAGAACTTCACCCGCGATCATGAACAAGGCATCAGGTAATCCCTGATCGTCGGTGGGCGTCGTTTTGATACTTGGTTCGAAAATCCGTACCGCATCGTATCCTAAAAAGCCCACTGCTCCGCCAAAAAAAGGAGCATCGCCAACACTCTTCTGAGTGGCGAATCCTGCCATAATTTTCTCCAATTCGGATAAAGGGTCCCCTTCGCTTACGATCGGTTCCTTTCCCTCCCAGCTCATCTCGCAAGAGCTTCCACGTGCGGTGAATATGCCCCGAGGCTTGGTCCCCAACAAAGACCAGCGCCCACTCGCATCGGTGCTTTCTGCGCTTTCAAAGAGAAATCCCCATCGGCCATCGCGAATTTGCAGGTAAGCCCTTAACGGGGTATCGAAGTCTGCCGCCAGTTGAGCATAAACTGGCACTACCTTTGCCCCCTCACATTTCGAGGCAAATTCCTCTTGAGTTGGTTCTATCGCAAGTTCGCGCACGGCAAGACTGAAGAGCAATTTGCCCTGAAAACCAACTCGAAATCCAACATCATGGAACGAAGAAGCCCGTCTCCCAACATTTTTAGGCTGCAGAGGCCTCTTTTTCCCTCAAAAACCTCACAATAAGCTTGCTACTCCGATGGTCGCCAAGGCTTGTCATCACTTCCTTCTTTGGAGCGAAGAAACTGTGCGTCGACCTCACCATACCACTGATGAAGCTCTTCTCTCAACTTCTCGACTCGCTCCGGTTCGGCCTCTGCTAGATCATTTTTCTCACCAATGTCATCCTTGAGATTATAGAGATGCACGCGACCATCTTCATAGCGTTCAAATAATTTATAATCACCCTTCCGAATTGCCCCGCCCGGGATACCACCTTGATTACTATAATGGGGATAATGCCAATAAAGCGAACGCGGGGCAAGAGAGCCCCCCTCCAATGCGGGCCTGAGATCAACCCCATCGACCAAATCAGGCATCTTCGCGCCGGCGGCATTTACGAGCGTCGGCAACAAGTCAATCGAACAAATCATCTCCTCACTCACGGAGCCTGGTTCAGTAACTCCTGGATAACGGAACATCCATGGCTCTCGAATCCCTCCCTCATAAACCCAGCCTTTTCCTCCGCGAAGTGGGAGATTACTAGTAGGACTTCCTTCACTCGTCGCAAGTCCTCCATTGTCACTGGTAAAAACGACAATCGTATTGTCCGCTAATCCAGAATCCTCGATCTGTTGCAATACCTTTCCTACTGCGCGATCCATGGACTCGACCATCGCAGCATAAACATCATGATTCTGTAGCACTCGGACCTTCCGCTCCTCTTCCTTTAGAAGGACCTGCTCTTCGAGAGCAAACTTTTTTCCTTCAACCTTTTTTGCAAGTTTTTCGTATTTCTCAACCAAGTCCTTTGGCCCCATGAGAGGAGTGTGCACAGAATAAAAAGAGAGATAAGCTAAGAACGGCTTGTCCTTATTTTCGTCGATAAAGTTTGCGGTATCAGTAGCGAGACGATTCGGTAAATGCTCTCCCTCTGGACTCTCACTCATTTTCGGGTTTTCAAAAGGCGCAAAGTACCTCTTCCCCGTATAAGGCCCACCTTTAGAGTAACCTCCAATGTTGATATCGAACCCTTGATTCTCAGGATAAAGAGCCTCTTCGTACCCAAGATGCCATTTCCCAGCAAAGAACGTTTTATAGCCTTTCTCCTTCAAGGCCTCCGCGAGAGTCACCTCCTCAGAATCCATTTGGTCGTGAAGATGGGCAGGAGCAAAGCGCCCCTGTGCTTTGCCTGAGAAAAAATTCGTAGCTTGAACCCTAGTGGGGTATTTCCCCGTCAAGAGACTATACCGTGTGGGTGAACAAACTGGATTGGCGGCATATCCATCCGTAAAGCGCATCGCAGTCTCGGCAAAAGCATCCAAGAACGGAGTATCGTAAAAACAATCGGGATTATTGGGACCAATATCCATATAGCCCAGATCATCGACTAAAAAAACGACTACATTCGGAGGGCGTTCATTCGTATTTTCACTCTGTGCATTGACACTATTACCCAATAGGAAACTACCTATCGTGGTAAGGAGTATAAATCGCTTTTTTCTCATCGGCTTTAAACTTTAAACAAGGAGAGTCTTCCAACAACGCTAAAAAATGAAAGGCAACTCTCCGGCTCTCGATTTCTACTCCAAGCCGTAGGAAGGCCTTTCAGTCTCCTTTTAATTTCTGAGTAATATCCTGCTAACTTGGGCACTAGACTTCAGAAAAGCCCGGATCTTCGAGCAAGCCTTCTCCATCCGCTGCAGTGGTCGCTAATTCATCACAGCGCTCATTCTGAGCATGGCCGGCATGACCTTTGACCCAATTCCACGTGACCTCGTGCTTCTCGCGAGCTTCGTCAAGAGCCTTCCAGAGATCGGCATTGGCGAGAGCAGCTAGCTTGCTCCCCTTTTTACGAGCCCATCCACGTGATTTCCATCCCTCAACCCACCCTTTGTTCATCGCATCCACCAAATACTTCGAATCGGAATACAGATTGACTTTGCAGGGCTTGGTGAGCGCTACCAGCCCTGCTAGAGCGGCCCTTAATTCCATCCGATTATTGGTCGTCTTAAGATAACCCTGACTCAACTCCTTAAGATGCTTCCCCGCTTGAAGAATAGTCCCATAGCCCCCGCGGCCAGGATTGCCCCGACAAGCGCCATCGGTATAGATTTTCACCTCAGTCATCTTCAAATTTTTCTTCCTGCTTCCACGAAGGAGTTTCTGCCATAAAGCGAACCTGTTGCGCAAGCGTCTCTTGCCAAGCTATCACCGTAAACGGTGCTCTCCCTAAAGTCTTTAGCCGCTGGCGAACATCATCCAGCCTCACAATCTCGCTCTCCAGATCGCTTTCTGACCAAGAATCCTTACTCCACTCGGGAGCCTCTTGATCGAGAATTGCAAAGTCGTCCAGATACTTCTTGGCTTCCCTTTGATACGGCTCGACCCAAGAGGAACGGTCTGAGTAATCATGAACAACAAACTGTTTTAAGAAATTTTCTCCAGCCCGTGACCCCACATCCCAATGCCGCAGACACAAGGCAAACTGCAAAAGAGACTCTTCGGCATTATCTCCGGGTTCTTTGGGAGGAACAACCGACGACAGACACTGAAAACTTAATCGTAAATCCTCAAAGGACTTCTTACTATAAGGTTCCCATTCTCCTTGATCTACTCTACTCGCTAAGGTCTTCATCATGCCTTCTCCTGCCGGAAAATTTCCGACCAAAGCACCGCACAAGACGCCTTCCAGGCCAGCCCAAGAGCGGGCAGGCTCCGGAACGTCTTGCTCCATTCCAAGCGCCTTAAACATTTTTCCCGCTACGGCCAAATTTCCGTTATTCAATTGCTTACGAGCCCTTTCATAGGCATCCGAAATATCGTTTCCTTCCGCCCCTTCAGCTACTACGAGGCCCGCAGAATTCCCTTTACTCTGAGCCTCACCCTTCTTTCCTAATACCTTCCAAGCACCAAGAGCTAAGCCTACAACTATAACTGCGGAACAGCTCAGAATTGCCCGCTGTAAAACCTTACGCTTTTGAAGCTCTTTCGCCAGCGTTCTCGCGGATTCTGAATCCGACCTACCTCCTTCTGAAGATGAAAAAGAAAGAGAATCTAACAACTCATGATAGCTACTCGGCCGATCCGCGACCTCATAAGACATCATCTTCTGCACAAGCGCTTCCATCTTTGGGCTGATGCTCTCCCGATAAGCTCGCAATAAAACAGGCTTCCTCTTTGCCTCCAACAAGACATTCACGTCCGTTGTTTCACAATCAATGGGTGGGCGCCCTACCAATAGCTGATAGAGAGTCGCTCCTAGAGCATAGATATCACTCCGAAAATCTTCAGTTCCCATCCCCAAGGCTTCTGGAGGGGCATAGAACGGAGTCGCGAAAAGTTCCTCTGCCCTCGCTTGCCCTGCCTGCGTTACAAGAGAGAGACCAAAGTCCACGATCTTCGCCTGCCCTTCATCATCCAAGAGAATATTCCCCGGCTTGATATCGCGATGAATCAAGCCCGCTTCGGCTGCAGCCTGCAAGCCGCTCGCCACCTGAACAGCGAGTTCGCGAGTTTTCTCTTCAGGGAAAACTTTTTGGACGCTCGGATTAGCAGGGTTTGAGAGATGCTCATCGAGATTTTTCCCCTCCAACAATTCCATTGCGATGTAAAAGCGTCCAAAGGCTCGCCCTACCGAAAACACTTTGACCACGTGGGGATGATTCACCAAAGCCGTGAGCTCAGCCTCTTTCTCAAATTCGGCAATGCGATGAGAATCAGACGAATACTCTTCACTCAACACCTTGAGAGCCACTTCACGTCCCAAGGTTCGATCCTTAGCTCGATAAAGCATGCTCATTCCCCCAACCGCAAACTGATCGACCAACTCGTATTGGCCAAAGATGGTCTTGACCCTCTGTTCGACCCCACAGCTCGGACAAACGACCCGTTCAAAAGGTTCCGCCGCCGAGAGATCCAACTCGATTTGGCATTGCACACATCTCCCTATATCCGACATTGAGAACACAGATTGTTCAAATTTCTCACCATTCGAAAAGCTCCAATCGCTTCCGCAGAACGACTCTTGCCAAACCCCACTTCAAGAACCTAGTCTTCCCCCGCGTGAGAACCTTCCTGAACTTCACAATCGCCATTCTCTTGGTCACTGCTTTTGTCGGCACTGGAGCCTTCTTCGTCTTTGTCTCAAAGGACCTCAAGCTTGAGCGCACCGACCAGCAAGCCAGCGAAAGCGCCGATTCAACCGAAGACAACGAACCTTAACAAAGGCCGTCTTTACTCCTGAAGCACAACCTCTCCTCGATAGCAACGAGCGTATGGGATGAAAATTAAGGCCGCCAAAAGCATTAATCCGGCGAAAAACCAGAAATAACCCGCTCCCTCTAAACGCGATCCTCCCCCAGCGTACAAAGTCCGGGAAATGGCATCCTTTTCGCCCTTAGCTGCAGGCTCACCTTCAGAATCAGCTGCCACCTTCGCAGCTTTCGCCAGTTCCTCTTCACGCCTCTCTAACCAAGTCTGTTTCGGAGTAATAAAGCTAAAGAGCTTTTTCTTCTCCTTCTCATCGGAAAGAACGAGATTAACCCCCAAATCCCACTTCGTTCGAGCCTTCCTATCCGGCCCAGGGGAATAAAGCCGAGCCGTAGTTCGATTGAGGCGCTCATAGTGATAGGGTGAACCCCATGGATCTTGCTGCTGCTCAAGATCAAGAAACGCGGGAAGAAAGCCATCCTCTGCTTTCACCAGCAATGACAAAGCCTTTAGCTCTTCACCCACGATAGAATCAATCTCCCCATCTTTCCAAACAAGGTCATCCTCAGTATCAGACTCTCCATCCCACCCTACATGAGTGATATCACCGATTTCCAAGTTAGCCCTCGCCGATTTTGCTGAAATCTTGGACACCTTTGCAAAAGGCGCCTCAATTTGGATAGCTAGGTTGAAGAGAGCGGTGAAAGAATTTCCAAGCGCTACTGAGACGAGAAACAAACTCATCACAATTGATTTTAACGAACGCGGCGCCTGCGTATAAGCAAACTCCAGAGCCACGATAGAAACCATCACTTCCGAGGCAGTTAAAAGAAGATAAGCGAGAAACTGCCAAACAATACTAGGCTGCCCGCCCTTATCGATAATCGACTGTATCACAGCGACGATCACGAAGGCCAACACCATCAAGAAGAGACCTAGGCCAATCTTCCGCAAGGGAGTCAACGGCCAGACCTTAGAAATAGCAGGATAAACGAAATAGGTGAAAAGCGGAATGAAAGTGAGAATAAAAACAGGGTTGAGACTCTGAATCTGCGAAGGAAGCCACTCCATTCCAAGAAACTGGCGATTCATATCCTGGGCCTGAAAGACCCAAGTTGAGCCCGTTTGATCAAAAAGAGCCCAAAAGACTGCGACAAAGAGAAAGAGCGGAATGACCCTCAATATCGCTCCGAAACCTGCCGGACTGAACAACTCCTGAACGGCTGCCATTCCTCGTGCTGGAATGTGAACAAAACGTTTCCGCCCAAGCCAAAAAATCAAAGTTGCCAGAGCCATCAACACACCTGGCACACCAAAGGCAAAATGAGGACCATACCATTTCAGTAGCCACGGCGTCAAAACACTGGAAACCGCTGCTCCGACGTTAATCGAGAAATAAAACCAATTGAAAACCTGGGTCAACAAATGACTGTTCCCCTTCCCAAACTGATCCCCCACATGGGCCGAAACGCAGGGCTTAATCCCACCGGCTCCCAAAGCAACGAGGGCCAAGCCCATATACATCCAGGTCGCTGCATCGCCAGTGACCCCCATTAAAGCTAAAACGGCATGCCCTAGAACATAGACCAAAGAGAGCGAAATAATAGTACGGTATTTCCCAAAGAAAAAATCTGACAACAGCGCACCCAACAAGGGAGTGTAGTAAACCCAGGAACCAAAAAAGTGGTAGTTCGCGGTCGCAAGCTGTTCGCTCATCGGCTGTCCCGCAGTCTTCCCCATAAGATGGAGATAGCTCGTCATGAAGACTACCAAGACCGCCTTCATTCCATAAAATGAAAACCGCTCCGCAGCCTCATTCCCAATAATGTGAGGAATCCCCTTGGGCAACGTGGTCTCTGAGCCAACTGAAGTTCGATGTTCTGTGTTCGTCACGTGCGCCAGCTGAGCACAAGCGACCTCGGCTTTGAAGCCCGAAAGTAGGCGCTTGAAAGTTCTTTCCAAAAACCCCGCAAACTACCCCCTGCCTGAATGACTATTTCGAAACCTTGAACACTCATTCTTTCCTACTAATTTTTTTAAAAAAACTTTCCCTAACGAATATTCAAGACCTTTGGAGAGAGCTTTGCGCTACTTGTTCTGTTGAATCTCGGGCCTGAATGGCTTCAGGCCTTTCCTTTAACGGACGCTTCAAGGGGCGCTGAGAACAAACGAACAAATCGATTCCGGGGTAAATCCCCACTGCCGTTTGTCAATTTTCAGAAAATCGTAACCTTAAAATTCTTTTGGTAAACTTTTGGCCACATCGTTCATGACAGCCTCATTGCACGATTAAATCTTTTGTCACTTGGTTCTCGGAAGACACTGGCTTCGAAACGGTTTCTCTCACCGCAAAGAAGCTCCTTCCATCTCAATTTTCTCAATCTCTTTCTCCCCAAAAAAATTCGACAATGCGTTGTGTCCAATGTGGCTCTCTAAAGGACAAGGTCCTTGATTCCCGAATGTCCCGTGACGGGACCTCCATTCGGCGAAGGCGCGTATGCACCGAATGCGAGTATCGATATACCACCTATGAGACAATTGAGCGAACAGAGCTTCTCGTGGTTAAAAAAGATGGCACCCGCCAACCTCTCAACCGCGAGAAACTAACCCGCGGCCTCACCAAAGCCTGTGAGAAACGACCAGTAAGCCTCGCCCGCATCGATCGAGCGGTTGAGGAGATCCTGACTGAACTTCATCACGATAACCTTGCCGAAGTCCCTTCTCCTGTCATTGGAGCCAAAGTAATGGATAAACTCCACGAGATCGATCCGGTGGCCTACGTTCGTTACGTCTCGGTCTATCGCGAGTTCGAAGACGTGGGAGAATTTGTCGCCGAAATTCAAACTCTTCTCAGACACACCCGCAAAGATCCTCTCCAACGCGACCTCCTTCCACAACCTCTCCAGGGTCGTCGCGCTCGCAACCGCACGAACCCCTCTCCCCCCCAACAAGAGACTCCATGATCTGTCTCGTAGGAAATCGTCCCATCCTCCAAGTCGGCGACCATCAAGTGGTCGCCTATAACGTGGAGTGGATCGAAATCGCTCTCTACCGGGCATCCATTGCGGCAGATCGAGACGACTTCCCGTTCATTGCTGAAATTCGCGATGGCATTGTCCACTATTTGGAAAACCGTTGCCCTCTGCGTCTTCTGCCAATCGAAGATCTCTACGGACGAATGAGGCGGATGCTCGAGCGCATTGGCTGCGAAGCCATCGGAAATCATCTCACCATCCTAACTCCTCCCATCCGGGTCTCACTCGTTGACCCCGCCACCAAGACAAGCGAAGACTTCGAGAATTGCTTCTATCAACAACTCCTTGAGATCGTTTTAGATCTCAGACGACTTGGCACCGAAGAAGTTATCTTCTTTGAACTCCATGAAGCCGCTCGCACCCTGTGCGGAACAAAAACTTGGGATGAGCAGTGTGACAAAACTCTAAAAGAGATTTCGGACTTTCTAAAGAAAACCGCCGAACAAAATTCCACTCCAGATTCCCAGCTGACCCTCACACTGGAAACAGCTTAAAATAATTCAAGGTCAGCGTGAAATCTTGTGCACTCTAGGCGCTCAATTTTTTTCTCTCTGGAAAATGGCACTAATCGCCAAGTGAACTCTCTATCTATGAAATCATAGCAACTTTTTCATTTTCTAAAAGAACCTCATTTGATAGAAGGCCAGTTGATCATTTTTTCGATCAGCCTTTGGGTTGATCGTCGCAAAAGCAGTCAACCCCGTTCCCCCCTTATGAAAACACCCCCACTCCTCCTATCCTCGATCATATTGTCTTCCTCTCTCTCCCAAGCCGCCACCTCAATACACCTTGGGCTCGAATACCAAGCTCAATCTGGCTCGAATGCTGGAACGATTCGTGACGGAGATCCTGATAGTGATCCTGCATTTGTAAACTTTCTAGGAACTGCTGGACTCACAAACGCAGACATTCTCACTGGAGATGGCTGCACCACCGCCACTCCCGGAACCTACGCCACCTGGGGGACCATTGCCAATAACTCCACTCTCTTGAATCTGGGTGTAGCGACTGCTACAGTTTCAGTCGTAGGCTGGGATGGAGCAGAGACCGCGCCATCAGGAACAGCAGAATTGGCATGGTCCTACAACAACACAAACGCCCTACAAGCAGGAGCGCCTCGCCCTAGTTTTGCCTCCGGCGCGGGAAGCGGCTACGGGATTTCGAACCAATCTCGGCAGCACTAGTGACAATGTTCGCAATGCAGTAAAATTTGAATTCTCAACATCAATTAGTGCATTCGGAATTTTTGGAGGAGATCTTGAAACTGGCGCCCCAGGCTCTCCTGCTGGTTTACTTTTCATCTCTTTTACCGATGGCTCAACTGAAACCATCGAGTATCTCCCAGATAGCACTCTCTTTCCCGACGCCACCTTCAGCGGAACCGGAAACAATACCTCAGAAACCTACGGAAACGAAACTGGTCGCTTTATCGGAATCGCAGACGATAGCCGACTTATTGACGAAGTTATCTTCGTCGTAGGCGACGACAACCAAGATGACGACGGAGATTCTGAACAACTAAGCTTCATTGCCCCAATCACTTTCACCGATGTCAATCTCGATGGCACTTGAGCTAATCATATACCCACCGCTATTCCCGAACCGACAGTAGCTCTTTTCATAAGCCTAGCTCTACTTAGCGGATTGAAACAAAGACGCCGTAACTAAGCGTCGCGCCTTATCCCTCTTCCATCACGGGCTCGCGACGGTGAACCCACACACTTTGCACAAGCCCCAGAAGAAACATACAAACCACCACAAAGGTTCCTGAGTAGCTGATAAGGGGCAATGGAATCCCTGTAATTGGCATAAGCTGAACACACATTCCGACGTTTTCCCAAATGTGCGCGAAGAACATCGCGACGATTCCCGCGGTCATTACTTGCCCCATAAAGTCTCGACTATAGAACGAGATAAAGAGCATTTGAATCAACAGTAAGGCGAAGGAAGACAGCATTAAGAGCGCTCCTCGGAAACCCTGCTCTTCTCCGATAACCGCAAAGATATAGTCATTATGGGCGGTCTTCCAAGGAACGTAGCGCTTGGCGTGAATCGAGCCACGCTCTTCTTTCGCATTGTAGCCCAAGCCATCCCACCCCGCTTGCCCGATTGCCATCGCGACATAGAAGGGAGCCCAGTTCTCATCGGATTTCTCAACCTTCCCCTCTCGTAGAATCTCCAAATATTGGTCAATCCGACCCACCGCTCGATCTGAAGCCATTGGCAGAACAAAATAATAAACCAACGGAAGCATCCCGATCCCAAGCGTGATCAATGCAAACAGATAGCGGAAAGGCAACCCCCCCACGAGCAAGATCACAAAGGCCACCGGAAGAAAAACAATGGCTGAACCCATATCGCCATTAACGACCACAAGCACAAAGGGAACCCCACAAATCAATCCCGTAAGCAGTAACTTGAACATCGGTTCGGCAAAGAAACGATGCACCTTCGGCAATTGCTCAAAAGCAGCCGCCAAGAGAATAATCCCAGCAGCTAGAACAAAATTCGTAGGTTGAAAACTAATCGGAATCCCGGGAATTTGAAGCTGGTGAACAGCCGGAGCGGGAGCCTCCCAAATTCCAGCCATCAACATCAACTGCAACCCCACCCCTCCCAAATACATGGGGATCGCCAGCCACTTAACCCATTGGTAATTCAGCAATGCGACAATAAAGTAAATGGCGGCCCCAATCACCACGAAGAGCTTTTGACGATTGGCAAAATACTCTCCGCCCTGAGGAAGATGTCGTGCCGCACTTTCTATCGAATAGATCCCAAAGATGAGTAAACCGAACATGACGGTCACCATCACGAGGTTCACACCGAGGATTTTTCTGAGAAGCGGAGTCACTAAGGTATCAAGATAAGCTTAAACAGCAACAGTGAGACTGACCTCTCTCCTCGCCACGAACAAGTCCAGCCCGTGGCTGTTTCTCAACTATTTCGGCGGACCAAAAGCGGTATAAGAAATATAAACTTCCCAAAGCTGCCACCCCCCAAAAGCCCAGACCACTCCCCCCAAGGCCAGAAAAGGACCGTATGGTAACGGGCGACCGAAACCGACTCTCATCAATAACGCTGCGAAGACGGCAAAGATAGAAGACGCAAAAAGAGTAAACAAAACGGCAGGCCAGCCTAGAAAAGCTCCAATCATAGCCAACAAAGGAGGATCCCCCGAGCCCATGGCTTCTCGCGGCCGCACCACATTGGTGGCCTTACCCGAAAGGGATTTCATTTTCTCAATCTCCCAGGTTTTCTCACCAACTTCGACAGTCTCTCCTCGAATCACCATCTCATTCCCTTCGATCTTTTTGCCATCGAGCACAAAATCTTCTCCCTCAATCACGAGCCGATCCGACGGACGATAAAACAAATCCCCCCATTCGAAGCTCTCCTCATCAAGAACGAAACAGAGCTGCCCCATTTCATCATCTTCTTCCGGCTCCACCAATTCCCAGCCGACCGCTTTCTCAAAAGTGAAAGTCTGCTTACCAAAAGCCAGCTTACCCCCCCAAACCACTAACTGAAGAAGAGCGTAACCCACCGCAAACCCCAGCAAAGCTTCTCCCCAACCATTTGGCCAAACCCGAGTCGCCTCCACCCGCACCACCAGGTGGGGAAAAAAGATGGCTCCAACAATCGCGATAGCGGCTCCCACCCAAGTCATCATCACCGGGATAATGTAATGCTCCGCATCAATAAACGAAATCGCCACCAGCAAGGTCAGCATTACAAAAAGAAGAACCGCCTCTCCCTCAAAGCCTTGTCGGCCATACTGAGCCCAAGCCACTCCCCAAAGAATCATCGTCAATCCCTCGACCAAGAAATAGCGAATAGGGATCGGCATCTTGCACTCCGCACAACGACCCCGCTGCCAGAGCCAAGTGAAGAGAGGAATATTGCGGTACCATGGAATATCTTTCCTACAACCAGGGCAATAAGAGCGCTTGGGATCATTGACCGAAATCCCCAAGGGAACCCGATAAATGACGACGTTGAGAAATGAGCCCACGCAGGCACCCGTGAACAAAACCACGAACCAAAAAAACGGCTGAGCCCAATCCGGAATCACCTAGGGAGTGTAAAGTAAAACCTACCAGGGACCCCAGCCTCAAATCTGTCTCCCTTCAAATCTTTGGAAGCTCTAAAAAGTCCGACTCGGGCCTCCAACGGAATTAACTAGAGAAGGGGCAGAACCGTAAAGCTGGGTCACGAAAGCCCTCCCTTCCCCATCAAAACTCACTCCCACTCCCGTCAAAGCCCAATCTTCCACGATATTATCGAGGTGCGCCGATGAGGAGGTCCATCCGCGAACAATCTTGGGAGCCAAGTCACTTCCCTGACCCAATTTAAAACTGGCAATCACATTTTCACCAATCGATCCAATGCCGTATCCCAATGCCGCAAAATCGTAACGCCCCTCATAACCATCATGCGAAATCAATCCTCCTGGATCACTCGCCCCATTTGCTTTTTGCATCATGTAATCAGAATGCTTCTTCGCCAGCCTCGCTAAACCCCGATGAGTTCTTAATTGACTCAACCCCTTCGATTCTCGGTAGCGATTGACCTCTGTAACTATTCCGCTAGCTAGCTGCAGCTCACTACTCGAAGACGTAACATCACCTGAGCCCGTCGAGCTCGTCTGCGAACAACTCGCCAATGCACAAATTGCTACTACAAAAACCAGATTCCCTAATGCCTTCATAAACTAAAATTCTACCCTTTGTTAAATAGATAAATCTTCGCCCTTACTCAAGAACTCTTTTCGTAGAAGATACCGCTAGCGAACGCTATCGTGCGCAATGCCGGATCTTGAAAAGCTGGGCCGAAACCGACCTGAGCACTGCGATGGAAGCGGCCTTAGGCTAAAGCTGGGACGGCAATGACAGCTTGTGGGAAAAAGACCTCGGAATCCTAGGAACCACACCTTTACGAACCAGAACAACTCGATTTCATAGTAGATAGATTGCTAGAACTCCCCGAACACCAAACCTCCCAGCGCGCACTCAACCTCATTAGCGACCCCTCCTTCCGCGACACCGCCTCAAATTAGCGTCCCACTGGGCCAAAGAAAAAGATTAATAGAGAGCCACTCGATCTTACAATACTCTGACAACTTCTCTCTTGCGGAAGGTCAACATGAGCCCGTTTACTGAAAGGAACCATGAGAACAACCTTCCTTTTCACCTGTGCTCTCACTTGCCTCACTGCTTTGCTCCCAGCAAACGAAATTCCGCTGGCCTCTGCTGACGATGCCATTGCGAACCAAGCCCGCTCCATTTTTCTCGAAAAAGGAGCCGAGTCCCTCCCCGAATTGCGCAAACACAGCCGGTCAGACAATCCCCGCCTACGTGCTCGTGCCAATGACCTTCTTGGTAAAATCACCGGTCAATACGGCTCTGCAGTCGACCTCATCTGGAACCGCTCTCTCGCGGAAGCCGTCAAAGCTTCACAAGGAGAAAAGCCCATTCTCTTTCTTCATCTCTTCGGAAAATTCGACGAAGAATTCTGCTGAGCGAATGCTTCTTTAGCGAGAACCGTGACGTTCTCCGATAGCCGAGTGGTCGACTTCATCAACCAAAATTTTATCCCCGTCTGGGAAACAGCCTCTGCCGCTCGATGGGTCAAATTTAAACTCGGCGAAGGTCGAAGTGTAGAAGGAATCGCCACTGGCGAAATCGCACTCTACTTCTGCGATGACCAAGGCCATGTCTTTGACATCTTGCCGGCCTTACAATCTCCCGCACAAACCCTTGCGGCAATGAAAGAAGCTTCCCATGTTTTTCAAGAAGCTAAAGGTCAATTCGATGACGACTCACTCCGAAAATTCCATCAAGCTCGCATGCGCGAAATTGCTGGCGGCCACCTTTCAGCAGATTACGAAGAATCATCTATTTTTCCCGTTTTTCAGAAGCAAATAAACTTACAAGGCCTACAAAACAGTGAAAAAGGCATTAAAACTCGTGAAGAACGAATCAATGAATCCATCGATGCCGCAACCCAAGACCTTCGTTTTTTAGCCTTCTCGAAGAGCTTTATGCCCCTTCCAAATAGCTCCTCACTCGTCGTTGTCGAACCTGGCGGAAAAGATTATTACCGTTGGGAAGTCGCACGAAGATTCTGCGAAATCGGTACCTGGGAAACTGAAATTGAGTCTGCCACGATGCAAGACATGGGAAAACCCACAACTATCTCCACTCGAACCGCCAAGGATTGGATGAAAGAACTCTTTCCCCACATTCTCCAGCAACCTCTTGATCGCGGAGGCGAATACACTTACGATTCCAGCTCTCTAGAGGCGATCCGGATCATCCCCAAATAAGCACTCCTCAAAAAACTCCGTTTCCTAAGCTGCCTGCGATCTCACCTACCCATTTAAAAAACGTAAATGGTCGCTCCTTGGCGAAGCTTCTCATCGAAGACCAACCTTGAGAAGAAATTTTAAGAACTGATCTCTTCTGAGTTCACTTCACATTAAACCGTGTATCCAAGTAGCTTAAACTTTTTTCTTTAAGATTAGTCTTCTTCCACGGCCGACAGAATTCGAACTTTCAACGCCTTCCAATTCGATTGCCAGAATGGCCCCTCCGAGAGGTTTCCGACGG
>CAYUHN010000043.1:0-20603 GCA_964444495.1 uncultured Roseibacillus sp. | reverse complement strand
CGGGTAAAGCTCAGGCACCTCTATCCTTCACTTTAATTCGGTCGCAGCACTAGATTAGTATTGTGCCAATCTATTCCTCATGTCTGATTAGCTCGATGCGAAGTCGATAGAAGCTTCTATCTTCTTCTCGAATGGTGAAGGTGGAATACACCTGTTGGTTTTGGAGGCCGTTTTGGGCAGTGTCTTCCGAAGCGAAGCCAGGCCCACCCCAAGTTCCATTTCCAGCTCGGATGGCGAGGACTGTCCAATCATCTGATAATTCGGAAGATTCTTCCACGATATAGCAGAGGTTATCGCTACGAAGGTGGAATGTACCACTGTTTTCTACCACAGTATCGATTTACGATGGATGCGTTAAGGGACGATACTCCAAGGTCTTTAGACATTCCGTCTAGAGCGTATTGGAATTAGCGGGCTCAGCTTTTACTTGGTCGCAAGCTATCGCCTGCGACCTTTGAAGCGCTCGCGTGGGTCTTTTTCCGGGGTTTCTTCATCCCGATAGCCAAGAACACCATGACGACGAAGATTTCGGAGGAATGATTTTGTATTATCCGCCGCTTCAGTATCATCTGTGAGGGTGTTTAGAAGACCGTCGTCTTGGTTCAAGTGTCCCAAGGTCTCGTTTGCCTGTGCAAAGGTTTCTTCTGCCTCTCCTAGAGTGACATTCGCCTGATCGGCTGCAGTTCGCAGTGACTTCATCGCAAGAGGAACCTCCTCGATGCTAGGAGCAATTTTTGCGATTTGTTTATCGATTCCTGCGAAGGTCTCTTCGGCTCTTGTCGTAATCTCCCCTATCGAATCGAGGGTTTTCCTTGTCTCTGTAAACAATGGTTGTAGTTGAGTAGAGGCATTGTGGATGGTTGCGCTTGTATCTGCTAACTGAGAGAGGCTCCGATCTAGGCTAGTTAAGCTCTCTTCTGTGAAAATCGTGCTATCAAGGCGATTGATGGTTGATTCTAGACCGACCGCCACGCGATGAAATGATTCCAAAGTGCTATCAAACTGAGAGAGGGAGCTATGAGCCTCCCCCAAAAGCTCACGAGTATCCCTCGCGAGCTCGACGGCGTCATTTTGAATGGCTCCCAAGCCCCCAAGAACTCCTCCTTCAACCATTGCTCCATCAGCTAGAAGGACGTTGCTACCCTCTTCTGGAATTGTCGCTATAATGAGCTTATCTCCTAGGACTGTGGTGCTCTGGATGTCAAAAATAGCATCCACAGGAAGTCGATAGGCGTTATTGAGGCGGAGAGGCACGCGAACTTTGGGAGGATTCACGCTCTCGAGCATCGGAGGATCGGTGACTTCCCCGATTTTAACTCCGCCTAGTCTCACAGGAGTGCCGACAATGATTCCGCTAGCATCATCAAAACAGACTTCTATCTGGTAAGCCTCATCATAGTGACTGCCAAAGCTACCAAACTGTAAAATTAACCAACCAGCTGCAACTAGGCCCAGAAAGAGAAAGAGCCCAACCAAGGTAGCAGTTCGAGAGCCCCCGAGTCGTGATGTTTTTTCTTGCTCCGCCATTTCAATTACGATTCTACACCCATACGCTGCTGTCAACGGGTCCTTTTGGCCTGCATACTTGGCGGAAACTCATATTTAAGTTACACCCTTTATACTTATGGTCAACGAACGCCACTTCTTCCTCTGTGCCTTGCCAACAAAGCCTAAGTGTTGCAAGCCTGATCTTGGCGAACCTGCTTGGAATTATCTCAAAAAGCGAGTGAGCGAACTTCAGTTGGAAAATAAAGGTGTCCGTATTCATCGTACGAAAGCGGATTGTCTGCGAGTTTGCGAAAAAGGGCCCATTGCAGTGATTTATCCGGACCGGGTTTGGTATCAAGATTGCACTTCCGAGAATATCGAGAAAATTCTACAAGAACATTTGTTAGGCGGTTCTATAGTAGAAGAGCTTCAAATCGATCCTCCGCTTGACTAAACGAGTCGAATGGATTGCTTTTTGGACAAGCGAACAACATCACCTACCGCCAAAGCCGGTGTAGCGGCCGGATCTGTAAGTTTTTCTCCATTGAGCTGAACGGCTCCAGGTAGAATCGATTGTTTACGAAGCTCACCATTCGAGCGTTCGATATCGAATCCATCTTTGAGAGCCTGTTTGGCCAACTGCAGAACCGTGACTTCATCAGGAAAAGCTGCCAAAGAAAGTTCTACTGCTCCTGCAGAATCGTCTCGTTTGGAAAAGCGTTCTTCCCAGACTGTGCGAGCCTCAGCTGCGGATGCTGTATCGTGATAACGAGTAGTGATCTTTGCGGCTAGCTGCTTCTTGGCTTCCATTGGATGGAGTTCCGAATTCCGTGCTTCACCGAGGAGAAGACTATAGTAGCGGTCCATTAACTCATCAGAAACCGACATTAATTTGCCGAACATTTCGGAGGCTGGCTCAGAAACACCAACGTAATTTTGGTAGCTTTTCGACATTTTCTTCACGCCATCAAGACCTTCGAGAAGTGGGAGAGTCATCACGATTTGTGGTAATTGTCCTTCTTCCTTCTGCAAATCGCGGCCAACTAGGATATTAAAGAGTTGATCTGAGCCCCCAATTTCAACATCCGCACGAACTTCTACAGAATCCCAGCCTTGTACTATCGGGTATTGGATTTCGTGGAGACGGACTTCTTGGCCAGAATCAATTCGTGATTTGAAATCTTCTCGTTGCAGCATTTGCTGCATGGTCACTCTCGCATTGAGACGTAAGACATCCTCGAAGCTCATTTTTCGAAACCAATCCCCATTATAAACCACTTCGGTTTTTTCTTTATCCAGAACTTTGAAAGCCTGACTGGTGTAGGTTTCGGCATTTGCGAGGACTTCTTCTCGTGAAAGTGGGGGACGTGTCGCGGAACGACCGGAAGGATCGCCGATTGTCGCAGTGAAATCACCAATAATCAGAACTGCTTGATGACCAGCTGCTTGAAACTGGCGAAGTTTCTCTAAAACAACGGTGTGGCCAAGGTGAAGGTCAGGAGAAGTGGGATCAACACCAAGTTTGACCCGAAGAGGCCGGTTTTCCTTCTCGGCAAGTTTGAGCCGACTAGCCAAGTCCTTTTCGGAAAGGACCTGAGCAGTGCCAGCAAGAAGGGTCTGAAGAACATCGCTCATGAGGCTCATTCTCTAAACACGAATGGGGAAGAGAGGCACGTTTCTTTTTGCTCTCTGAATCGTTCTGGACTAGAAAGCCCAAACATGAATGACGGTGAAAATGTTTACAAAGCTCCTATTGAGCAGGCTACCTCCAAAGAGGCGCCAATTCCTCCCAGCCGGATCAAAACTTTTGGGATTATCCATCTTGTTTTAGCCGGTCTTGGGATAGGCGGACTTTTAATGTCTCTTCTTGGTTTCGTGATCAAAGAAATTGGCGCGGGAGTCAATGCGGAGAATGTTCAAGGTGATGCTCAACAAGCTTTGCAAGACGTCAGCATGCCTCTCACGATTGCCCAGAACGTTTTCTCAATCATTCTGATTATTTTTCTAATCGTCGCCGGATTTATGCTCCTGCTGCGCAAGAAGATTTCCGTCAAATGTTCTGCTGTCTACAGCTTCACTTCCATCGGCATGAAACTCATTTTACTCTTAATGGGAATTTTCATGGCTAAGGACATTTCCCAAGCCGCTACCGAAATGTTAACTAGCCAAGCGACTGGTCCAGGAATGGAAGGCCTACAGGCATTAGGAGGTTTAATGAGCTCAATCGCCTACCTTTCACTCATTTTTGGGCCATTGATCACTCTCACTTACCCTATTCTTTGTTTGTGTATGCTAGCGAATAAGGATGTGAAAAGCTACCTTGCCAAGTGGGGGAAGTGAATTACACGTTTTCCGGCTTTTACTCATTTCTAATTTTTTCTTGAATTTTTAGATAGCAGGGATAAGACACTCGCCCGCCGGAAGGCGACGAAAAATTGGTGGCCGTAGCTCAGTTGGTAGAGCCCCTGATTGTGATTCAGGTTGTCGCGGGTTCGAGTCCCGTCGGTCGCCCCATTTTTCTAAAACTTTAATAATAATCCCCTCTATTAGTTACTCTGGGATTAGGAACCATGAGCACTGTCGAAATATACTTAGGGTATTCCTTTGATAATCCTGAGCTACTAAATCAAGCTCTAACACACCCAAGTTTTTCGGCCGAGCAAAAATCAGAATCTCCTGACAATCAACGACTTGAGTTTCTTGGGGACGCTGTTATTGAACTGGCGATTACAGAGGCTCTTTATGGGAAATTTCCTGAAGCAGGGGAAGGCGCTTTGACGAAATGGCGTGCTCGGCTTGTTTCCAAAAAAGCCTTGGCCGAACTCGGTCTCAAAATAAAAATTGATGAAGAAGTTCGTTTGGGCCGGGGAGAAATCGCCCATGGAGGCCAACGACGTGATTCCACGCTGGCCGATTGCGTAGAAGCCATCTTTGGGGCGGTTTATTTGGATTCTAGTTTTAGCAAAGCTCAAAAAGTTGTTTTAGAGCTTTTTGCCGCTTCCATCGAAGCTGTTACCACTGATGAAGAAACGGGAAATCCCAAGGGAGAACTTCAGGAAGTCCTGCAAGCTCTAGCTCCCTACAATCCTATTTACCGTATCGAGGCGGAAGATGGCCCAGACCACCGTAAAAAGTTTGCTGCCGTGGTATCTTGGAATGGTCGTGAACTTGGTAAAGGACAGGGAGCGAGTAAAAAAGCT
Source organism: uncultured Roseibacillus sp. (assembly GCA_964444495.1). Classification (GTDB taxonomy): domain Bacteria; phylum Verrucomicrobiota; class Verrucomicrobiia; order Verrucomicrobiales; family Akkermansiaceae; genus Roseibacillus. Next base: position 15,915 of record CAYUHN010000043.1, on the reverse strand, counting down.
GCGGAATCAAACGCAGCGGCAACTGCCTTGCAAAATCGTTGCTGGGAAAAACTGAAGTAGCTTCCTCGGGGAATTATTTTTTTCGAAATGTTCAGACCCTGTCCTTTTCTGCCCGAAATTGATTCGGTTTGGAGAGCTTCGAAGCTGCGAGAAATTCGACAATCAGAGAATCTCGCCGAACAATATCTTGCGACTCTTCAATATTCTCAGAGCCTCTTACATGAAGGAAAACCTGCGCAGGCAATTTTACAAATCAACAAGGCTCTTTCGTTTCAACTGAACTTAATAGGAGATATTGCGACTCAATGGAATTTCGGGTATCCCGCGCTCTGTTGGATCTTAGGTACCTTCCATGGAAGAGAAGGGGACCACTTCCTCGGTAACCCAGTTCGACATTTTCAACATCTTGCCACTCGTTTGAACGGCTCAAACGCTCAGCCTCGCAGCCTACGCGCTTGGGCTTGCTTTCATCTTGCTGAGAAATGGTGCCCTGAGCTTCCTCGCGATGAGGTTCAAATTCGAAAAGAGAACTTCGAGATCAATTCTTGGGAAGAGATCCTTAGAAGCTTGAGCGATCTCAGTGAGAGACAATTGATTCGTGGAGAAGGTCTTGTTCTACGTGGAACAGGAACCATCAGTAGCCTCGGCCAGTTGGCGCTTACGAAGATAAACTGAAAGAACAGCAAGGTCTGCGGGGGTGATTCCTGCAATCCGTCCAGCTTGACCTAGGGTGTGGGGCTTAATCTCATTCAACCGTTGCTGAGCTTCTTTCTTCAATCCTTGCACTCCCGCGTAGTCAAAGTCAGTTGGCAGGGGATTGTTTTCCTGACCCTTCAAACGCTCAATCTGAGCTGCCTGCCGTTGAACGTGCCCAGCATATTTAAAATCACTCTGAAGAATATCCCAGATCTCAGGTTGAACTTTTTCTCGGATCTCTTGCGGCAAGTTTTCCCATACACTCTCAGACCTACGAAACCATTGCTCTAGACGTGCTCCCTCAAATGGCGTTTCTTCAATCAACTTACGACCTGCCTCCAAGGACTCTAATTTCGCCTCAAACTTAGACCATCGTTCATCTGCAATCAAACCAAGTCGACGGGCATTAGGAGTAAGCCTCTGGTCAGCGGTATCCTGTCGAAGAAGAAGACGATGTTCAGCCCGGCTCGTGAAAAGGCGATAAGGTTCGCGACAACCCTTTGTTACGAGGTCATCAATCATCACTCCAATGTAGGCTTCCTCGCGACCGAGAATCAGCGAATCTTCGCCCTTAATTTTCAAAGCCGCATTGCTTCCCGCAATTAGTCCTTGGGCGGCTGCTTCCTCGTAACCAGAGGTTCCATTAATCTGTCCCGCGAAATACAGTCCTGAAATAGCTTTGGTTTCTAAGGTCGGTTGCAACTGAGTAGGGGGACAGTAATCATATTCGACTGCGTAACCTGGTCGAATAATCTCAGCATTTTCAAGCCCAGCAATCGAACGAATAAAATCCAGTTGAGTGGAGTAGGGGAGGGAGGTCGAAACTCCATTCACGTAATATTCCGAAGTGTGGCGGCCCTCTGGCTCAAGAAAAACCTGATGGCGATCCTTATCCGCGAACTTCACTACCTTGTCTTCAATGGAGGGACAATAACGGGGACCGACTCCCTCAATCATTCCTCCATACATAGCGGAAAGATGGAGATCATTGCGAATTAGATCATGGGTAGAAGGATTGGTCCAAGTGATCCAACAAGGAACTTGTTCCACATGGAACTCACCATCGACGTATTTATTGAGACTAAATAGTTCGTGATTCTCTGCAGCTAGCTCCTCAGGATGGTAGGAGAACAATTCAGGCGGAGTGTCTCCATCTTGACGCTCGCATTTTGAGAAATCGAGAGAGCGACCATTCAAGCGGCAAGGAGTTCCTGTCTTGAATCTCTCAACTTCAAAACCAAGATCTCGCAGTGAATCGCTCACAGTCGACATGGCATCACCTGTCCTTCCGCCAGTCTGCTTCTGAGCTCCCACATGCATTAACCCCCGCATGAAAGTGCCGGCGGAAAGAATAATCGCTTCAGTCGCAAGATAGAGTCCCATGTTTGTCTCTAGGCCAATTACCGAATCATTTTTTACATCAAGGCGGGTGACATTACCCTGATGAAGATCGAGATTAGGAGTTGCTTCCACAATTGCCTTTATTCGGAATTGGTAAGCTTTCTTATCGCACTGAGCTCGCGGCGCTCTTACGCTGGGACCTTTACCTCGGTTCAATAACCGCCACTGGATCGCGGTCGCATCAGTATTCTGGGCCATGATCCCACCCAAGGCATCAATCTCACGAACGACGTGGCCTTTCGCCAGTCCTCCAATGGCAGGGTTACAGCTCATTTGCCCAATGGTATCTAGATTCTGAGTGAGTAAGGCGACCTCACAGCCAAGACGGGCTGCTGCCAAAGCTGCTTCCACTCCAGCATGACCGCCGCCGACAACGACCACCTGATACGCTTTTGGGTATTGATACATGAGCGCAGCAGAATATCCTGATCATGGTGAAAGGCAATCGAAGCCTTTGCGGAAGAGCCTTTCTATTGATTTAGCCAAGATGAACTCACGGTCGCCATTGTGGTTCTCTTGTTAAGCCTCATTTTTCTCAATCAACAGCGGGAAGGCTGTCGTTACAAAATCAAGCAGGCATCCAAAAGATTCGTTTGAGGTGCTCCCTCTGCAGTAGCCCAATCGTTTTCTCTGCCAAGGCTAGATTGAAGGAAAGTGGCGGCAACGAACTCTGTGAAGCCAAATCAACGAAAGGTATTGGGCACAGGGAGTTGAAAGCGACTTGATTCTACTTCGTGAAATGAGAGCTCTCTTTACTCTTCAATAATTCAGGTCTATCAGAATAAAAAAGAGAGCGACCATACACCAACAAACAAACCTCAGATGTTCTGTTCCATGTGGAACAGAACGCGAATTCCTCAGATAGGTTCTACATCAAATCACTCTTACCTCCATTTGAGACTCGTCAGTGAGACTAATTTACGCTAGCTCCTTCAAAGATGTTCGGAAACATTGCAACCAAATCACGCTCTTGGGCTCTGCTCTTGATCCTCGCTCTCGTTCTTTGGCGCGAAATTGCGGTTCACTTTGAGATTCACCATTTCCAACCCTATCTCGCATTTATCTTCTGCTTCGCTGCTTTTAGAAAAGCTTCTTGGGCGGTTCTTCTTGGAGGAGTTTATGCGATTTCGACCATCATGATGACTGGGGGCCAAGTCGGCATTTGGTTTGTCGCTATTCTCTTTTCGTTTGTCGCGATTGGTTTTTTGGGCAGTGCTTTCAAGTCTATTCAAAATCCTTTTGCCCGTCTCGGCGGCTCTTTTGCAGGAGCCACAATCTTTTATCTTGTTACAAATTTTGCTTCTTGGCTGACTATTCCTGCTTACCCTCGCTCTCTTGAAGGTCTTAACCAAGCCCTCTGGTCAGGTCTCCCTGGCTACGCACCTACTTGGACCTTCTTCCGTAACGATTTAGTCTCTACCTTGCTTTTCACTTGTCTCTTCCTTGTTCTCTTTCATCGGACAAGCCCTAGCAGAAGAAAAGAAGCCTCCACATTGGGTTTGCCAACAGCCTAGAACCTCGACTTTGTTTCAGATGAGCTATTCATCTATTTCTAGGCTCAAGAAACTGATCGTTCGGATTACTCAGATTGACTGCCCCAGCTATTTCAGCAATGGGAAAAATAGACTCGTCAGCCTCAAGCTTGGGCTCTCATTAAAAGTATCTTTCTAAATTGTCGTTATATACTCAATTTCAATAAATTATATTATTTTTCTATAAAAGGACAGTCCTTTAATTATTCCAATTGATGTTTCATCTCAAAATGTCCTCTCGTTGTCATTTTGGAAAAAAACTCGACTTGCTCCCAGTCAGCACAAGGGCTATGGCCTTTTGCGCATGATAGCGTCTTCACTCTCAAATACGGAAGGTCTGGATTTCTCCGATTCACCTATCAACCAAACACTCACCGCCGATGAGAAGATAGGCTTCTATCGAGATATGATGCGTATTCGCCGCTTCGAAACAATTTCTCAGAAAAACTATAACGATAAGAAGATGGGGGGCTTCCTTCACCTCTATACTGGCCAAGAAAGCATCGCGGTCGCAAGCGCGTCTCTTATGGGGGCAGACGACCACATGATTACAGCTTATCGTTGTCACGGTCACTCTCTCGCTGTCGGCATGGAAATGAATGAGTGCATGGCCGAGCTCTTTGGAAAAGCTACCGGTTGTTCTAAAGGCAAAGGTGGTTCGATGCACTTTTTTGCTCCAGACAAGAACTACTGGGGAGGCCATGGCATCGTTGGCGGCCAAATTCCTCTCGGGATCGGGCTCGCTTACGGTTTGAAATACCAAGACAAGAAGGGTTGTTCACTTTCCTACTTGGGAGACGGAGCTGTGAATCAAGGAGCGGTACACGAATCCTTGAATCTGGCGGCCCTTTTCGAACTCCCATCCGTGGTCATCATCGAGAACAACGGGTACTCCATGGGAACATCTCAAGGCCGCTCCTCAGCTTATCGTGATTGCTTGGCTCAACGTGCTGAAGCCTACGACATGGCTTGGGACCTCATTAACGGCGAGGACATTTACGAGCTGCGAGCAAAGCTTAATATCGCAATGGAGCGCGCTCGTGTCGAAAGCTTACCGACTCTTCTTGAAATCCAAACCTACCGCTGGTTTGGGCATAGTGTTGCTGATGCAAACGCTAAAAAATATCGGACCCCAGAAGAAATTGAGCGCTATAAAAACGAACACGACCCGTTAGTGCGTTGGCGTAACCAACTTCTTAAGGAAGAGCTTATCACTGAAGAGGAAATTAAAGCAATCGACAAAGCCGCTATGAAAGAAGCCGTTGAAGCCGAAAAATTCGCTGACAGCTCACCTCCACCCACGGTCGAGAGCATCGCCGAGGATGTCTATTGGGAAGTCGATAACAATACTGAAGTCGCTCAGAACGGCCGTCACTTCTTTAACGACTAAACATATAGTATATTTTTCTAATTTTTAATACTTTACTAGATTATGCGTAATATACTCTACCGCCACGCCATTCGTGAAGCACTTGACGAAGAATTGTCCCGCGATCCCAATGTGGTTGTGATGGGAGAAGAGGTGGCCCAATACAATGGGGCTTATAAAGTCACTGAAGGCCTATGGGAAAAGTGGGGCGACAAGCGAATTGTCGACACTCCAATTTCCGAAGCTGGTTTTATTGGCATGGGGATTGGTTCTTCCATGCTTGGGGTCCGCCCGGTGATGGAGCTCATGTTTTGGTCCTTTCATAGTGTAGCCTTTGACCAACTTGTAAACAATGCGGCCTGTGTGCGCTATATGTCAGGAGGACTTATCAATTGCCCCATCGTTATGCGCGGACCAGCCAATGGCGGAACGAACGTTGGCGCAACGCACTCCCATTGCCCTGAAGGGCTCTTCGCAGCTTTTCCAGGACTAAAAGTGGTCACTCCAGCTACACCTGCCGATGCAAAAGGCCTCATGAAATCGGCTATTCGGGACAATGATCCCGTCTACGTCATGGAAAATACACTTCTCTATGGAACCGAAGGTCCAGTTCCGGATCCTGCAGATGGAGATTTCGTAGTTCCAATTGGAAAAGCAGAAGTGAAACGCGAAGGAAGCGACCTCTCTCTTATTGCGCACGGCCGTAGTGTTCTTCATGCTCTCGAAGCAGCCGAGACTTTACAGGCCGAGCATAATATCTCTGCTGAAGTTCTCGACCTGCGGAGTATTCGTCCTCTCGACCAAGAAGCCATTATTGCTTCAGTAGTGAAGACAAATCGGGCTGTTCTTGTCGATGAGTCGAAGCCCTTCAACGGTGTCTCTTCTCAGATTGCGACAATCATTCAAGAGCATGCCTTCGATCATCTCGATGCTCCTGTTAAACGAGTTTGTACCGTTGATGCACCGGCTATTTATTCACCTCACCTCGAGAATGAACAATTGCCAAATCCAAAACGAGTAGTGGATAAGGTTCTCGAAATTGCTTAGGTCAAAAATCTTATATACTATCTTATCAGTATATAAGATTTTCTTAATCTTCCATTCGATACTTCCCTGCGAAAATTAGGAGAAGAACAAGGCAGATCCCAAAGGTAAAAATCCAAAGTGAATATCGGCGTAAAAAGCGGCCAGAATCTTCTTCTCCTACTTCTACCGGTGTAGAAACCGTGGGAAGGGGACCCTGACGGATTATAGTGAGTCCACCATAGTGTAAAACAGCTTCTTCAAGCTTAGCTTCATCGGAAATTTTTACTTCACGAGTCAACATACGTCGCTGAAGTGCCCAGAGGCTCTGCCCCAGTGCTTTTGAGTTTCTCGAGGCGCGATAAAAGCGAGCGATGAAATCACTGTTAGGCGAATTTGGCTTCTGCCAAAGATCAACCAAAACCTGTCGAGCACCTGCATTCAGAAACGCTCGCTGCAGGCAAATTAGTTCCTCAGCTGCAATTGGATCACTCAACATAAAATCGCAGGAGGAAAGCGTAACTAGCTGGGTTTGAGAAAGATCAAGATTAGGGATTTCGCTCGGAGATAATTTGCCGTCAGCAAAACCCCCAACCATGAAACCAGAAGATGATAGAATTTCAGGGAATCCTATCACGTTTTTATTCCTTGTTCCTCTTAGTGTTGTTTTTTCAAATACTACCGAATCATCAAAATGTAATAATTGAGGACTTGAGGGAATGGCCGCTAGAGCAGCTTGTATATCGTCTGAACTCATAAAAACGCGAGAACCACTGGGTGAAATCGCACGAAGACTCTCGAGTTTTTCTGAAATTGGAAAATCTGTTTCTAATTCTGTTAAACGTCTAAGCTCTTCATCTTGAAGCTTGGCTTCAATAAGATCCCAACGGCCAGCAGATAATCCTTCGCTAGAAACTGAGATTCCTAAATCACGTCGAGAAGAAACGAAAAAGACTTCTGGGAAGGTATCACAAAAAAACGAGTTATCCTCATCTAAAAGACAAGAGAAAGGAGCCAAGCGAAGAGATCCGTCTAACGAAATAATCAGCCGCTGAACATCATCAGGAATCACCGCAATAACGGGAGCTAGAAATAGAAGGTGAATCTGTTCTAGAGCGGCCTGTAATCGAAGTAGAGGGGGCTCTACTTCTCTGTTTCCATTCAAATTTGCTCGATAATTTAAACGTTCATCAACTGCACGAAGCCACCGTAGAAGTATTGCTTCTGTTCCGAGCTCTACAAATTGAGGCATTTTACCATCAATGCTGATTACTGCTCCATATATGATTTTCGTGGAATCCCCTGAGGTTTTGCGGTAGCGGAGAAAATCTATAAAACAAGAATTCTCCGGTAATTTGACCAGCTTATCTTCCCAATCGTCTTCAACTTTAGAAGGAAGAAGTAAAGAGTCTAAGAAGCGTTCTTTATAGAGAGCTAAGGATTGCTCAAGAGCTTCGACTTCACCTGCTATGGCTAGCTCAGAAAAAGGGTATTTCCGTGATAGGGGCTCTAGGTGTTCAACTTCAGTTTCAGTATCTTGGTTCCTATCATCAATAACTTGAGCAGTAAGGTCGTAGCTAAGTAACCAAAGCAAGAAACAGAAGACCTCAAGCAAATGGTGCCGGATTTTGGCGACAGGCTTCATAAAGAACGATGGCAATGCTAGTCGATAAATTTAGCGAACGAATCGGTCCCTCTGACATCGGAATTCTTAGACAAGCCTCTTCAGCCACGGAGCTACGGATTTCTGTGGATAGACCGCGAGTTTCTGCTCCAAAAATAAGAAGATCCCCAGGGGAAAATTCTGCGTCCCAAATGGATGCGCTTCCTTTTGTTGTTAGCATCCATCGATTTCCTTTCCAAGTTTGGGAATTGAATTTTGCCCAATCGTCCCAGACGACCAAGTTGACTTCTCGCCAGTAGTCTAGGCCTGCTCGTCTCACCGCTTTCTCATCTAGAGAAAACCCGAGAGGTTTTATCAGGTGCAGCCGAGACCCTGTAGCTACAGCTAATCGCCCTGCAGCCCCCGCGTTGTGTGGGATTTCTGGTTCAACCAAGACGATCTCAAACACAATAAAAAAGCGACCACAGGTTGGTGGTCGCCGAAGTATCTTGAAGAAAATTTTGCCGAATTATCAGCAAAAGAATTACGCTCCAACTGCTGCTTCTTGATCGGAAGCAACATTCACGCGACGACCTTCACGATCGAAATAAACATTCCCATCAACAAGGGCAAAAAGAGTGTGGTCTTTTCCCATTCCGATATTTTTTCCTGGCTTCCACTTGGTGCCACGTTGGCGAATGATGATGTTACCGGCAATAACAGCCTCACCACCAAACTTCTTAACACCGAGACGCTTACTGCGAGAATCGCGGCCGTTTTTAACGGAACCTTGTCCTTTCTTATGTGCCATGAGATTTGTTTCTACTTATAAAATGAGTGAGCTTCTTTATCCGTTGATGCTTGTAATTTCAAGCTTTGTCAGGTGACGACGGAAACCCTTTGTCTTGTGATAGCCTTTGCGGCGCTTAAATTTGAAAGCCACGCCTTTGGGGCCGCGAAACTGATCAACAACCTTAGCCGAAACAGTAGCTCCTTCAACAACTGGAGTGCCAACACGGACATCGGACCCATTGTTTACGAGAAGAACCTCGTCGAAAGTTGCCTCAGAATCGACCTCCAGACTAAGCTTCTCAACATCGATAATATCGCCAGCAGCCACGCGGTACTGCTTGCCTCCGGTTTTGATTACTGCGTAAGCCATGGTCTTGCTCTAATTAAAGGAAAATGATTTAAATCGGGACTCTTATCTGCAACGAAGCAGACGACTCGCATTTTGCGGCGACTTCTAAAGACGAAGGCTGGCTGCGAGCGGGCGGGGAATTCACCACACCTCGCCTCTTGCAGCAAGATTTTTTTTAGAATTTACCATCCATGAAGCTCTCTTTTCAAAAATCTCTCTTTTGTGCCACCGAAGAAGCACTGCAAGAAACTGCGGCACAATTTGCCAGCTCTTGTTCTCCTGGTACTGTAATTGGCTTGGTGGGTGAAATGGGAGCTGGAAAAACGAATTTTGTGAAGGGTTTCGCAAAGGGTCTTAGCGTCCGAGAGCAAATTACCAGTCCAACCTTTTCTCTCGCACAAGAATATCTTTCTGGGAGGTTACCTCTGTTTCATTTTGATTTTTACCGCCTAAAAAGCGAAGAGGAGCTTTTTAATCTCGGTTGGGACGATTACTTCGATCAAAAAGGGATCATTGTGGTAGAATGGGCCAACCGCTTTCCTGATCTCTTCGATATCGATACCCACTGGCTCCGGCTTGCTAAAGAAGCCCAAGGGAGACGAATCGAGCTTCTAGCCTCACTTCCCAATGGTGGTCCTTAGTCGCTTATTCAGCCTTTTCTTCTTCGAAAAGAGTTCGGCGCCTCCGGCCGCCTTTTTCATCTTGCCTTGAATAAAAAGTATTGTTGGGCGCGAAAGCCTCCGGCAACCATGAGCCGAGAGGAATGTCGACGGCTTCTACAACCTCATCAACTTCATTGCGAAGCTGTTGGCCAGCTTGTAGATTACGGAGACGTGCTTGCACCATAGCCCACTCGTTTCCGTTTCGTATCACAGGATAGTTCTTAACCACGGCTTCCAATCGACGGTGTGCCACATCATTGCGTTTTGCAAAAACTCTCAAACTGTATTGCCCTCTCCAATCTTGAGCTAACCAGCTACTCCATTCTTCAGAAGGGTGGGTATTATCGTAGGAGTTATCAGGGCGAATGAAAACTCTCATTAGCAAAACATCTGAAGGCTCTGCCCTCAAAAAGCTTTCCCAATTTAAATCACCAATCTCAGCTCCGTACTCCCAAAAAACCTTAAAAGCAGAGCGTTCTTGCAAGACTACCAGCGGATTAGAGTTTCCTCCCGACTGAACATCGTAGAAATAAGCACTGCGATTCCCTGTCTTTTCCCGTCGCGTCAGTTTGATACCGTAGTTTACGTTATCAGACAAGGGTTCGTAAAAGCGTTCAAGCTTAGGCATGATCCCAGTCCCATTGTAAATATACGGGAGAGCAGCAGGTAAGCCTCCTGCATTGAGAAATCCACGCGCTTCTTTTTCGGCAAGAACAACATCAGGATTTCCTTCAGCCAAAAGGGCTACAGTCTCATCGTCAATAGACTCTGGAGCGGGGTCAAAGAATCCATTCATTAACAAGAATACAAATGTAATGAGAGCCGTAACCAGCAAGCCGCCAAACGTCATCATTGTGAAGGGATGTTTTTGTACCCAACGATTCAATTTTGATTGTTGCTGGCCTTTGATGTCTGTGTGGGCTTGAGAAGTTCGTTGGAAACGATGAGCTTCTACGGCGGCTTCTCGGCGCACTAAGACAGCCGCTCCGAGGGGATCGGCTTTGCTTTTATCACCAATAATTGGTTCTTCTGTTTCCTCGAATTCAGAGTAATTTTCCTCAGCATTAATGAGTGGGTTCGCCGTGTCTGAGGTAGGGGCGGCATTTGTAGGGGCGGCATTTACATCGTGGGTTTCTCGTTCTTGCCCATTCTGAAGACCTGCGACGAGTCCACCCAATCCGCCTCCTTCAATTGCTCCTGCAAGACGTTCGATAGCCCTTGCTAAAGCATGGTTGCTATCACTTAACGGATCTCCTGTCTCTACGACACGTAGGCGTCGATTCTTTTGATAGCGATTTATCAGTGTATTCGAGAGTTTTGGAACTTGCCCCAGATCTGCAGGTTCGAATTCTTCCGGAAGTTCCATACTTACCGGAATGGCCATTGTGTCGCTTTTTGAACGGCGACGAACAAGAACCGTGCAACCTGGACAGATGGCTTCCGTATTGATACTCCCATCTGGAAAAGGAACGACATGCCCACAGGCTGCGCACTTAAACTCGTGGACATCAGATGGATCTGAAGAAGTAGACATGCGTAAAGATCCGCGAATAGTGACTGCGGGCTGGAAACCAAACAAAACCTCTTGCTCACTGCAATAGGCATTTCAGCAAAGTACAAAAAACTTATTTTGTATTTGGCGACGAAGAATTGATTTCTTCAAACGGAGTACTACCTAAAGAATGTCTGAAAAGACATTACGTTTCCGTAGACCTTCTCCTAAATTAAGGCTTGAGAGCGTTTTTGATAGGAGGAGGAATTTCAAAAAAGGGCGCTCGTAAGAACGAGAGTGAAAATATTTGAATCTACTCGTGAGAAATTACGGATCTCTATTTGGATGAGAGAGCCAAAGTTCATCAGAATAATTTATTTACTAGCAACAATTGATGTCGCAGCGGCGTTGATCAATGAGACACCCGCTTCATCGGTCTCCTCAGATTTTTCGGAGGAAAGCTGCGTCTGAACGCTGCTAATACCTTGGTAAAAATGAGAATCAACCGGAAGCTCTCGCTGATAGCTGGCTAGCATCCAAGCTGCGAGAATAGAAGAGGTCGATGTGAGGAAAATACGAAGCTTCATAGGTAGTGTTACAAATCTCTTGGGGGAGGCAGTCGAAAGGCGCTTATCGCACCAGCTGTAGATCGTCAAGAACTACAAATTATTCCGTCTCTGCTGAGAGAAAGAGACCTAGCAAAATTCTTAGAATATCTTAAGCGATTTTATTCAAAATGACACAGTGTATTTAATCAATCTTGATTTTCAGTTATTATTGAACGCTCAAAACAGAAGGAGCGCTCGCTGTTCCAAACCGGTCTACTGCTGTAACCGCAATCGCTTCCGCGCCAGCTGGGACTGAGACCCGTGTGGCTCCACCGGAAACAACGTGAGTGCAACGCCAAGTTTTCCCATATCGAGCTTGAACGGCATATTTCGATGCGCCGTTTGTCGTTCCCCAGCTTACCGAAATGGCGCCGCCGTTTCCCTGCGCTCTCGCTCGTGGTGCAGTAGGCTTTTTTGTACTTAGCCAAGGCATGGGAGGCACTAGAGCGGGCTCGCTGTAGACATTGCTCTTGAGCAATCCACCAACCCCGCCTCTATTTTGAAGCAAAGACTTCATGCTCCAATGCACGTGCCCTACCCAATTGCGGCCGATTGTGCGGCTCTGTTTGACCTGATTCACGATTTCACTAGCGGGGCGTCCCGGATCTTCAGAAGAACCGATTCGTGAAGTCGCCACTCCTGGCCAGACTGGGCGGCTTCCTTGTTGACGCCACCAAGTTAGTAGACGAGTGAAGCTCTGCTCGCTATTAATTCGCCAATAAAGCTGAGGACTTAAGTAGTCGCACCAGCCACTGCTTAGCCATTTGCGAGAATCTGCCGACAAATGATGATAAGCATCAATTCGGGCGGTCGTCCCTGCTGGAACCCCTGGTCGCCAAATCCCGAAAGGGCTGATCCCAACTCGAACCCACGGCTTCTCTTTTTTAACTGTTCGGTACATGTCTCGAACGAAATTATCTACATAACCACGACGCTGTGCGGGCGATTTTCCATCTGGAAAGATCTGCTTGGCTATTCCGTCGGTTCCAACATCAGGATAAGGATAAAAATAATCGTCGATATGAAGACCATCGATGTCATAGCGCTTCACCACATCCATCATCACTCGTAGAGCATGGCTTCGTGTCCAAGCGCTAGCGGGATCCATCCAGCTATAGTTCTTAAATTGTCGAATTACTGATGGGTTCGTCTTAGTTACATGATTGCTAGCAGTCGCCATTGAACTATTTGGCAGGGCGCGGAAGGGATTAAACCACGCATGAACTTCGATTCCTCTAGAATGAGCCTGTTGAATGCAATAAGAGAGGGGATCGTAGCCAGGAGAACGCCCCATCGTGCCGCTAATCCATGAACTCCAAGGCTCTAAGCTCGACTGATAGACTGCATCCGCATTTGGGCGAACCTGAAAAATGAGAGCATTCATATTCAGGCTTACCATGCGGTCTAGTATCCGCTTCATTTCCGCCTGTTGAGAACTGGCGCTCAACCCTTTACGACTGGGCCAATCAATATTGTAAACACAGGCAGACCAAGCGCCTCGAAATTCGCGCGGAACAGCAGGTGGGCGCTCGTTGCTCGCTGAGAAACTCTGGGCATGCGAAGAACTCAGTCCAAAAAACAACATTAACAAGAGGAGCAATAAGCGATTCATCCTGTTCTAACCTTCACACAGCACCAGCCGCCCTCAAGCGCAAAGTCAAAATGCTTTGTCAGGCTGAGCGCCTTTCGTCCGCTAATCTATGGTCGAATTGGGGTGTTGTAGATCCTTTGGGCAGTATCGAGATAGGCGCCTATCTTTCCAGGCGAGGGAGCGGGCTGATTTTCGAGGTCCTTTTTAAGACGATTGTAGTCTGCAAAACTGCCGCTTAATTCGGTAGCGTTCGATATTTGATACCAATCAAGATAGTCCCGAACGCGTTCGCCAGTTTGCTTAAGAGCGTGGCGAGTTTGGTCGAGCTCAACCAGCTGGGAGGCTACATTCTCACTCTCGCCTTTTGCCAGTCGTTGGCAGATATCGAGATAGCCGACGATGACAGGGGTATGGGGAGGAAAGCAGCGGTAGGCGAGAAGAAGAAGGTTTTCGGAAATCGGTGAGAGAACGAGAATGCGTTGGGAATCCTCGAGAGCTAGGATTTCTTCAAATGCGGACAGTTGGTAGAGCTGAGAAGAACCATCTTCCAAATTTAGTGAATTCTGCAGAATCTTTGAGAGTGCTTCTTCGGTCTCCAATGGGCCAAGAGTTTCTTCTACCACATCTTTGGTAAGGACCGACAGTTGAAGAGCCCACCATTTGGCGAAACTCTCTTCCGTGAGACCGGTTTGAAAGAAATGCTTTCGCATGAGAATAACGGGATCGCCTTCGAAGGTGGGAATTTCTCGTAAATAGTCACGAAAGGCCGCCTTTCCTCCTGGTTGCTTCACCAGTGATATGGAAAGGGCGCCGGCTGAAATTCGCAGAGCGGTTCGCTGAGCCGCATCGAGTTCGGTTATATCTTTGGCGGCGAGCATGTCTTCGACCTCCATTAGGTAGCCTCCTTCAAAGAGAGAGCGGTAGAGACTCTTGTCTGCAGTTTGAGCTCTCCAAGCAAGTTGCTCTTGGATCCCAAGTTTGAGCCAGGGCGGAACATGAAAATTTTGCCCTTCTGCGAGGTTTCGATGGAGGCCTTGGTCTAAAAGAATAGCTTTAAGTGTTTCATCTTCAATTAATTGTGAATCAAATCCTTTTGCGAGATGGAAATCAATTTCAATTCGGAAGCGTTCGCTTCCAGTAGCACGACGAACTCGTCTCGCCGCTAAATTCGGAGGAGCTTTGTCTCCAGGGCTTCCGTAAAAGGTAATAATGAGATCGTTATTGAGCTCAAAGGGAGGCACTTTTGTATTGAGTGCTTTCTCTCGGAATACTTCGGCTAAGTCGTTGCGAAGTTTTGTAATGAGTGACTGAGCGCGAGTAGCAACAACGGTATGTTCCGCAAAAACGATGACCCGTTGATCTTCCGAGGTAACTCGTTTAAAGGAGGATTGGGCTAGTTGAGCCTCTAATAATGCGGGGCTTGAAAAAGCCAAACAGATGCACAGAAGCCATCGCATAATAGGAAAATCTCAAATCTAGAGAGCTAATAAGCTCTCTCGCGGGGTGAAATCAATTCGATCTTCGGTGATACTGATGGTTGCTCGTCCTTCTAGATAAGTTTTGATGAGATCGAATTCTGGAGCGAGAACTTCTTGAAATTCCTGCACGGAACTCATCACAGAATGAAGATAGCCCTCCCTAACGGGCAGTTGCCCAAGACGTCCCCCTTCCCAGTCTGGTGTACTAGTCATGCGGTTTTCGCCATCGATCGTCTGGGCAAGACTGATTCTCAATGCAATTGTGTGAGGACGGTTAAAAACGACGCGCTCAAAGATCAGGTCGATAGAACCTTCATTGAGCCGAACCCAAATTCCTCGATAACTCACATACTTTCCTAGCGGTCCTTCTTGAGAACCTTTAATTTTCTCCGTAAGATACTCGTTGATCTCCTTTTCTGTGAGCGAAACGCGTAGCTCTCGGTCGAGCCCTGTTTTTAGAACTTGTTTGAGATCGCGAGGCGTTGCCTTTTCCACCCCGCTAAGATTACGGCCTTCGATATCGCTTAAATCCTGCGGTAGAAAAGTGAGCAGAGTTATCGCCAAAAGAAGAACAAGTAGAGCCAAGGCGAAGATGATCACCGCCGATTGAAGTTTTTTAGACCGTTCAGCCATTGCTTGGTGTTAACAAACGAGCGGCTCCACACCAACTGAAAAGGCTCGGAGTGGATTGTTCATTTTTTTTAACTTGAAGGAATAGAGCTGCGCCCTTATTTCCCCTCCCAACGCTGATGCAGGGATGTATGGAATCTGGTGCAAATCCAGAACAGACGCGCTGCGGTAACTGGTAACAAATTCTCTCGTATCCAATCTGAAGAAGTTCTCGCTTCAATGGGTGAAGGAGAGAGAAGGCGGCTTGAACCAGAAGTCCGAATACTTTATTCCATCGGTCGTCGTTCCTCTTATCACGTGCCAGCGTGAAAGAGAGAAGCTCCTTCGCGTGCTAAGGGGTTCTATTGGCAACCAAATCAATAAATGAAATATACTACTAATTGGCTTATCGCCATTTTGTTGACGACAGGAGTGACTTCTCAAGCAGTCACCATCGCAGAACAAGCAGACCTGCGCTTTATCGTAGGAGAAGGTTCTAATCTCTCCACACTGGTTATCGACTTCAACGATGGAACTGAACGGGAAAGTTTTGCTTGGGGTTACCGTTGGGAAGTTTCTGCTTCTGGAGAAGACTTGTTCCGTGCAATTGTCGCGGCCGATCCGCAATTGCTCGCAAATGAAGGTTCATTCATTAACGAAATCTCTTATGTAGGAGAATTAGCAAACCATCAAGGAATAGGATCTTATCC
>CAYUHN010000042.1:0-20610 GCA_964444495.1 uncultured Roseibacillus sp. | reverse complement strand
CGGCTTTGGATAGAACCATTGCAATCACTACTAACAGAGCAACTAGCCCTAAGATGAGCACATTACCTTTTGAGGACTTGTCGCGAAAAAATACAGACTTTATCTCCTCTCGCGCGTATTTCTCCTCGATGCTTTTAACTCTCACCATTTCTCGTGCCCTTGTTCTTTTGGTTGCAGTGGAGCATCTCTACATCCTACATCTTGATTTTAGAAATGTTTTTCTGGAATAAGCCACGAGCACGAGCGGTCTTTGGCTTTAGCTCTGAATTTGCAGAATCGACTCAAGCAATTGCCGCTAATCAAGGCCTCTATAACGGTTTCCTAGCAGCAGGCCTTCTTTGGGGACTTTTCCATCCGAAAAAGAACTTTGGACGACAGCTTCAATTATTTTTCTTACTTTGTATAATTATCGCTGGAGTTTTCGGCTCCTTCACCATCAAAGATTCTATTATCTTTCTACAAGGCCTTCCTGCACTGGTTGCTCTTGTTATGGTTCTGGTTAGCAAGCGAGCGATTGAAAAAAAGAAAAAAGAAGCCTCTAATTTATTCAATTGAGTCTTCCTAATACCCGATACGACTCAATCATAGGTTCGAAGGTGGATTATAGGATAGGCATTAAAACGGCTCGTGAAGAGCTTGAGGTGCAAAGAATCGAAAATTCCCTTAGGCTATTTAGAAGCCTTCCAATCAATTCCACTGATTTCAGCTAGGGCAAGTTGGAGCGCTTGGGTTCCTTTTCTCCCCCTCCCCTGCGCTAGAACCTTACGATAGAGTTCTTGTGCGAGATTGAGGCCGGGAAGCGTTAGCCTCATTCTTTCTGCCTCAGCTAGAGCAATACCAATATCTTTGAGAAAATGCTCAACATAAAAACCAGGTTCGAAGTCTCCTGCCACAATGCGGGGAGCAAGATTGGATAGGGCCCAACTCCCGGCGGCTCCAGAAGAAACCGAACGCAGCACAGACTCCAAATCAAGACCAGCACGATGAGCATAAAGAAGGGCCTCGCAAACTCCGATCATCCCTGCAGCGACTAAAGTTTGATTCACCATCTTAGTATGCTGTCCTGCCCCTGGGCCTCCTTGATGAACAATCGTCTTGCCCATCACATCCCAGCAAGATTGTAGAGCTGAAGCCACTTCAGAGTCACCTCCGATCATAATGGAGAGGACTCCGTTACGAGCTCCGACATCGCCCCCCGAGACGGGAGCATCCAGACTCAAAACCCCTTTCGCTTTGGCATGGTGAGCGATCTCTTCCGCCAAGGAAGGCTCGCTCGTGGTCATATCGACAAGGACCTTCCCTTTCTCTGAGCCAGAAAGGACGCCATTCTCTCCAAGAATCACTTCTCTAACGTCGGAGGGAAATCCAACCATGGTAAAGACGACGTCTGACAACTCTGCAACTTCTCTCGGCGAATTCGCCCACGCTGCTCCTTGAGCTAAAAGTTTAGATGCCTTTTCTTTAGTACGAGAAAAAATAGTAAGGTCAAAGCCTGCAGTCAGTAAGTGACCAGCCATACTCTGGCCCATCACCCCAGTTCCAATCCAACCCAGTTTAGTGAGACCAGGTTGTATTTGCTTGTGCGAATTCATAAAAATCTGCCCTATGTAGGGGCTAGGCTAGTGAAGCTACTCCTTAGAAAGAGCCTTGCTCACCTCTTCTCCAATCTTAGCGCCTCTAAGATCGCGAGCCACAATTTTCCCATTCGGGTCGATTAACCAAATAGAAGGAATCGTCTGAATTCCATAATGATTTTGAATTTTCTGATAACGCTCAGGATACCCTACATAACCTTGAAGATACTGAGAGGGATTCTTATTCAGAAAGGCCTTCGGATCAGAAAGTTTATCATCCACACTAAGCCCGAGACTCGTGTAGCGGTCGCCACCAAACTTTTCGAAGGCTTCTTCTAAATTCGGTATTTCTGCAATACAAGGACCACACCAAGTGGCCCAAAAATCAATTAAAACGAACTGACCTCGTAAACTCGACAAAGTGAATTCTTTCCCTTCGTAATCTGTTATCAAAAAATCCGGAGCCTCGTCACCAGGCATCAACACATTCTTCACCTCTAAAACCCAAGGAGAAATCGTATGAGGCTTCGTTGCATCCTTAACAAAAAATTGAGTCATCTTATAGGCGCGAGCGAGTTCGCGCGAAGGTTCTCCTTCCACTTCCGGATGCATAATCGCCACCGAAAGTTGATACCAAGCGAGAGGAATATCTTTGAAAACAAAGCTCCCATCTTCTGCTAATTCAGTACTAAAGACTGCTCTCTTCGCTCGCTCAGCTTTCACCTTAGCGGTATAATCCTGATATTCGGGCGAAAGACGAAAAGCCTTTGTCCAAGCAGAACGCTCTTCTCTCGTCTTCTCGCTCCAATCCTCAGGATAGGGCATATTCGGGTGTCTGTAACTTCCTTCTAGTAGTACGATAGCATCTGAAAGCGAAAGCCCTTCCAGATTAATTCCATCCGCAACCTTCTCGGGAAGAGCGACTGACCCTCTGATTGTTGTGGTCTCCTGAGCACGAGAAATCGAAAGAACTGAAAGAACGACAAAGAGTAGAGATTGAACAAATCGTCCGATAGTATTTTGAGAATATTGATTCATGTATAAGTAACAAAAGCTGTAGCTGGGGCATCAAAGGCTTAAATCGTAGCCAAGTAAAAAAATAGCCAAGCCCCTTACGGGACTCGGCTATCATAATTTTTCAAAAATTCAGCTCTACGCTGATTCTTTCGCTTCGTCGACAGGTGGCTCTTCGTCAAGAGGCTCTTCACTAGAAGAAGGTCCTGCGTCCTTAGCAAGCTCTTCAGTGATTGAGGTTGGAGCAGGAGGGAGAGTCATATCAGCGACCTCACCAGCTTCTTCCTTCTCTGGCTCTTCTACAGTGGGCTCATCAAGAACTGGAACTTCCCCGGCAAGGGCGGGTGCTTCTCCAGCAAGAGCAGGAGCTTCGCCTTCCATTCCTTCTGCGCCCTCAACAGGAGTTTCTTCTCTCTTGATAGGCTCAGGCTCTTCAACCGTGAACTCGATATCGACAGAGCGGTGAGTCTGGAAACCGGTTCCCGCAGGAATCAAGTGACCCATAATCACGTTCTCTTTAAATCCAGTGAGACGGTCAATCTTACCCATAGTCGCAGCTTCAGTAAGAACACGAGTGGTGTCCTGGAAAGAAGCAGCGGAGATAAAGGATTCCGTTTCAAGGGACGCTTTCGTAATTCCGAGGAGAACTGGCTCTGCCTCGGCGGGCTTACCACCCTGCTCGGCCAACTCTTCGTTCACTTTCCGGAAAGTAATACGCTCAACCTGGTCACCCCAAAGGAAATCGGAATCACCTGGCTCAGTGATGCGCACCTTACGAAGCATCTGGCGAATAACAACCTCGATGTGCTTGTCGTTAATCTCTACCCCTTGGGCACGATAAACAGACTGAACCTCGGTCACCAAGTGCTCTTGCAAGGCCTGCATTCCGCAAGCTTCAAGAAGATCTTCGGGGGCAACAGGGCCCTCTGTGATCTGGTCACCTCGCTTGAGGAAATCACCTTCAGTAACAATGATTTGACGGCCCATTGGCACGAGATGGTCCACAGATTCCTGAGATTCAGGGTCGGTGACAATGACCTTCTTCTTACCACGGACAGTGCCTCCAAAGGAAACCTCTCCGTCAATCTTAGCGATTACGCAAGCATCCTTCGGACGACGAGCTTCGAAGAGCTCTGCAACTCGTGGAAGACCACCAGTAATATCCTTGGTCTTAGCAACCTTACGCGGAGTTCGCGCAAGCTGCGTTCCCCCAGCGACTTTCTGACCTTCTTTAACAGAAAGGTGAGCGCCGACTGGAATTGAATAAGCAGCAAGAACATCCTTGGTCTTCGGATCAACGATTACAACCTGTGGATGAAGGTCCTCTTTGTGCTCAGTAACGGTCATCCCCTTCTTACCCGTCTCCTTATCAGTTTCGGACTGAACGGTAATACCGGTCAACATATCACGGAATT
This sequence comes from uncultured Roseibacillus sp., assembly GCA_964444495.1. Taxonomy (GTDB): domain Bacteria; phylum Verrucomicrobiota; class Verrucomicrobiia; order Verrucomicrobiales; family Akkermansiaceae; genus Roseibacillus. The sequence goes on along the minus strand of CAYUHN010000042.1, from coordinate 16,607 downwards.
CAACCTTACCAGGCTTCTCAGTAATAATCGGCACGGAGTGTGAATCCCAAGTCGCAATCTGCTGTCCCTTCTTCACTTCGCTGCCATCAGCAGCGGAAATGACGGAACCAATAACAATCTTATGAGACTCAAGCTCGAGACCATCTTTGTCTCGGATAGAAATCTTACCGTTCTTATTGAGAACAACAAAGTTACCATCCACATCTTCTACCACGCGAAGGTCGAGGTAGGCCACAAAGCCCTTCACCTTAGTCGTGATAAACGGCTGCTTAGAAGCACTAAAGGCAACACCACCGGAGTGGAAAGTCCGCATCGTTAACTGTGTTCCTGGCTCACCAATAGACTGAGCAGCGATAATTCCAACAGCCTGACCAATCTCAGCGAGCTCATTAGTCGCAAGATTAAGACCATAACAGCTCCTACAGCAACCACGGTCGGCGGCACAAGTGAGCGGAGAACGAACCCGGAGTTGCTCGAGACCAACGTTCTCGACTTTGAGGCCAGTCTCTTCGTCAATAAGCTGACCGGGCTCGAGAATCACTTCACCAGAAACAGGGTCAGTTACTTTCTCAAGAGAAGTTCGGCCGTAGATACGAGAAGCAAGAGAAGTCGACTCCTCTTCCCCGCTATAAATGGTCTGCATGAGAAGACCGTTAACGGTTCCGCAATCCTCAATCGTCACGATAACATCCTGAGAAACGTCGACCAACTTACGAGTCATATAACCGGAGTCAGCAGTCTTAAGGGCGGTATCAGCGAGTCCCTTACGAGCACCGTGAGTGGAAATAAAGAATTCCAATACAGAAAGACCTTCACGGAAGTTCGAGGTAATGGGTCGCTCAATAATCTCACCAGATGGCTTAGCCATCAAACCACGCATTCCGGAGAGCTGCTTGATCTGGTTCTTGTTACCACGCGCACCAGAGTCAACCATCATGAAGAGAGGGTTAGCGAGAACGCCTCCATCGTTGTGCTCAATCTTACGATAAAGCGCACTGGAAACATTATCGGTACAACGAGTCCATGCATCAACAACCCGCTGGTAGCGTTCCCCGTCGGTAATAATACCGTTCTGGTAGTGCTTGGTGTAGGTTTCGATCTCAGCGTAAGCCTTTTCAACTTCAACTTTCTTCTCCTCAGGCACGACCATGTCGACGATCCCGATAGAGATTCCAGAACGACTCGCTTCTTTGAAGCCAAGCTCCTTAAGAAGGTCGAGAGACTCAACAGTCGGTCCGCGCCCAGCAGCCTGGTAGCAACGCCAAATGATATTTCCGATCTGCTTCTTACCAACGGTTTCGTTTACAAAACCAAGGCTCTTCGGCCAGATTTCGTTGAAACGAACTCGACCTGGAGTGGTGATGATGTGCCGAGACTCCTTGTCCCCCATAATGGTGTCTTCACCATAGTTCGGGTTACGGAGACGAATCCACTGGTGATAAGTCACTCCACGCTGAGAAATTGCATATTCAACCTCGTCCGTAGTGGAGAAGGAAGGCAACTGCTCATCTTCGCTTGGCTTAGCGGCCGAACGAACGTAGGTCAGGTAGTAAATCCCGAGAATAATATCCTGGGAAGGAGTTGTAATCGGCTGTCCACTCGCAGGAGAGAAGAGGTTATTAGGCGCAAGCATGAGCTGGCGAGCCTCCATCTGTGCTTCTACCGAAAGAGGAACGTGCACCGCCATCTGGTCACCATCAAAGTCGGCGTTATAAGCCGAACAAGTGAGAGCGTGGAGACGAATGGCAGAACCCTCAATCAAGACGGGCTCGAAAGCCTGAATCGAGAGACGGTGAAGAGTGGGAGCCCGGTTGAGCATCACAGGATGCCCCTTAGTTACCTCGGCAAGAATATCCCAAACTTCGGTGGTCTTACGATCAATCATCTTCTTAGCCGAACGCACGGTGTGGCAATAGCCCAACTCCTTGAGACGACGGATAATGAAGGGCTCAAACAAGGTGAGAGCCATCTTCTTAGGAAGACCGCACTGGTGAAGCTTGAGGTCAGGTCCAATTACAATAACGGAACGACCAGAGTAGTCCACTCGCTTACCGAGAAGGTTCTGACGAAAACGACCGCCCTTACCCTTGAGCATATCAGAGAGTGACTTGAGAGGACGGTTGCCCGCTCCAGTCACTGCGCGACCGTGGCGTCCATTGTCAAAGAGAGCATCAACTGCCTCCTGCAACATACGCTTCTCATTTCGGATAATGACTTCCGGAGTCTTCAGCTGAAGAAGATTGCGGAGACGATTGTTCCGGTTGATCACACGACGATAAAGATCGTTAAGGTCAGAAGTCGCAAAACGACCACCTTCCAAAGGAACCAAAGGACGAAGATCAGGAGGAATGACCGGAAGAACATTCATGATCATCCACTCGGGACGGCTATTCGAACCATGGAAACCCTGAGCCAGCTTAAGACGCTTGGCGAGTTTCTTACGATTCTGCTTGGAGCGCGTCGCTTCCATCTGCTCCTCAAGGTCAATGATGAGAGCTGGAAGATCGACCTGCTTAAGAGATTCCTGAAGAGCCTCTGCACCCATTGCGGCACGGAAACTATCTTCACCATATTCGTCTTCCGCATCACGGAGTTCGTGCTCGGTCAAAAGCTGACCCAACTCTAATGGTGTATTACCCGGATCGATTACCATGTAATCTTCGTAGTAAATCACTCGCTCCAACTGACGCGCGGCCATATCGAGCACGAGACCGATACGACTAGGCATACACTTGTAGAACCAAATGTGACTGACAGGAACAGCCAGCTCGATGTGCCCCATCCGCTCACGACGAACGCGGGACAAGGTCACTTCTACCCCACAACGGTCACAGATGACCCCTTTGTGCTTAATACGCTTATATTTTCCGCAAGCACACTCCCAGTCTCGAGTGGGTCCGAAGATTCGCTCACAGAAGAGACCTCCCTTTTCAGGTTTGAAGGTCCGGTAATTAATTGTTTCTGGGTTCTTTACTTCCCCATGACTCCAACTCCGAATGGTATCGGGATGAGCCACCGTGATCGCAACGTGATCAAAGGCTTCGGGTTTTTCGTCAACTCCGTAGAGATCTCGTAAGTTCGTTTCAACGCTCATATTCGTTTCGTTTGTTCGTTCTTAGGGAGTTTGGTTAGATAGTAAGATCATCAAGGGAGAAGTCGTCCGAGAGTCCCAAGCCCTCGCCCGATTCTTTAGCAGCCAAACCACGACCTGGACGGACGTCGAGGCCGAGAGACTGCATCTCCTTAATGAGGACGTTGAATGATTCTGGAGTGCCCGCTTCGAGGGTGTTATCCCCTTTCACGATGGCTTCATAAATGCGCGTGCGTCCTTGCACGTCATCTGACTTAACGGTGAGTAGCTCCTGCAGGGTGTAGGCGGCTCCGTAGGCTTCGAGAGCCCAAACCTCCATCTCCCCGAATCGCTGACCACCATACTGAGCCTTACCACCAAGCGGCTGCTGAGTAACGAGACTGTATGGACCAACCGCACGAGCGTGAATCTTGTCGGCGATGAGGTGACCAAGCTTAAGCATGTAAATCTGGCCAACTACAACTGGCTGGTGAATGGGGTCTCCGGTGCGACCGTCGTAGAGCATACTCTTACCGGCGGTAGAACCATCTTTACCATCTCCAATCCAACCGTATCCATCGACCGCTTTGGCCTCAGAAAGGTAGTTCCAGATTTTATCTTCATGGATACCATCGAAAATCGGAGTTGCCACTTTGAAACCAAGTGCTTTGGCAGCCACCCCGAGGTGTGTTTCCAAAACCTGTCCCACGTTCATTCGAGAAGGAACGCCGAGTGGGTTCAAGCAGATGTCGACAGGAGTTCCATCAGAGAGGAACGGCATGTCGGCTTCGGGAACGATGATCGCTACCACTCCCTTGTTTCCGTGACGTCCGGCCATCTTATCACCAACTGAAAGCTTCCGCTTCTTAGCAACAAAGACCTTCACCTCTTTAATTACACCTGGATCGACTTCGTCACCGCTTTCGATTTGGTCGAGGCGACGTTCACGATCAGAGTCAAGTTCACCAAAACGGCTTTCAAAGCCTGAGATGATTTCGAGAATCTTGTTCCGAATCGGACTTGGGTCGATTTCGATGTGATCATGAGCGGCAGCAAGCTTACGAAGGAGAGTCTTCGTAATTTTACGATTCGCGGGGATAATAATTTCTCCCGTCTGAGCATTGACGACATCGAGAGGGATTTTCTCTCCAAGAAGAATATCAGAAAGTTTCTCAGTGAGGTCATCAGTGAGCTTATCTTTCTTCTTCTTGTATTCGTCGTTAATCTTCTTGAGCTGCTTCTTCGCTTCAGCGGTATTCACTTCCTCGTTACGAGCACGTGCGATACCGTGAGAAGACATACGAATCTCTTGAACGATTCCGATTGTTCCTGAGGGAACACGGAGAGACGTATCCTTCACGTCCGCTGCTTTTTCACCGAAAATCGCACGAAGAAGGCGTTCTTCCGGAGCAAGCTCAGTTTCACTTTTCGGAGTAATCTTACCTACCAGAATATCTCCTGGGTGAACTTCTGCACCTACGCGAACGATTCCATCATGGTCGAGGTTCTTAAGCGCTTCTTCACCTACATTTGGAATATCACGAGTGATCTCCTCAGGGCCAAGCTTCGTATCCCTTGCGGCAACCTCGAATTCACTAATATGAATAGAAGTGTAGACATCATCCTTCACGATTCGCTCTGAAATGACAATCGCATCCTCAAAGTTATAACCGTTCCAAGGCATGAAAGCAACGAGAACGTTACGACCAAGAGCTAGCTCACCCTGCTCGGTATTAGGACCGTCAGCAAGAACATCTCCGACCTTCACTTTGGAGCCACGGCTCACAATCGGTTTTTGGTTAATGCATGAACCGGAGTTCGAGCGCATGAACTTACGAAGCGGATAGACAAAAATCCCTTTATCCGGAACAGTCTTTAAACCTTCAGGATCGCTGAGAAACTTCTCGTCGGAAATAGGAAGCTCGCCATCAGGACTCGTAACGATAAATTCAGCAGTTGCTGCTGCCACAATACCGTCACCTTCAGCTACGATAACAGCCCTTGAATCACGAGCAGCCTTCCCTTCCAATCCAGTCCCTACAAAAGGAGACTCGGAAACGAGAAGCGGAACACCTTGGCGCTGCATGTTCGACCCCATGAGAGCACGGTTTGCATCATCGTGCTCAAGGAAAGGAATCATTCCCGCCGCAACAGATACGAGCTGCTTAGGGGAAACATCCATATACTGAACGTCGTTAGGGTCGACTTCGAGGAACTCGCCTCGTTCACGAGCAGTAATACGCTCATTTTGGAAGACCCCTTCTTCATCGATAATATTGTTGGCCTGCGCGATGAGAAAACCTTCTTCCTGATCCGCAGTAAGATACTCAATATTCTTAGTAACTTTTCCATCCTTAACCTGACGGTAAGGAGTCTCGATGAAGCCAAACTCGTTAATACGAGCATAAGTACACATCGAGTTGATCAAACCAATGTTTGGACCTTCCGGAGTCTCAATCGGACAAATCCGTCCATAGTGAGAAGGATGAACGTCACGAACTTCGAAACCAGCACGGTCACGATTAAGACCACCTGGCCCAAGAGCCGAAAGACGACGCTTGTGAGTCAACTCCGCCAAGGGGTTGGTCTGATCCATGAACTGAGAAAGCTGTGAACGACCGAAGAAATCACGAACCACCGCGCTAAGCGCTTTCGGGTTAATGAGCTTCTGAGGAGTCATTCCTTCGATATTGACATCGAAGAGAGTCATACGCTCTTTCACCAAACGCTCGGTACGAGCAAGGCCCACGCGACACTGGTTAGCCAGAAGCTCACCAACGGCACGAACGCGACGAGAACCAAGGTGATCGATATCATCGAGAACCCCTTCCCCTTTCTTTAGCTTAAGAAGATACTTCATGGCATTGAGGAAATCCTCCGAAACCATGATGCGCTCATCTTGATCGACTTTTAGACCAAGCTTTTGATTAATTTTATAACGACCAACGCGAGTGAGGTCGTATTTCTTCGGATCGAAGAAGAGACGCTTGAGAAGTGCTCGAGCATTCGCTGCGGTTGGCGGATCGCCAGGACGAAGCTTCTTGTAAATATCTTTGAGTGCGGACTCTTCGTCAGTGGCTGGATCCTTACGGAGTGACTTAAGAAGAATTTCGTCTTCAGTTGAATTGATCACTTCCAAGGTCTTAACCCCGAGAGCAATCAACTGGTTGACAACCCCAATGGTAAGAGGCTCGTAAGCGCGAGCGACAACGATTTCTCCATCCATGATATCCTCAAAAGGAACACGTGATGCCAACTCATCTTCGTCCATCCCAGCGCTGAGCTTGAGTTTCTGGACATTGTAGAAATTTTCGACGATATCGCGATCAGTCGGGAAACCAAGAGCACGAAGGAAAGTCGTTGCGAGGAACTTACGACGACGACGACGACGATCAAGGTAGACATAGAGAAGGTCGTTTGTATCAAACTGAGTCTCAAGCCATGAGCCACGGTCAGGGATAATACGGAACGAGTGAAGAATTTTTCCATTCAGGTGAATAGAAGTCTCGAAGCAAATACCTGGAGAACGGTGAAGCTGAGCAACAATCACCCGCTCTGCACCATTGATGACGAAAGTACCACGACGAGTCATCATGGGAAGTTCCCCCATGTAAACACGCTCTTTCTTGGTCGCACTCTCATCCTTTAACTTGAAGGTCACGTAAAGCGCTGAACTAAACGTCTCTCCAGAGCGAAGAGACTCAAGAGAGCTCATCTTAGGAGCTTCAATATCGTAGGCAACGAAGTCGAGTTCAACTGAATCATCATAACTCTTAATCGGAAAGACCTCCTTAAAGACAGCCTGCAGTCCGGTATCAACTCGTTGTGAGGGAGGAATTTCTTGCTGAAGGAAATCCTCATAAGACTTGCTCTGAACCTCAATCAAGTTGGGGGGTTCAATAACCTCTTTAATTGTTCCGAAGTAACGGCGTTCCATCTTAGGTATTTAATTTTGGTGTTTGGCGGTGGCGTGAGCGAACCGCGGGCTGGTTTAATTCAGGGCGAGAGCAAACTCTCTATGTCAAAAATGTTTCCGGACTCTCCGGAGTCTGAGATTGCTCAAATCTTGCTCAATCCCAGAACCTGAAAAGTCCGAGGAGGTGCAAAGACCCCCTCGGATAAGTAAAAAGTAATAAAACTTACTTGAGGGTGACTTTGGCGCCAGCCTCTTCGAGAGCCTTTTTGGCTTCTTCTGCAGCATCCTTGGCAAGACCTTCGGCGAGGGTTGCAGGAGCGCTTTCAACAAGCTTCTTCGCTTCTGCAAGTCCAAGACCGGAAACCACTCCGCGAACCGCTTTAATGACAGCGATCTTGTTGCCGCCGTCTGCTTCGAGAACAACGTCAAATTCGCTTTTTTCTTCAGCTGGAGCCGCGTCAGCAGCAGGTCCTGCTGCAACAGCAGCAACTGGAGCAGCGGCAGAAACGCCCCACTCTTCTTCCAACTTCTTCACAAGTTCTGCCGCTTCAAGTACGGTCAACTTGCCCAATTCTTCTGCAATATTATTAATATCAGCCATTTTTTTATTTTGTTTGGTATTGGTGTCGTCGCGAGCCAGAAGCCTCCGGCTCATTTCAGACCTCACAGCCGTGAAGCCCGACTAGGGACCAGTCCCTATAACCACCAGCAGCGTTTGCCTTGCGACGCTCGCTGCCAGTTTCCATTCTAAATTTTATTCTGCGTCTGGGTTCTTCGCTTTGATTACACGAGCAAGAGAGCCGCCCGGCTCGTTGATTGTCCGCACCAACTTGCTTGCAGGAGCGTTGATAACCGAAAGAAGCGTGGCAAGAAGGACTTCGCGAGAAGGAAGATCTGCCAATGCTTCGACTTGAGCCACACTAAGCGCTTCCCCATCGAGGATAGCAGCTTTGACATCTGGACGTTTAAACTCCTTAACGAAGTTCTTAATGACCTTAGCCGCAGCACAAACATCGCTTTCACCTGTGACGAAAGCAGTTTGCCCCTTAAGTTCATCACCAAGAGCTGGGAGACCCGCCTTCTCAAGCGCAATGCGCATGAAGCGATTCTTCTCAACGTGGCACTCAGAACCGACCTCAGCAAGACGCTGGCGGATTTCGGTGAACTCAGGAACAGTCATCGAAGTATAATCAACTGCGATAACGAAAGGAGACCCATTGATCCGCTCCAAAAGCTGATCAACAATGATTTTTTTATCAGGATTCATTCGCTGGAAAAGAAAGGGTTAGATAGTTGCGTAGAGGGCAGGATCAAGAGCCACACCAGGAAGCATGGATGAAGCAAGGGTCGCTGAGCGGACGTAATCTCCTTTAGCTGAAGACGGCTTTGCTTTCACAACACTGTCGATAAGAGCGCCGGCATTTTCAACCAATTGAGCAGAAGTGAAAGAAGCCTTTCCTACTGGAGCGGCAAGACAACCGTTTTTGTCGATTTTGTAGTCAATCTTACCCGCTTTGGCTGCATTAACGGCCTTGGCGGTATCGTCCGTGACGGTGCCAGTTTTTGGATTCGGCATCAAACCACGCGGTCCAAGAACTCGAGCGATTTTCCGCACTTCCTTCATCGCATCTGGAGTAGCGATAGCAGCATCAAAGTCGAGGAACCCGTCCTGCACTTTTTTGATGAGGTCATCCATACCCACTTCGTCAGCACCAGCAGCTTCAGCAGCCTTAGCAGCATCACCGATTGCGAACACAATTACGCGCACGGACTTACCAGTGCCATGAGGGAGAGCAACGCTACCACGAACCATTTGGTCGCTTTTGCGAGGGTCAACTCCGAGACGGAACGAGACCGTCATGGTGCCATCAAATTTAGGAGCAGGCATCTTCTGGAGAAGACCTATTGCATCCTCGAGAGGATACGTTTTGCCAGTTTCGACGAGTTCACTCGCCGCCTGGTATCGTTTACTTGGTTTACTAGCCATTTTCTTTTTAAGTAGTGCAAGCAAGAGAGCCTCAGGTGGCCCCCTCTCCTACAGTTTATTTCAAATTGCGTCGTTTCCCACATCACTTGATGACGCGGGGCGGACGCTATAGAATTACATTCCCTCAATTTCAAGACCCATCTGACGAGCCGTCCCGGCTAAAATCTTAGCAGCTTGCTCGGGGTCAGTTGTGTTTAAATCGGGCATTTTGATTTTCACCACTTCCATCAGCTTGTCCTTGGAGATCGTTCCTACCTTGGTGGTATTTGGCGTTCCAGAACCAGAAGCGATGTTTGCAGCCTTCTTAAGAAGAACAGCCGCAGGTGGCTGCTTCGTGATGAAAGTGAAAGAGCTGTCTTTAAAAACGGTGATCACAGTCGGGAGAAGATCCCCCGCTTGCTGTTGAGTCGCCGCATTAAAGTCCTTACAGAACTGCATGATATTCACGCCAGCTTGACCAAGCGCGGGTCCGACTGGTGGAGACGGATTCGCCTGTCCTGCTTGAATCTGTAGCTTCAAGATTTGTTTTACTTCCTTAGCCATCTAATTGTGTTTGCTTAAAATTAAAAAAGTTAGGCGGTCTGAACCTGCCAAGTTTCCAACTCAACAGGAGTGGAACGTCCGAAAATTGTTACTGAAACGCGAATCTTGCCGCGTTCATGGTCGATCTCTTCAACCACACCGTTCTGGCTCTCGAAAGGACCATCGGCTACGAGCACGGTATCCCCCACCTCGAAAGAGATTGAAGGTCGCACCGACTCCTCGCGCTCTTTAATCTGAGCCAACATGCTCTTCACCTCGCGAGGGCGCATTGGGATAGGACGATCTTTTGTCCCTGCAAAGCCGATCACTCCATCCATCTCCTTGATGAAATACCAAGATGGCTCAACGAGATCCTTGTTCTCATCGAAAAGAAACATATTCACGATGATGTAGCCGGGAAAAAACTTTTTCTTCATCTCGACTTTCTTCCCGCGTCGATTCTCTTCCACCATTTCGGTAGGAACAAGAACTTCAAAAATGTAATCACCGAGCTCTTCCCGCTCGACTTCACGACGAATTCGCTTCGCTACACTGTTTTCCTGTCCAGAAAGAACGTGCACGACATACCACTGGTCTTTTTCTTTAGGAATTGTTGGCATCGCCTCTAACCTTGCTCGAAAATGAATTACTGCTTGTGAAAATTAACTGGAGCCAATCAACCCTCTCCAACAATGGAGATGCAATCGAACCCACCTGTCTAAATTTAGCCACCGATTACCAAGGAATTTAACCAATCCAACGCAGTTCGATGAACCATATCCCAGAGGGCCACAAACCCAGCTAACAGAAGCATTGCAATCAGTACCACTATCGTCGAATCGATGAGTTCTTTGTATTTGCGAAACCCTTTAACCTTAGGATCGGGATCCCAGGGCCACGAAGCTTTACGGAGTTCTCCTTTGACTTCGGTAATAAATGAAAAGGCCTTGCGCATGTGTCAGAACGGTTTCGAGAGTTGAGGTAAAAAATTGAAATGAAAAAAATGGCAGGACAGACAGGACTCGAACCTGCAACCCTCGGTTTTGGAAACCGATGCTCTACCAATTGAGCTACTGTCCTTAGAGGGCAATTTGGGGCATTCCTGCGAAAAGCCGGAATGCCCCAACAAAGCCTAAACTGTCAACCTCTTTTTAAGTCGAGGTCAGTCAGTTTACTTAAATTTGATTAGTCAAGGATATCGCCAACACGTCCTGCACCAACGGTGCGGCCACCCTCACGGATAGCGAAACGCATGGTCTTCTCCATTGCAATTGGCTGAATAAGTTCAACCTCAAGCTCAACATTGTCACCAGGCATAACCATCTCAACTCCGTCAGGAAGCTTGATGGATCCGGTCACGTCAGTTGTCCGGAAGTAGAACTGAGGACGGTAGTTGCTGAAGAATGGAGTGTGACGGCCACCTTCGTCCTTAGAGAGAACATAAATCTCAGCCTTGAACTTTTTGTGAGGAGTCACAGAACCTGGCTTCACGATAACCTGGCCACGCTCAAGTTCCTCTTTCTTAAGACCACGAACGAGGAGACCAACGTTGTCACCAGCACGACCTTCGTCGAGAAGCTTACGGAACATCTCAATGTCAGTAATGGTAGTCTTCTGAGTGTCGCGAATTCCCACGATCTCAACTTCTTCCATTTTCTTGATGATACCACGCTCAACACGTCCAGTAGCAACTGTTCCACGTCCTTCAATTGAGAACACATCCTCAATAGGCATGAGGAAGTCTTGGTCGATCGGGCGCTCTGGCTCTGGAACATAGCTGTCAACAGCTTCCATGAGCTTCAAGATAGCCTCTTTGTGAGCGGCATCACCTTCGAGAGCCTTAAGAGCAGAGCCCTTAACGATTGGAATATCGTCACCAGGGAACTCATACTGACTAAGAAGCTCGCGGATTTCCATCTCAACAAGTTCAAGAAGCTCCTCATCATCAACCTGATCGGTTTTATTGAGGAAAACAACAAGAGCAGGAACACCAACCTGACGAGCAAGAAGGATGTGCTCACGAGTCTGAGGCATAGGACCATCAGCTGCGGATACCACGAGGATTCCACCGTCCATCTGGGCAGCACCTGTGATCATGTTTTTGACATAATCGGCGTGACCTGGACAATCAACGTGAGCGTAGTGACGACCTTCGGTCTCATACTCTACGTGAGCGGTTGAAATTGTAATACCACGAGCCTTTTCCTCGGGAGCTGCATCGATTTCATCATATGCTTTTGCCTCACCGCCTCCTGCTTCCGCAAGAGTGGTGGTGATAGCCGCAGTAAGCGTGGTCTTACCATGGTCAACGTGCCCAATTGTCCCAATATTAACATGGGGCTTATTCCTTTCGAACTGTTCTTTCGCCATTTCCTTTTATATTTTGCGGATTTTTCTCCCGGGACCTGGAGCTTATGGGGGGAATTGAACCCCCGACCTCATCCTTACCAAGGATGTGCTCTACCCCTGAGCTACATAAGCATTGTCCGGTCGCCTGCCGAGTGGCACTGGCCCAAATTTCAGAAAATTGCAATACAAACTTACAACTCAAGAAAACAAGCTAATGCCCCGCGAAAAGCGGGCGGGACGTTACCAGTGAGACCCCTCCTGTCAAAATCAATTTTGCTTTTATTCCGTGGCATCGGAAAAAGCTTAATTTTTACTGCTTGAATCTCTGTCCCGCAACTAACCTATAAACTGAAATCAGTAGCTTTTTCGGGGTCTACGGCTCCTTAAGGGCCCCCAATTACCGTCCTGAAAATTTTCTACAGAAAAGTCATGAAACCTGAAGTTTTGGAGGCTCGAAATCACAAAAAATTTAGAAAAATTGAATATCAGCAATTTTTGCCCGTTTTAGAGCTGGTAGAGGCACGGACACAGGTCAATAAAGGCCTGCTTTGACAACCAGAAAGATCGCCCTACCGTTTTAAAAATTCGAAATGACCCAAGACGAAACTTACCAAAGGGAAATCACCTTTCGCAGCTCCGCCCCAGGACGCTTCCCTACCACTCCCCCTGAAGACTGGAACTCTCACACTTGGCAGCTCCGCAAATCCCTTAAATCTCTTTCTCAACTCGAAGAGCACCTCACCCTCTCAGAAGAAGAGCGCGCTGGAATTCTCCTCACGGGAACAAAACTGGCCACCTCGATCACCCCTCACTTCTTCAACCTCGTCCATAGCACCGATCCCGACGACCCGATTCGGAGACAAGTGATTCCACGTATTGAGGAAAGCCTAACCGATCCTACTGAAATGAGCGATCCATGTGGCGAGGACTCTCACATGCCTGTTCCAGGACTCGTCCATCGCTACCCTGATCGCGTGCTTTTTCTTGTCACCGATCGCTGCGCTTCCTACTGCCGATATTGCACTCGCTCACGGGTCGTATCCGGAGTCTCCGACCAAAAACTCGAAACCCAATGGGAAGCAGCCTTCGAATACCTAGCGAAAACACCCACCGTTCGCGATGTCCTTCTTTCAGGCGGAGATCCCTTTCTTCTCTCAGACAGCCGTCTCGACAAAATTCTCACCCGCCTACGAGAAATCCCACATATTCAGTTTGTTCGTATTGGCTCACGAATTCCCATTTTCTTACCCCAAAGAATCACCCCTGCCCTTTGCGAAATCCTAGCCAAACATCAGCCTCTCTTCATCTCGATCCACACTAATCACCCTCGTGAGTTAACCACTGAAGTCCGCGACGGACTCGCAAGACTTTCCCACGCCGGCGTCCAGCTGGGCAACCAGTCAGTTTTGCTTCGAGGCGTGAACGACTCCCTCCCCGTTCAAGCCGCACTTCTGCACAAACTCCTAATGTGCCGAGTGAAACCCTACTATCTTTATCAATGCGACTTAATCCAGGGCTCTAGTCATTTACGCACGCCAATCCAAACCGGGCTCGACCTGATAGAGAATCTTCGAGGCCATACTTCGGGATATGCTCTCCCGCAATACGTCCTCGACGCCCCCGGAGGCGGAGGAAAAATTCCTTTAAATCCTAATTATGTAGTGTCTCGGAGTGCAAAAGAAATTACCCTCCGAAACTACGAAGGTAAAAAATTTATCTACCCGGAGATCACAAGCGAGCCCTCTTTACTAAAGAACTCCCGGCGCGAGACCTGTTCGAATTAAAAAACGAACGGCGTCAACCAGTCGCATTAAATGGCGACTACACTCCCTTCTTGCATTCAGGCTCTCTTCCAGCCTTGCATGCGGATAAAAACCAACCTCATGCCCGTTGCCACCTTCTCATCGAGAACGAAAGCTTTATTGATAGATAGAGAGCCCCTCCCGACACAATTTTGAGGAGTTTATCCGGGCACAATAATGAAGCTAACTCTTGCTCAAAATATCGTCCCAGCCATTAAGAAACATCGAGGCCTTGAACAATATCCTGATTGGAAACAATCAGAAAAAACCGCGATGAAACACGCTCCATTCCGAACAGATCGTCTGCAGCCATAGCAAGCTAAGCCAATGTCTTCCATGCTTTCAAAAATATCTCTGAGCTACATCCTCGTTCATCCGAGATCGAGTCACCTAGTGTAGGAAAGGGCTTCAAAAAAATAATAGAAAGATGGATCTTTATCTCCCTTCTCAAGGCAGCTCAACCGCCATTACCCTGATAAATTCTTTGCCCTGAGGTGCTTCCCCCACTGCGAAACGACTACGATAAACTAAAGTCGAGGTGCCATCTCCATTGTTAACTTCTGAGATCAAAATCAAATCTGGTAACGAGCGCCAGGTTTCAAGGTCGTTACTGATCTCCGGAATCACCGCGACAGCATTTTGAGCATGTTGATTCAAATCGTAGGAAATTTGTAAGTAATCATCACCTTCAAGGCCTTCTGAAAAGAACTCCACACCAGCTTGGATCGTGTTATCTCCAGCAATGCTATCACTAGAAGCCGTGGCATACTCTAACAATGCATCGAGACCGTCTTTATCACCATCAACAAAAGGAGCTCCGACAAACCCGAAATTACTTTCATCTCCCGGACTTCCTCCTACCTCGGCGCTCGCAGCCCAATTGGTCCCGATGTTGTGATTGGGAACAGGCTGTCGAGGATTTTTGAGCACGAGAGAGTATCCTAATCCATCGGATACAGTAGGCCATGGGGAGTCATCTTGATAAGTAAAATTCTGAATCACGCCACCTTGAGCATCAGTAAGAATGAGATTCTCTCCGCCGTTAGAGAGCTTTCCTCCATACTCCGCACTACCAGTTCCATCACTCGCCAAGGTGATCGCCTCTGGCAAGCTCGCATAGCGGAATGAAAAAGCTGCCTCATTCTCAACGACAACAATACGCTCCCCCGCGTCGAGAAACTGATTCGTTCCAAAAGTGAAGGTGATTCCTCCCGAAATCGTCACTCCAGAGAGGTCGATACTCTCGATTCCCACATTCATTAACTCGATAAACTCATACTCATCGGCATTATCCGCGATGAGACGTTCGCTCTCCGAGGGATCGGCGGGATTGTAGTGAATTTTGGAGACCACCAAATTCGAAGCATCGGCGGGAGTCGTGGTGAGCGAGAAAAAAGCCTCGTTGAGCGCACTCCACTCACCAGTCACTTCATCAAAAGAACGAGCAAGAACCCAACCTGGTTCATCAAGAGTGATTTGAAATGAATTTTCAGGAGCGACAAAATCGTCGAGCAATTCGAGATTAAAACGCAGATCAGAACTTGTGAGAGAAGCTTGGTGAACCTCCACTGCGATCACATTTTGCCCAGGATTCAACAAATTTGGGTCGAGAATTTCTTCAAGAAAAACTGTTTCATTATTTCTCCCTATGGCCGAATCCGCGAAGGTGTTACTTGTCGCAGCAACCGGTAGATTATCTCGCGCCACTTCGACTCCATTCAAATAAATCGCGATGCCATCATCTCGCTGGAACCTTAATCTTAAGAACTCAATTTGACTCGGGTCCACCACATCGAATGTTCGACGAAAATAAGTGGTAATAAAACCGTTATTAGAAATATTCGTTCCGAAACCAGGATCTCCAAAACCAAGCGGAGAAACACCAACGTTCCAACCCGAATCATTATAGGTCAGAAACTGCCAAGCAGTCCCTTGATTACTACCGTCATTGAGAAAACGCCAAGAATCCCCCGTTATGATGAGATCTCTTGGAAGCAAATCAGATTCCCCCTCAAATTCTACGACATTAGCGAGAGCATTGATTGCCGTTCCACCAGGAAGGCGGGGATCGAGTGAATTCTGGTAGATACTTGGATCGAGATCTTCGGGCCCCGTCACGTAGTAAATCTTCTGAACTGAATTCGGAACAGAAATCGACAGCGTACCACCTGCTAAGAAGCCACCATGCTGACTGTAGCTGGGAGCCTCTAAGTCGGGATACATATTCGCGACACGATAAGCAGACACTCGATTGTCCGAAAGCGAGAGAAAGTGACTATTTATGAAAGGGTCAAAGTAGGCTAGCCAGTCAGTTGGGTTACGGTGGAGAGAACGATCCGAAGGCCAACGAGCGAACTCGGCAGGATAACTGTCGCGCATCTGGTCTCGCACATCCTCCAGGCGTGCGATATTACGTGCTGGAGTCAGAGCACCATCATTAAAGAAATGCTTGTGAATACGGTCTCCAAGCAAGGTTCTAAAGTCTGGATCCGCTTCATTCCGTAGTTCAGTCATGGCATCCAACGGTCCATTGTGAGTCACAGGATAGTCTCTAGTCCGAACAAATCCATCCGCATCCTTAATGAAGAACTTAAAACCTTCGCCATTACTACTTGACCCTCCTGCTCGAAATTCCGATTCCGCATCTCCTGATGTCCACAAAAGCATGAAATCGATCAAATTGGGGATATCCAGAAGATCGCGACTCGAAGCGAAAGGGGTCGGGCCGGCTAGATGATCTTGAAGCTCATCCCACTCATCCAGATCGCCATCTTGTAGGAGCCCCGTCAAAAACTCCGAACCCGCATTATTAGCATTAATGGTGTCGTATTCTTCTTCCTCGCCTGGAAGGTAATCCGCTAGCATGGCCGCGCCCCAACGTTCACGAAGATGATACTGCCCTCTATATTCTCCATTAAAGAACACATGGACAAATCGACCATGAGGAGCCACGTGCCCCAT
>CAYUHN010000041.1:0-21120 GCA_964444495.1 uncultured Roseibacillus sp. | reverse complement strand
GCGGTCCTATAATTGGATCACGGAGCGGATTTGTGGAGTAGTGGAAAATCCGCAGCCTGCTCTCTGGTGGCTCCTTTTCATCCCTAGTATCATCATCGCGGCTTGTGGTGTTGGTGGGGGACTTTTTCACCTTGTTTCCACTGGGGTAGGAGTCTGGGGTAATACCAACCGTGCGATGTGGGGTTGGCCTATTGTAAACTTCGTATTCTGGATTGGTATTGGCCACGCTGGAACACTCATTTCCGCTATTCTTTTCCTGACTCGTCAGAACTGGCGAACTTCCATTAACCGAGCAGCGGAAGCGATGACGATTTTCGCGGTGATGTGCGCAGGTATTTTTCCTGCCTTCCACGTTGGTCGAGTTTGGATGGCTTGGTATTTGGCTCCGCTGCCGAACCCAAATGCTATTTGGCAGAACTTTAAGTCTCCACTTCTTTGGGATGTTTTCGCGGTTTCGACCTATTTCACGGTTTCATTGATCTTCTGGTATTTGGGAATGGTTCCTGATCTCGCGACGCTTCGTGACCGAGCGAAGGGGCAAGTCCGCAAGCTTCTCTACGGCCTGTTCTCTATCGGTTGGCGTGGTTCTAATCGTCATTGGTCTCACTACGAAACTGCTTATCTTCTCCTTGCGGCTCTCTCTACACCGCTCGTTCTTTCCGTTCACTCGGTTGTATCCTTTGATTTCGCGACTTCCGTTGTTCCTGGATGGCACACCACCATTTTCCCACCTTACTTTGTAGCAGGGGCGATTTTTGGAGGATTTGCCATGGTTTTGACCATCATGATTCCTGCCCGTTTTATCTATGGTCTTCAGGACCTGATTACGATGAAGCACGTGGATAACATGGCGAAAATCATTCTCTTAACGGGTTCCATCGTTGGATACGCCTATCTCATGGAGCTCTTCATGGCTTTCTACGGTGCGGCCAAATACGAGATGGAGGCCTTTAAGTTCCGGATCGTGGGACCTTATGGTTGGGCTTACTTCACCATGATGGCGTGTAACGTGATTTCTCCCCAGCTCTTCTGGTACAAACCTTTCCGTGAAAATCTTTGGGTGGTCATGGGAGTTTGTATGGCGGTGAACATCGGAATGTGGTTCGAACGTTTCGTGATTATCGTTTCCACGCTTCCACGGATGTGGCTGCCGGGTGATTGGAAATATTACTCTCCTAGCGGTCAGGATATCTTTCTTTTCGTTGGAACGATCGGAATGTTCCTCACTCTCTTCCTTCTCTTCCTGCGCTTCCTTCCATGTATCAACATTGCTGAGGTGAAGTGGACTAAGGAAGAAAGCGACCCTCACTTCGAGGATATCGAAGAAGAAGTGGATGAGGGCGTAGAAGTGATTTCAGCTTACCAAATGGAACTCGAAAGAGGGGAGGCAGAGGCTTAATATGAGCACATCGGTTAAAAGAGTTTATGGCTATTTGGCAGAGTTCGAGAGTGCCTCGAAGCTCTACAAGGCGGCGGAGAAAGTACGTGATGAAGGCTTCAATCGCTGGGATTGTCACTCAGCTTATCCCATTCATGGTCTTGACGATGCCATGGGAATCAAAAGCTCCATCCTCCCTTGGTTTGTTTTCTTCGGTGGTCTTACTGGATTCTGCACCGCTATTTTCCTCGCCTATTTCACTCAGGTTGAGCTTTACCCTACCAATGTCCAAGGGAAGCCGGCGAACTTGTTCACCATTCCAGCTTTCTTCCCTGTGATGTTCGAGCTCACCATTCTGTTCTCAGGATTCACTACTCTTTTTGGCCTCTTAGGTTTGATGCAGTTGCCTCGTCTCAACCATCCTCTTTTTGCGAGCAAGCAATTCGCACGCGCTACGGATGATGGATTTTTCATTTCTATTGAAGCTCGCGACCCGAAGTTCTCTGCAGAGGGAACCAAGGCTCTTCTTTCTAAAATCGGCGGTAAAAACATCGAACTCGTAGAAGACGACAGCTAATTCAGCCGATAACCCTTCGTAAGCATGCTTAAGTATTTCTTTATCGTCTATGCCTTGGTGGCGGTGGCTATTTTCGCCATCTTTGGCATTCCGGGCACCAAGTTCGGGCAACGACCCTTCCGTCTTTTTCCTGATATGGATGAGCAGGATAAGGTGAAGGCTCAGCGCTCCAGTTCTCTATTCGCTGATGGGATGGGATCTCGTCTTCCCGCTCCTGGCACTGTTCCAAGTAGTGGAGACGACGGTGTTTTCTCAGTTGAGTTCGGCCAAGGTCGCAGTGGTTACTACTACACTGGCACAGAAGGGGAATACTACGGCACGGGCTTCCCAACTGAACTTGGTTTGGATGAAGCCAGCATGAAACCTTTCATCGCTCGTGGTCAGGACCGGTATGAGATTTTCTGCACTCCTTGTCACGGTTCTGCCGGTGACGGGAAGGGCACAGTGGCTAAGAACGGATTCACTGCTATTCGTAATTTGCATGATGAAACTTTGCAGGTAGCTAGCTATCCCGATGGTCGTCTTTACGACGTCATTGCAAATGGAAAAGGTTTGATGGGTTCATACGGAGCAAGTGTTCCGGTAAAGGATCGCTGGGCTATCGTGGCTTATGTGCGGGCGTTGCAAGCGTCACGCACGATGGATTTGGAAAAAATTTCTAACGAAGAAGAAGACTAAAACTCATGGGACATCGTGTTACATCGGCTGATATTCCTGTCGACGGGGAGAAGCTACCTCGTTCGAAGGTTCAGATGATTATGTTCATCTGTGGCGGCGTCGCTGCTTTGGGATTTCTCGTTAGCGTCCTCATTTTGTGGGGAGTTTTTGGTAGGAATGAAATGTCGGGCAATTACTGCTTTTCGTGGCTTTTTGCGACTTTCTTCTTCTTTACGCTTACTTTTGGAGGCTGTTTTTGGACTCTCCTTCACAATCTTTCGAATTCTGGATGGGGAACTTCAGTCCGTCGGGTGATGGAGAACTTGGGCTTTGTCTTTCCCTTCATCTTTATTTTTGCTCTTCCACTTCTTTTTCCACAGGTGAAGGAGTTCTTGTTCGAGTGGATGACCGAGCACAAAAACGCTTTCAAAGAAATCGAAGGAGCCCCTAATGCTGTCGAAGCTCTCTCAGAGCGGGGAGAGCTCCATGATGGTTTGCTTGTTTCCAAAGGTTGGTATTTGAACCTCAGCTTCTGGCACATTCGTTTCTTCTTGTTCTTTGCTGGCTTGAGTTTCGTGATTTGGAGACTTCGTAAGCTGTCGATTGACCAAGATACTTGTCCTTCTCCTGGGATTACTCGTCTTTTCAAAGCTCGCGCCATGTCCTCTTGGGGAATCGCCATCTTTGCCGTCACCATGACCTTCATCGCCGTCGATTGGGTGATGGGGCTCGACTACACTTGGTTCTCTACCATGTGGGGAGTCTATGTCTTTGCTGGTAGTGCCCTCAGTGGAATGGCTGTGATTATTATCACCACCATTCTGATGAGGAAAATAGGTCTCATGGGGAAAGTCGTTACTGCGGAGCATGACCACATCATGGGTAAGCTTCTTTTCGCTTTCACCGTCTTCTGGGCCTACATCTCATTCTCTCAGTTCTTCCTCTACTGGTATGCGGACATCACGGAGGAGACTCGTTACTTCCTCCTTCGAAATACTGAGAATTGGAATATTCTCAGCTACGTAATGGTCTTTGGACACTTCGGGGTTCCGTTCCTGATGCTGATTCGGGGGGACGTTAAGAAGAAAAATAACTACATGTTGATCATGGCGAGTTACCTTCTCTTGATGCACTTCCTCGATGTCTACCACATGGTGATTCCTGAGAGGGGACCATCGGTAGGAAACGTGCTTCATCACAAGCCTGAGCTTTGGATGGAGATGTCATGGATTGGAGACATCCTCGCCTTTATTGTTGTCGGCTGTGGCTTTGTTTTCTTCTACCTTCGTAATTTGACTTCGGCCGCGGTTTATCCGCATCGCGATCCTCGCATTCTTGAATCTGCCAACGTGCACAACTAAAATGTCTGTTCCTAAAGATACACCCCTGAACCGCTTCGTGGCCTTCTGGATTGTTGTGGGCTTGGCCTTCTTGTTCATCGTATTCGGATTAATTCTGGCTCCGATGCTTTCCTACGGTGAAGCAGAAGCTGCCGACACGGAGGGCAATGAGCGTCGCCTCGCGATTCGTGAGGAGGTGGATCAGTCTCAAAGCGAACAACTCGCCGAATACGACCCCAAGATTGTTTTTGAAGCCGTTGGCAAAGACCTTTTGTCTCGCAAGCCTGCTGCGGTTGTTGATGAGGCTCAGAAGGTTCCAGTTATTACTGAAGTGGCAGCAGATGCTGATTCAGAAACTTCTGCAGATGAGGAAGCCGAGGAGGAGGCTCCTGAATAATTATTAATTTTTTCTATTTCACTGACTCATGTCTGATTCTTCCCAGAACGCCGCCTCTAACGACGCTACTTTGCGGTCCGAGATTGATCGCTCCTTGCGACATCCGGTAATGTTCTTCTTTACCAGTGGAGCTCTCTGGTTGTTTGTCGCGGTTCTTTTAGGCTTTGCCGCTAACTACAAGCTCCACGATCCACTTTTCTGGGGGCCAGTTCCAGCGGGACGCCTTTCTCTCGCTCACCAAAACGCGCTTGTTTACGGTTGGGGCTTTCAAGCTTCCTTCGGAGCTATTATCTGGCTGATGGCACGTCTCAGTCGTCGTGATAGCAAGAATGGCCTACTTATCATTCTAGCTGGTCATATCTGGAATGGGGCGGTCTCTCTCGGTGTGCTGTGTCTTCTCTTTGGTGGGCTTTATGGTCTTCCTGGTGCTGGCAACGGGATGGCATGGTTGGCCTTTCCTTCTTTCCTCTGGCCAGTCTTGCTATTGAGCTATCTCCTCATCGTTCTGTGGTCTGGAGTGCAGTTTCAGTTACGAGATGGGAAGAATGTCTACATTTCTCAGTGGTATCTTCTCGCAGCTCTCTTCGCTTTTCCATGGCTCTATGGAACTGCTAATCTGTTCATCTTCGTTCTCGATGGTCATCCAGTTATGAAAGCGGCGATCTCCGAGTGGTACCGAGGAAGTCTAGTTTTCCTCTTCTTTGCTCCGGTAGCTATTGCTTGTGCCTACTACCTCGCTCCCAAAGTGACTGGGCGTCCTGTCTATAGCTATCATCTCGCGAAGTTTGGCTTCTGGGCACTCATGATTATTGGACCTTGGGCTGGTCTTCAAAAGCTAGCTGGTGCTCCTATCCCCAGACATTTGCCATATTTGGGAGCGGCTTCCATGGTTCTCTTCTTGATTCCAGCGCTTGCGGTCGCAGTGAATATTCTTCGAACAGTCACTCAGGATGAGTCCGATGCGACCAAATATAGCCCGTCGTTGCGCTTCATTTTGGGAGGAATGGTAGGAATGCTTCTCCTTGGTGTGTTGAACCTTTTCCTCTTCACTCCTAGTTTGCTTGCCGCCACGCAATTCAGTCTCACTGGATATGGTCTGAATATTCTGGCTCTTTACGGCTTCTTTAGCATGTGTGCTTTCGGCCTCATCTATTTCGTAGTTCCTCGTATCACTAGACGTGAGTGGCTTTCTCGACGCTTTATCAAGTGGCACTTTTATCTCTCTCTTTACGGAGTAGCTGCGATTGTTCTCTTTTCAATTTTCGGAGGTCTTTATCAAGGAATGGCTCAGAATGATGCCGCTAAGCCTTGGGTTGTGGCTTCTGACTTCGGCGTGCCTTATGCTGTGGGAACAACGATGGCGTGGGCCTTTATGGCTGTTTCCAATCTAGTTTTCCTCTTTCACCTTCTTCTCATGTGGGCTCGTCTTGGTCGTCGAAGCTCTCATCCTACTCTCCTTGATGGCGGTCATCATGGAGCTTCTCCTCACGGCCCAGAAGGGGATATTGACGAACTCTCAGCTGCAAACGCCTAAATGAATTTCAAGACTTTCATCATTGGATTACTGGTTGCTTTTACGGTGCCATGGTTCGCCGTGATTGCGGTGCCTTCAATTAAGATGGCCAATCTTAAGGCGATCGAGTTTGACGAGGAGATAGATGGGCGCACAGGTGTCTATGAGTTTACTCGTTCTGGTAGCACGAATGGTGCCCCTGTTTATGCTGCCAATGGTTGTGCCGCTTGTCACACTCAGCTGGTTCGACCTACGAGCGCGGGTTCAGATATGTATCGTGAGCTTTGGGCGGGGGTTCCAGCAGACCTGGCAAATGGTATCGAGGATTCTCAACGTGAAACGAATGCCTATGATTTTGCGGGAGAGAAAATCGCTCAAATCGGTGAGCAACGAATTGGACCAGACCTCTCTAATTTTGCAATTCGCGCGGAGAAACAAGCCGGAGAGCAGGGGATTACTCCTCGGCAGTTTGTTTTGAACCATCTCTTCAGCCCACAAGAGGAGGAGTACAAGTCAGTTTGTAGTCCTCTCCCTTTTATGTTCGACGGGGCGTCTACTCGTCCAAAGTCGAATGCTAAGAGCTTGGCGGACTATCTTCTTTCCATGCGCAAAGATTCACCGATTCCTTCTTCAGTGAACCCGCGCCGATAATTTTTATAGCTAACCTTTTCTCTGTAAGACATGTCTGACAACAAACATCATTCTCCACCTCGTCCCGACCTGGATGACGAGATGAATGTAACGGAGACCCATGCTAGCGTAGGCGACGCCACTCCCGCGACTGTTCGTGAGCGTGGAATCGCAGAGACTGGTTCCGAACCTGTTCCCCTTTGGCTCATTCTCTGCGCTGGGATTGCTCTTCTGGTAGGTGGAGTTGTGCTCGGGAAGGGAGGTTCGTTAATTGATTATAGCCAAGAGAGTATGTGGGCGAATGCTTATACACCTAATCCTGAACTGGGGCGTGAAGTTCCAACGCAAGGAGAAGCTCTCAAGTTCATGGTAAAGCAAGGCTCGAAGTCCTACGGCACTTGCGCTGCTTGTCACGGAGCGAACGGAGGAGGAGGGACTTGCCCACCACTTGCTGGTTCTGAATGGGTAATCGGGGACGATACTCAAGCGCTGGCAATGATTATTCTAAATGGGTTGAATGGACCTATTACCGTGAAAGGCCAAAGCTATAACCTAGTGATGGCTAAGCCGGGAAGCTATGACGCCAAACAACTTGCGAGCTTGATGACCTATTTGCGAAGCGGTTTGAATAACGTGGGTGATATTGTTACTCTTGAAATGGCTCAGAAAGCTATCGATGCTGCCGAAGCTCGGGGAACAGATAAATTGATTTCTGTCGCTGAGTTGGAGAGCGGTGGATACATGAGACCTCTCGAAGGAGCTCCTCTTGAGCCTTCCACAATCATCAGTTTCGAAACTTACCAGCCTGTGGGCGGTGCCGAGTAATCTTTTAATCAGCTAACCAAGAATTATCTAATTCAATATGAGTGCCTCAACCTCGAACGACACGTCTCACGCAGCTGATCATCACGGCGACCACGACGACCATCATCACGAGATTGGTTTCTTGCAGAAATACTTTTTCTCAACCGACCACAAGACGATCGGGATTCAGTATGGTATTGTCTCTCTCTTTTTCATTCTTTTCGCCTTCTTCCTGATGATGGTGATGCGTTGGTCTATCGCCAATGCTGATGAGCCACTTCCAGGCTGGATGAGCATGTTTTTCTCTGAGAACTGGCGTGCTCAATGGCTGAATCCAGATGGAACCGTCAAAGGCTCCACTTATAACATGTTCGGTGCCATGCACGGAACAATCATGGTTTTCCTTGGAGTGGTTCCTCTTGGTTTTGCTGCTTTCGGAAACTACGTCACTCCTTTGCAAATTGGAGCGCCCGACATGGCGTTCCCCAAGCTGAACATGATGAGCTTTTGGCTCTACCTTCCTGGTGGTCTTATGATGATCGCTAGTTTCTTTCTAGATACTGGAGCGGCCCAAGCAGGTTGGACCAACTACTCGCCACTTGCTGGTTTGATGCAGAGTGGCGCCCCTAACCAATGGATGACGGGGCAAACTTGGTGGCTATTAGCAATGGTCTTTCTGATTTCTTCATCACTTCTAGGTTCGGTCAACTTCCTGACCACCATCATCAACCTTCGTGCGAAGGGGCTCACTTGGATGCGCTTGCCTTTCTTCGTTTGGGCCATGTTGGTTACTGGTTTCCTTCTTCTTCTTGCTTTCCCTCCTCTCGAGGCCGCTGCTCTCATGCAGTTGAGTGACCGAGTCTTTGGCTCTTCCTTTTTCCTTCCTACTGGACTTGCGACTGCCGAAGGCGCTGTTGCGGTTGCTGGGGGAGGTAGTCCTCTCCTTTATCAGCACTTGTTCTGGTTCCTTGGTCACCCAGAGGTTTATGTTCTTCTCCTTCCTGCCATTGCTTGCGTTGCTGAAATCATTCCTTGTAACACCCGTAAACCTCTCTGGGGATACCGTCCGATGGTTTGGTCGGTTCTACTCCTTGGTTTCTTGAGTTTTATCGTATGGGCTCATCACATGTATATCACGGGAATGGGGCCTGGGATTTCGATGTTCTTCCAGACCACCACGGTTCTGATTTCGATTCCATCCGTGATTCTTCTCACTTCGATGATCATCTCAATGTGGGGTGGTTCTATTCGCTTCACCGTTCCCATGCTTTGGGCGACCGCGTTTATTCCTATGTTTGGAATCGGCGGTCTCACCGGTCTTCCGCTTGCCTTTAACTTAGTTGGTCTTCACCTTCACGATACCTACTACGTGATTGGTCACTTCCATTACGTTGTGGCGCCTGGTATTCTCTTCGGTCTCTTTGCTGGAATCTATCATTGGTATCCTAAGATTACTGGCCGAAGCATGAACAAGGTGCTTGGTCATCTTCATTTCTGGCCTTCCCTCATCTTTATCAACTTCCTCTTTGCTCCGATGCTTATTCAGGGGATGGCAGGTTTTCACCGCCGTTGGTTTAATGGGGGAGATGCGTATCTTCCTACCACTCCGGATAGTGAGGATGTTTTCGCCAATACCGTTGCTAACTTTATTGACCTGAATTCGGTTATGTCGACGGCTGCCTTCCTTCTCGCGATTTCGCAGGTTCCGTTCATTTTTAATGTGCTCTTTGCTTGGGCCTTTGGAAAGAAAGTGAACAGCGATAATCCTTGGGATGCCACTACTTTGGAGTGGGCGACCCCAACTCCTCCAGGCCATGGAAATTTCACTTTCGAGCCCGCTGTTTATCGGGGGCCTTATGAGTATTCTCGTCCTGATTGTGAGGAAGACTACCTTCCCCAGTGGCACGAACCACGTAAGAAGGCTGAAGTGACAGCAAGTGCAGATGATGCCAAAAAGTCGACTGAAGCCAGCAAAGCTTAATCACCCCATTGGAAAGAGTTTCGAAATTTACCAAGTCCTATGGATATTCCATTTACTACCACCGCTCGCAAAGACACCGGGCTCTATAACGCCAAATTAGGAATTTGGTTGTTCCTGGCGTCTGAGGTCATGCTCTTCGGGGGCTTATTTTCCGGTTATGTCTTCTTGCGAGTTTTCGCCGACTTCACTTGGCCTGAACGTGCGTTGCCGATCATTCCAGGTCTGATCAATACCTTCATTCTCATCGGTTCATCGGTCACTGTTGTATTTGCATGGGCATCCCTCAAGATGCGCAAGTGGCGCCAGTTCCAGATCTATATGGCGATCACAATCGTCTGTGCGGGAATCTTCATGATTCTCAAGACGATTGAGTATAAGGCCAAGTTCTTGCACCAAGCGGTGAAGATGAAGGATTTTGTGATTCTTGAAGGTCACACTCACAAGTTCACCATCGATTCAGCTGGTCACGTAGAAGAATATCATCCTCCCGGACACGGAGGGCACGGTGATGATCATGGAAGTGGTCATGGCGACGGAGGTCATGGGGAAGGGCATAGCAGCCTTGCTTCTGAAGGGCTCCATCTTATTGCTGACCAACAAAAGGACGGTCATGGCGAAGAGTCTCATGGAGACGACAGTCATGAAGAACACGCTAAATCAAAATCAGACCCAGAGTATCACAACCGAATCTTTTTCGAGGCTGATACGATTACAGTTTCTCTCGAAACCTTTTATGCTCCTTTCATCGCAGAGCTTATGGCTCAGGCTGCAGCAAAAGATGGAGTAGAGATCAAAGTTACTGCTAGCCAGCTTGGTCGAATCGATCCGAAAAAAGCAGAGACTATCGTTGTTGAAGAAGGAGAGCTTCTCTCCATCACCGACTTAAAGAAATACCAAGCCAAGTATCTTGAGGCGAAGAGCCAAAATTCGAAGGTGAAGACTGCTCAGGCGCGTGATGCTTGGGCCCGTCTACGCAAGGATGCCAAGGGCCCTGCTCGTGATATCAAGGACCAGCTCGAATTTGATGAGAGTTTTGAGGACTTCCTCGTGCAATACCCTCAAACTCTTACTTATACAATAAGCCCTCCAGTGCTTTTCCACTTGGATCCTCGCAAAGTAGACGAATCTCCAGAACGGGCTAGGCTTCTTGATGGAACGACTTTAGGAGGTCAGCTTGATAGCAAGCATAGCGCGATCGAAATGGCTATCGATGCTATCGATTTCTCAGACGTAGCCAGACGGGCTGAAGACCGCGATCGTGACCCACTGGTAGCGATTGAGAATACTTGGATTCTACAGAATAATCCTGAGATCAAGAAGCTCTGGGATATTCATTCTGCTAAGGTGGCAGCTCTTGATGAGGAACTACTTGAGAAGCACGGTCGCGATAAGAATGGTAAACAAAAAGAAGAAGCTACTGAGGTTGAACGCTACCGGATGAGATGGCAGGACATTATCAATCATCAGGTGGGCGAAGATAAGATGGGTATTTTCAGCGGTTTTGCTGGCCCGAATCATAAGGCGGATTATGCGAAGCATTTTCCTAATATAAGCGTTCCTCGTGAAGAGGTCCGACATGAATCAAGATTCACTCCGCGTTGGAATAACTACTACGCGATCTATTTCCTTATCACGGGCCTTCATGGTCTCCACGTTATCGGAGGAATCATCGTCCTCGGTTACTTCCTCTTTTTCGGTAAGAAAATGTATCTCAACAACCCTGAGCGGATGGCTAACCGAGTTGAGGTTGGCGGTCTATTCTGGCACTTCGTCGATCTGGTCTGGATCTTCCTCTTCCCAATTCTCTACCTCATGTAACTAGCTATGGCTGATTCTCCTGAAGAAATTAAAAAAGCGGTAAAGCTCTATATATTTATTGGAGCGTTCCTATTTGCTTTCACGATTATTACCGTCGCCGTTGCTACGGTTCCTGCTTTGGATTTTGGTGGCAGGGGATTTGATGCCGTGGATGCTACCATTGGTCTCGCCATCGCGGCCTTCAAGGCGAGTTTGGTAATGTTAATCTTCATGCACCTCAACCATGAGAAGAAGCTCGTCTATTTTGTCTACATTCTAGGTTTTATTTTCGCGATTTTCCTTATGGTTCTGACTGGGCTGACTTTGTCCGGAGACATTAATTACGGTGAGGGTGATACTCAGAAAGAGAAGACTGGTTTCTATAGCCCTCCTGCCAAATAATTTTTAGCTATTGCTTCTCATGTCTCTGCGCGGATTTCACATTTTCTTTATCATCGCTTGCACCGTGTTGTGCTTATTGGTGAGTGGGTGGTGTTTTTTCCTCGCTCCAAGAGACGGTGGGGTGGCGGTTAAAGTCGTCGGGGGTGTGATGCTTCTCGGCGCGATCATCGCACCAATTTACGGTATTCGATTTTATCGTAAAGCTAAGAACCTCATTCTCTAATTTCGCCTTTTTCCTGAATTATGAACACGATTGCTTGCACAACATGCGCTAAGGCTTTCCACAGCGTGGGCGGTAATGCTGCAGGTTTTTCGATTTTGTTTCTTCTTGTGGTCATTCTTACCGTGCTGGGGACGGTTAGTTTTTTGCTCGTGCGTATGATCAGACGCGAACAGGCCTCTCTCGATCCCCAATTTCAAGACGACTTTAACCCCCAAGACTTTTCCTAAATGAAAGACTTCCTTGGTATTACCGAAACTTATTCTCTTCACGGTCCTGGTGTTGATCACCTGATCGGTATCGTTCATTGGTTCATGCTAGCTCTCTTCGTTGGTTGGACCGCATTCTTCTTATTTGTCCTTTGGCGTTTTAGCAAAAGACGCAACCCACGTGCCGATTATACCGGAGTGAAGAATCACGTTTCCACTCACTTGGAGATAGGGGTTGTCATTATCGAAGCCGTTTTACTACTGGGGTTTGCATTTCCCATGTGGCGAGAGCGAACCGATAAGTTCGTAGACGTGCAGGCAAAAGATCCAGTGCGAGTGCGTGTGATTGGTTGGCAGTATGCGTGGACTTATCATTATCCAGGTGAAGATGGAATTTTTGGAAGGATTGACCGGACTCTCGCTTCTTATCCTGGCGACCCTTGTATCGATCCAGAAGATCCCTCTGGTTATGATGATTTCATTGTAGCGGGTGGTCGACTTCAGCTTCCCGAAAAGCGTCCTGCTATTCTCATGATCACGGCTACGGATGTGATTCACAATTACGCTATTGTGCCGATGCGTATTCAGCAGGATGCCATTCCAGGAAAAGATATTCCGATGTGGTTCACTCCTCGTACGACCTTGGAAACTTCAGTTGTTTGTGCTCAGCTTTGTGGCGAAGGTCATGGAGCAATGCGAGGCGGAATGGACGTTATCTCGCAGGCGAGTTACGATACCTGGGCCGCCGAACAATCCGCAAATGCCTTGAAGAAGCGCGGCAGTGCCGAAGGCAGAGCGGTGGCAAAAGCGATTCAGTAAGTTCTTTGAGTCCTGATGCTAGAGTTTTCAGCGGAACCTCCCTGCGAGGAGTTATAGCCTAGAGCTATGGCAGAGGCTAGAAATGCGCCTCTGAAACGTAAAGGCAGGCTCAGCTCATTAAATTAGCTGAAGTGAAGTTTCAGAAAGTTAAGGGGGTGTAAGGGGGTGTGGAAAAATATTCTTCAGTATTGGCATATCTTATGCGATAGACGAGCTAGGAATGACACCAAAGGTCCTTATGCTAGGCTGGGAGTTTCCCCCCATGATAAATGGGGGTTTGGGAATTGCCTGTCTTGGGATGGCCAAGGCACTTAGGCAGCATGTCGATCTGACTATTATTCTTCCTCGAACCGATCCGAGCTTTCAAGTCAACGAGGTTGATTTGGTTGGTCTCAACCATCTGGAAGAAAGAGAAGTCGAGGCGGTAAAGCGTTTTGAGGGATGGGATACGGTCGAGAAGATTATTCATGTCCCGGTTGCACTTGACCCTTATGGTGATGCCGCAAGCCACCAGCTTTCCGAAGAGGAAATTCGTCGGGCTGAAGCGGGGAGAAGTGAAGTAGACTGCTGGATGGAATCGACTGGATTGAATTTATTCCAGGGTAGAGGAGCGCTGTATGATTCGGATGTGAATGCCCGTGTCGTTGCTTTTGCTCGAGCAGCCGTGGCGATCGCACGGGAACGAGATTTTGATATCATTCATGCCCATGATTGGATGACTTTTCTGGCGGGAATGGAAATTAAACGGCAGCTTAAGAAGCCGCTCGTGCTGCATATTCATTCTCTGAGTTATGATCGTGCGGGTGAGGAAGCGCGTGGTTGGGTTTACGATATCGAACGACAAGCTATGTATGAGGCGGACCGAGTGATTCCGGTGAGCCGATATACGGGGCATATTTGCCGTGACCACTACGGGGTTCCGGAAGAGAAAATTTTCGCCGTTCACAATGGTGCGGAAGCTGTCGAGGCCTTTCGTTCTAAGAAGCCTTTTCCTGGTAAACTGGTTTTGTTCTTGGGCCGTTTGACTGGCCAAAAAGGGCCTCGGTTTTTTCTGGAGATTGCGGCCAAAGTTCTTGAGCAGACTCGTGATGTTCGTTTCGTGATGGCTGGGACAGGGGATAAGTTGCGTGAGTTAATCGAGTATGGGGCTTTTCGTGATGTTGGTGATCGTTTGCATTTTACTGGGTTTCTCAACCGAGATGAGGTCAATCATCTTCTTTCCATGACGGATGTCTATTGCATGCCCTCGGTTTCGGAGCCGTTTGGTTTGTCGGCTCTTGAAGCGGCTCAATTTGAAATTCCGGCGGTGATATCGAGGCAATCCGGAGCATCGGAGGTGCTTACGGAAGCTCGCAAAGCAGATTACTGGGATGTCGATTTGATGGCGAAACACATTGTTGAATTAATTTCTGACGATCAGCTTCATAAAGAAGCAGTGGCAGCTTCTCGGCAGGATCAGGAAAATTGTACTTGGGAGCGAGCTGCTGAACGCATTCTTCCTGTTTATCAATCCTGCCTGCCCTGCGACTTTGGTTTAGCTTCTTCACCCTCTGTCGCCCATGCCTGATTTCTGCCTTTATTTTCAAGCGCATCAACCAAATCGCTTAAAGCCTTACAGCTTTTTTGATATTGGGAAGCAGCCGTTCTATGAGGATGATCTTCTCAATGCTCACATCTTGTCAAAAGTAAGCGAGCGTTGTTATTTGCCTGCCAATCGGCTCTTTTTGGACCTTATCGAGAAAGAGGAAGTTGATGTTCGCCTCAGTTTTTCGCTTAGCGGGGTTTTACTTGAGCAGTTGGAATGTCACCGGCCTGATGTCCTTGAGTCTTTTCAAAAGCTTGTTGCTACTGGAAAAGTCGAACTTCTTTGTGAGACCTATTATCATTCTCTTTGTTTTCGTGCTAGTGGTGAGGAATTCATACGGCAGGTAGAGTTACAACAAGCGATTTTGAAGAGGCTTTTCGGAGTGGAGCCAAGTGTCTTTCGCCATACTGAACTCATCTACTTCAATGAGTTAGCCGCCTTTGTCGAAGGTTTGGGGTTTTCGGGGCAGCTTGCGGAAGGGGTTCCAGCCCGTCTTCAGGGACGTTCATCCAATCATCTTTATCGTTCACCGAATGTAAAAAATATGCCGGTGATTTTGCGAAATAATGGCCTCTCTGATGATGTCGCTTTTCGCTTTGCGGATCGAGGATGGGCTTCGTACCCACTCTCAGCGGGGAACTATGCGCAGTGGATTGCTCAGGCAGAGGGTGATGTAGTGGGGTGTTTTCTCGACTATGAGACGATAGGAGAGCACATCGAAGCTGAGCATGGAATTTTTCAATTTTGGAATAAATTGCCAGCAGCTCTCGCTGCACAAGGAGTAGGAATGAGGACCCCAAGTCAGGTTCTTACAGAGCACGAGGTCGTAGGTGAATACGATTGCCATGAGCCAACTAGTTGGGCCGATACCACGAAAGATCTAAGTGCGTGGAAATCAAACCCCATGCAGCGGGAAGCAGTCGCAAAGATTCGCGAGATGGAGGGGGCGGTGAAAAGTCATCGCGAAGAGGCTCTTTTACATCAATGGGCCAAGATGCAGACTTCTGACCATTTTTATTACATGTTCACAGGGACAGGAGGGGATGAAGAGGTACATCAGCACTTTTCTCCTTATACGAGTGCTTATGATGCTTATCTCTATTTTATGAATGCGCTCTCGGATTTACAGCTGCGTGCCGAAGAAAGAGAGTGAAATTTCTCAGGCTTGTTGGCGTAAAATACCTTATCGCTTCGAAGCTAACATCTTTTCAAATCACACAAGCGAGCGTAGATTCCCGTCCCCCCAGAGAAAAATGAGGTATGATTTTGAGATCCGCTTGAATTTTCAGCACCGTATTGTGTTTGAAGAAAGCGTCTTTAGCTTTGATAATCAGGCAATTATAGAGACATTGGAATTTCCTCAAGAAGGAAAAGGCCGTCGTCGACGTGTGGTTGTTTTACTTGAAAAGGGAGTGGCGGAAGCTTGGCCAAATTTGTCTGAATCCATCCGCGAGAAGGTTGAAAGTATCGAGGGAGCTACTTTTAGAGGGGTGCACGTTTTACTTGGTGGCGAGGATAGCAAAAAAACGAAGGAAGTTTATGAGGAGGCCTGTTCGCTCATTGCTGAGGCAGGCATTGATCGACATTCTTACGTTTTTGCCATTGGAGGAGGAGCTTTTTTGGATGTGGTGGGCTTTGCCGCAACTACGGTTCATCGCGGAGTGAGATTGGTGCGATTCCCGACTACTACCTTGTCACAGGATGACAGTGGAGTGGGAGTGAAGTCGGGAGTTAATCTCTTTGGCAAAAAGAATTTTCTCGGGGCATTTGCAGTGCCTTATGCAGTTATTAATGATTTTTCATTTCTTGCCAGTCAATCCCCCGAAGTGCGTCTCGATGGTTTAGTAGAAGCGATCAAAGTGGCCTTGGTAAAGGATGCGAGTTTTTTCAATTGGCTAGAAGAAGCAAGGCCTCGGCTTGCCAAGCTTGAACCCGAAGCTCTCAAGGAGGCGGTGGAGCGTTCTGCGGTCTTACATGCTCGGCATATTGCAGAGGGAGGAGATCCCTTTGAAATGGGGAGCAGTCGTCCGCTCGATTTTGGCCATTGGGCGGCTCATAAGTTGGAGCAGCTTAGCGAATTTCGTTTGAGCCATGCTCGAGCAGTTTCAGTTGGGTTGGCTCTTGATTGTCTCTATGCGGTAGCGGTTGGTTATTTGGCAGAGAAAGAGTGCGATCGTGTTTTAAATCTTCTCGCTGGGTTGGGGTTGCCTTTGTGGGCGGATGAGCTTGAACTTCGTGATGCCGATGATCGTAGGCTTGTGTATCAAGGTCTAGAAGAGTTTCGCGAGCACCTTGGAGGTGAGTTGACCATCCTGTTACTTAAGTCTGCTGGTCAAGGAGTGGAGGTTCACTCCATGGATGAGGATATTCTCGATACTTGTGTGGAAAAATTGGCTGCTAGAGAGACGGAGAAGGTATCAACAGAAGATTCCTCGTTACTGAAAGTTTAGGATATGAGTGAAGAAGATAAGAAATCGCGTCTTGTCGTGTTAAATGTGGTTGGGCTTTGTCGACGGGATTTGGCCGAAATGACTTTTTTGGATCAATGGTCAAAAGAGCGTGATCAAGTTTCCTTCAAGCCCGAGTTTCCAGCAGTTACTTGTAGTGCACAGGCGACTTACTTGACGGGGCGTGATGTCTCTGAGCATGGGATTGTCGGCAATGGATGGTATGATCGTGAAGAGGCCGAGGTGAAGTTCTGGAAGCAGAGTAATCATTTGGTGAAAGGGGAAAAGCTGTGGGAAAACTTACGCCGTGATGATTCGAGCTACCGCTGCGCAAAATGGTTTTGGTGGTATAATATGTATTCCAGCGCGGATTATTCCATGACGCCACGTCCAATGTATCCCGCTGATGGACGCAAAGTCTTTGATGTTTATGCTCAGCCTCTTTCACTTCGCGATGAGGTTAAGGAGGAGCATGGTAATTTTCCTTTTCCTGCTTTTTGGGGGCCACGAGCGGGGATTGGTTCTTCTCGCTGGATAGCCAAGACAGCGCTTTGGATTGAGGAAAAGGAATCGCCGAATCTGAATTTGGTTTATCTCCCGCATCTCGACTACAGCATGCAAAAATTTGGCCCTGGGTCTCCCGAGGCCGCGTTGGCGCTCACCGCGCTCGATAAGCTGCTTGCTGAGTATATTCCTAAGTTTGAAGAACGTGGATTAGAGGTTGTTGTTCTTTCTGAATATGGAATCTCGAAAGTTGAACGCTCAGTAGCGCTTAATCGTCTTTTTCGTAAAAAAGGTTGGGTGACTATTAAGAATGAACTGGGACGAGAATTGCTAGATTGTGGAGCTAGCAAGGTTTTTGCAGTGGCCGATCATCAGGTGGCTCATATTTATCTCAATGATTCGTCTCTCAAGGATGAAGTCAAAGCTCTACTTGCCGAGGTTGAGGGGGTCGCCGAAGTTCGCGAGCCTTGGTCGGGGGTAGGAGGAGAGAGAGGAGGGGATTTGATTGCGATTGCAGAAGAGGACACTTGGTTCAGCTACTATTATTGGGAGGATGATGAACTTGCGCCAGACTTTGCGAGGACGATCGATATTCATCGCAAACCGGGCTACGATCCTGCGGAGCTTTTTATTGATCCAGATGTGACCTTTCCACCTCTAAAGGTTGGAGCTTTTTTAGCTAAAAAGAAAATGGGTTTTCGAGGAATGTTAGAAGTGATTCCTCTCGATGGAGATCGAGTGAAAGGTTCTCACGGTCGTGACGACGTCCCCGAAGAAGAGCAACCTGTTCTTATTGGGCGGGAGATATCCTCTGTTGCTCAAGCTAAAGACGTTTTTACCTACCTACGAGGTCGTGCCAAGGCTCTGGCTTCGGGCAAAAGCTAACGAGGAAAGGTTTCTTGTCTATCCCCGTAGCTTTTTTCCGTTAAGACTTTACCTTTAATAGTTCGGGAAGTAGCTCAAGGGCCTCTGCTCGGGTTTTGAGTGTGCCTTCTAGCTGACGAGTTTCGAATTCGGTGAGAATTTCTTTGAAGCCTGGCCCTGGTTTTAGGCCAGCTTCGATGAGATCTTTTCCAGTGATAAGAGGGGCAGGGATGATTGGTTCTTTAGCAAACTCTTCTTCTTTTTCCCGAAGGAAATCGTAGTTGTCGGTAAAACCATTCGACGACATGCAGTCTGCTTGGTGAAGCCTCATTTCGTTTTGAAATGTAGCTCGAGCCATGAAGCGCTTGAGTTTCGCGGTTCGCATATCTTTTACGTTCATGAATTGCATGTGGCGAGCGACCATTTCAGTGGCCTGTTCAATCGTCTCATTGGGGTAGCGAAGGCGAGTGAGGATCTCAGTTGTCATTTCTGCTCCCACCGCATCATGACCCGAGAAGCGGATTCGTTGGTCTTCTTCGTCCCAGGAATAGGTTGGAGGTTTTCCAATATCGTGGAGCAGCATTCCTAAGCAAAGTTCGAGAGGGGCGTCTTTTCCGAGGAGGTCGAGTGCAATGAGAGTATGAGTCCAGACATCGCCTTCAGGATGCCATTGAGGAGGTTGTTCACAGCCAATGAGAGCAAGTGCTTCAGGAAGAAAGACCTCGAGAAGCCCGCTCTCTTGAAGTAACTCCATTCCTCGTTTTCGGTCAGGGAGAATGAGAATGCGGGAGAATTCTTCTCGAATGCGTTCGATGGCGATTTCTTTGAGAGAAGGGGCGTGGGCCTGGAGCGCCGCCCATGTCGCGGGCTCTATGGTAAACCCTGTTCGGACTGCGAAACGGATGGCGCGGAGTAGGCGCAGAGCGTCTTCCTGGAAGCGTTGTTGAGGCTCTCCGATTGCTCGTAAGCAGCGGGCTTTCAAATCTGCTTGCCCACCGACGTAGTCGATTAGCTTTCCCGTAACAGGATCTTCGAAGAGTCCGTTGATGGTGAAATCACGACGTTTAGCGTCTTCTTCAGCGTTGGTGAAAGTTACGGATTCTGGGCGGCGGTTATCTTTATAGGAGCCATCGTGGCGAAAGGTCGCGATCTCAAAGTGAAAGCCGGCTTCTTTAACAAGAATTACTCCAAAGTGAGCCCCGATCGCGTCGGTGCGAGGAAAAAGGGTTTGCACTTCTTCAGGCTTCGCAGAAGTGACGATGTCATAGTCTTTGGGAGTTTCTCCTAAGAGCCGGTCTCGTACACAGCCTCCAGCGAATAGGGCTTGATGGCCTTTCTCGGAAAGACGTTTTGCAATGGCCTCGGCCTCACATCGCAATTTGTTCATGTGGGGAAGATGACTTGGATTTAGGAAATTAGCAATCGAGAGTCGCGATTCGTTGTGTGACTTGAATGAGAGCGGAAGAAAATTCTTCTCGTTCGGATTTTTCGGTCGAAGCTGTTTCGACGATGAATCTCAGCTCGTCCTCAATTGTTTTGCTCTTTGTCTGTAAAAAATCATTTGAGAGAAAGCGCATATACCAACGGGGGAAAATGCGTTTACGAATGTTAGAGAGTTGAACCGTTGCCCCGATGCGGTGTCGTGGGTCTTTTTTAAGGACGTTCATTAGGCTATCGATAGCATCTTCGGGACCTTCGATATATTGGAGGAAGTATCCACCTTGGAAATAGAGGTAGCCTGTTATGCCAACTTGTTCGTTTTTCTTAGAAGAAAATACAGCGAGATTCTCTAGCGCATCATCATCGAAGTTCTGGAGAGCTTCACTTGTATAAGCGAACGCGACTTTCATGGAGAAAGATTTTAGTCTCGTCTGGTTAGTTCGACAAAGACGTCTTCCAAGGTTCCTGTATGTCGGTGGAGAGTGCGAAGAGGCCATCCTTTTTCTTCCGCAAGTTTGGAGAGGCGAGGGCGGGTTTCGGTATCAGCGTCTACGATAACAGAGAGCTTTAGCCAGTCGTCGCCTTCATCTTGAGAGGTGACCTTTTTAATATGAGGAAGTGCTTCAATCGTCGAGATAGCTTCTTTCTGTGGGGCTTTCACTTCTAGCGTAATGAGTCCAGCGGCCCTCATATTGCTAACAAGGTTCTCTGGGGTGTCGTCGGCCTTGATTTGGCCTTTATCCAAAATGACCACTCGGCGGCAAATCATTTCCACTTCGGAGAGAATATGAGAGGAAAGAAAGATGGTGCGGCTTGAGGCAAGATTGCGAATGAGATTACGAATCGAGCGAATTTGATTGGGGTCGAGGCCGTTGGTGGGCTCGTCTAAAATGAGGAGGGGCGGATCATGGACTAGAGCATCGGCGAGGCCAACGCGTTGGCGGTAGCCTTTAGAAAGAGTTTTAATCATTTTGCGACGCACATCTCCCAAGCCACAATCGTCGATCACAGTGCGAACTCGATCTCGCAATTCGCGGCCTCGAAGCCCCTTGATGAGCCCTCGGTATTTGAGAAATTCGCGCACTCGCATTTCGCGATAGAGAGGGACGTTTTCCGGCATGTAGCCAATTTGCCGTCGTGCCTCGATCGAGTCTCGAAAAATGTCGTGGCCAGCGATACTCGCCGCTCCCGAACTTGGGGGGTGATAGCCTGTAAGAACCCGAATAGTAGAGGTTTTTCCCGCCCCATTTGGACCGAGGAAGCCAACGACGTCTCCTGCCTCGACACGAAATGAGATCGAATCAACCGCTGTATGGCGTCCGTAGTTTTTGGTCAGATTTTCAACCTCAATCATGCTGCTCCAGCCTGCCTAGGAGCTGGAGGCGAGACAAGAATACAATTCGCGAAGAGCGCCAGGTCCACTGGAGTATCGAAAACCAATGCCATTGGGTTCTTGATGTAGTCTTTCGTGAAGACCACAATCAAACATCTGGAGCAGCTGCCAAAAATTTTGGCTCACTACGTAGAATTGCCCTTAATATCTTAAAATCTGATAC
>CAYUHN010000040.1:0-21237 GCA_964444495.1 uncultured Roseibacillus sp. | reverse complement strand
AGAAAGATAGAGTGGAGGGCGTAGCCCACAACGGAATCTTTCCGCAGTTCGCGAATTCGGCGTAGCCGACGACAAACACGGCCTCTATGAATTCCTCCAAACCCAAGCGGTTTATCTCCAACACTCATGAGTCTTACTCCAAAAATTTGAGCATCTCATTCCCCATCGCCTCTCCGATCAGAAAATATGACTCCCAATTTTGGTTCCAATGGTAGTTCTGTCCACTGGGTGATTCTTCTACCGGGCGCCAAAACTCTCTCGTATCTACTCCCCCGATATTTTGATATTTTCTTTTCTTCGTAATCGCTAATTGCGAATCCATGAACTCCTCCGCCTTTTTCTTCACTCTTCCGGCATAGTTTTGCTTCGATTGCATGCCTGTATTTGCGACGACAAAGGGGAGGTCCTCGGCCTCCAAATCCTTGCGCAAATCTTCGACCAAGTGCACCAAGTTGCCCTCATAGATCTCTACTCCTTTTTTACTAACACGGTCATTCCACCCTTGGTGCCACCCCAAACCTAACAATTCATAACCACCTCCACGATACTTCGGAAAATACTCTTTCAAATCCGACGTCACTAACTTCACCTGACGTACAAGCTCGTGGTATTCAAAGCCTTTGTCGCCATCCTTTTCTGGCTCAGGATAGTCCTCCGCACTCGGTGGAAGAAAATTGTGAAAGAGCGAGCGCCCACCCCAAGCGACCTTGATCAACACAACCGGATCTTCAAAGTAATCTCCGATCACTTGACCAAATGCATACTCCGGTCCGATTTGATTGTCTGATTTCCCAAACCCAGTCGTCAACCAGCCTGATTTTTCGACCTGACCCAAGCTTACCACCCAAACATCCTTCCGTTCCTCAGGCTTTCCTCTTCGCCCCATCAAATGGCCATATTTATCTGGAAATTCCTTCGCATAAAACTCCATCGTCCCGCGCTGATTTTTTGGATTCGTCACTTGTCCAAATCCCACCATGTTCGACTGCCCCGACAAGACAAAGACCTTTACCTTCCCATTCGCCCTCTTTTCCGCTCCTAAACAATGACCACCTAGAATGAACAACCAACAAAAGGTTGCATGGGCGATACAGGAAATGAATACTCGCATCCTTACTTTACGACGAGATCCACAAAAAATTAGCATAAATTTGCCACAAGTGAAGTATCCAAGACACTCACTTCAAAGCACCAGAGTCACCCGATAAAACCCCGGACTGAGAAGCCCTATCTCACTCAGCTCTCGTAGTCTGTCCTCATTCATGTGAAAATGGACTCTGGGGAGACGAGAAGATTCGACAGTTGCTGTTTGAAGCTTACCCTTCGTAAGTTCGAGTCAGCTTTCTTCTCGCATTCTCTACAGCATTCAACAACATCGACCACCAAACCTGCGCCCTAACTCGCAAAAACCAAACCCGCGACCTCCTTCTCCCGAAACTGCTTTGCCCCTCGGGTGATTGAGAAACTAATTCCAACCGACAATGATACTTGTAAAACTAGAGGATCGAATTCGAGTTGCTTACAAAAAGCTTAAACCACAGGTATATTTTGAAAGACACCCACTCCCATTGCGACGTCGCTTGGCGGAATTCGAGTGCGGTAAACATTTCGAGAAGCGCACTCTGCGTGGAACCAAGCAAAGTCGTCGTCTAAAATCAAAGTGGAGTGAAGACCAAGACCACGCTCTCAATGACCAATGTAAACGATTAAAGCGCGATAACTCAAAACGCCGACAAATGAAACTCTTTCCTTCGAAACGATCGAACTCAAGCTCTAAGGTCTACTCGACCGTCACGGGAGTTCCTACTGGGGTATTCTCGAAAAATATCTTGGCCATCGAATCAGGCATTCTCACACAGCCATGAGAAGCAGGGTAACCTGGTAAAAAACCAGTGTGCATCCCAATTCCCCCATTGAAGCGCATGAAGTAGGGCATCGGCGCACGCTCGAAAACCTCGCCGGGGCCGGCGCTATGCTTTCGAGTGTCGGCATCATCATTTACGATTTCCCCAGTAGCTACATTTTTAATGACTCCATAGAGAGAGGATTTATGATCGCGGCTCTTTTGACTAACCTTATAACGGCCTCGCGGAGTGCGACGACCTTCGATGCCAGTTGAAATCGGTGTAAGTCCTACCAATTGCCCTCCTTTATAATAATAAGCACGCTGCTCATTTAAATTGATTCGAATGGAGGGGCTTCCACTGACCTCATCCCCATCCCAAAAAGCGCCAGCCTCGTTAGGGTTTTTCAAAGTAGAAGAGCCGTCGTAGCTCGACTGCCGAATCCCAGCTAAATACCCTGCCCCGATTTGATTGCCTCCAGAGGCGAAATTGCCACTTGGAGCACAAGAAGACATCAAAATTCCGGTTGCCACCGAGGCACAAAATGCTTTCAAAACTAGAGCTTTCATTCTTCGAATTGGGGTTCGTAAGGGTTACTAATTTGGGATTTTCGTTTACTCGCACCCAGAATTAAAACGGGAGGGCTGATGAAAAAATTCATCTAAACTCACCGTCAGCTAGGGCTTGCTTGAAAGGACGATCAGACGTATCTCCTCCGGATTCAAACAAAAATCGCGCATGCCGAACTACGATTACCGCTGCCAAACCTGCAATCACACCTTTGAGGTCTTCCAAAAAATGAGCGACGACAAGCTCACCGACTGTCCCTTGGACGACTGCGAAGGGAAGGTCAAAAGACTTCTCGGCACCGGAGGAGGCATCATTTTTAAAGGGGGCGGATTCTACGAAACTGACTACCGCTCAAAGTCATACAAAGAAGGAGCAAAAAAAGACAATCCTTCTTCCAGCTCCAGCGATTCCTCTTCCGCTTCTTCAAAGCCCAGTAGCGACAAGTCCTCATGAACCTCCAAGACCAAGCTAAATCCCTCCTCACTCCCGACAATCTGCAAGCCTTGCCGGAATTGATTGGCTTTGCTCCTGAACAGCTTCCAAACGCGCTAGAAGCCAGCATTCCGGCAATTTTAGCAATTTTTCACCACTCCGCCCAAGATAGCGCGAGTGCAGCCACTCTCGATGGATTTCTTTCCGAGACCGATCCGACTCTCGTCGACAACCCAGCCCCGCAGCTAGCAGAATCTGGTCGCGAACTTCTCAGATCAGGAAAAATGGGTCTGGCTCGCCTCCTCGGCCCACGTCTCACTGACTTCATCGCCCCGGTTGCTAAGCAAACCGGAATGGGAGAAGGAAAAGCGGCTAGCGTCCTCGGAGTACTCGCCCCCTTCGTTCTGAGCTTTCTTGCAAAAGAATCTTCGAACTCGGCCGATCTCCTCACCAAATTTGCCTCCGAAGAACCAAACTTCCAAGCGGTAGCCAAAGCTCCTGAACGCGAACTCACTCCGGAAAAAAACTACCTTCCCGACCCCAATAAAATTCGGGAACGCCGTCCCTTCCCTAAGCGCAAAGCCATTCTTTTTCTCCTTCTCTTTGCTCTCCTTCTCTTAGGGGCTTTCGCCTATCTCTTTTCTCAGGAACTCCTTCCCTGGCAAAGGGAAAAAATCGAGACGCCTACACCCCAGAATTTGCCAGCCCACCCCATCGAGGAGCCTTCTCTTCTCGATGAGGAACCGACAGCCTGATCTCATTTGAAGCCCTATGTTTGCTTCCTCACATGAACAACCTTGGGAGCCGGTCTCACACAATGAGGCTCTGAGAAAGCAAGTTTTTCTCTCCAACGGACAAGTTCCCCACGTCACGCAGTTCGCCCAATCCATTTTCCCTCCAGGAGAGTCCGCCCCTGCCCACCATCATGATGATATGTGGGAATCTTTCTTCGTCGCAGAAGGCAACCTCACTCTTCTCTCCAATAACGAACGCCACCAATTTGTCGCAGGCGACCAAGTCACCATCGCCCCTGGAGAAAGTCACGAACTCCGAAACGAGGGCTCTGTTCCTCTACGTCTGATTTACTTTAGCGTGCTTGCTTAGCACGTTTCTCAGAATCCCGTTCGACGGTTTCTTTTGCTTCTTCGACTTTTGCCTGCGCAATACTTTTAATTTCGGTGTTTCCTTTAACACAAAGCTCAAGACCATACAGTATGGCAAGTGTTTCCATATTTGCAATTGGAGAACCTTTCCGTATTTGACCTGTCACAAGATATTCTTCAGTTCCGATAAGTGGATTATGAAAATATTGAAGCCCAGCCTCTTCGGAAAGAAGCTCAAAAACATCATTTAGTGGTACATCACGGAGAGAAAAGCTACCCTTTGAAGACCTTGACTCCTCCGTATTAATAGACCGCTTTACTACAGGACCTACAGCTGAACGTGGGATTATAGTTGGACGTTGAACCGAAGAGGGGTCGGCAAAAGCCGGGAATACAGCAAGGAAGCCGAGACTTCCGAGCAAAAGGGGGCGACGATCTAACTGAAAATTTTTCATCGTTTTATTTGGCTCTTATTCAGAGTCTAAGGATAATTTCGCATCAGTCACCGATTTTCCTAATTTTCCTAAAAGACCGACATGGTCAGTATAAACAGTGCACGCTCGAACCTGTTGACTCCTCCACGCTCAAAACAGAGGAACAATAACCGAGTCAGATTTTCGCATTAGAGAGCGCAAGCTCTCCCAACAAAGCCCTGACAAACTAGCAGACTAGCACCACCAACTCGCCCCCCTCCAAGTTCTTAAACTCGACGAAATTAATACCTTGCATAGAAAGATACCATACAGTAAACGATACCTGTCTTTCTTAAAAACGTGATGATTTCCCCTCATTGCCAAAGAACGATGATTTGCCATGGACGACTTTTTCGACAACTGGACAGTGCAAGTACGCAAGGGCGTGCTTGAGCTGTTCATTCTCACCTCCCTTCGAAATGGGGAACGCTATGGCTACGAGCTGGTTAAGAGCCTCGTCGCTCTTCCTGGGGTCGATGTTGCCGAAGGCTCAATGTATCCATTGCTTTCTAGGCTGAAGAAAAAAGGGTTTGTGAAAACAAGATTGGTAGAGAGCGAGTCTGGCCCTGCTCGCAAATATTACTCCCTCTCAAAAAATGGAGAAAAAGAAGCAGATGCAATGCGCTCCTATTTTGACGGCTTGGTGAACGGATTAACCCTGTTGGCAAAAGAAGAAAACAAATGACTACTAGCAATTTGGAATGGACCGAGTCCGCGAGGAACCGTTGGGAACAGTTTTTAGAGGCCAAAGTTCTCGCCGATGGTCTCGATGCTGAGGATGGCGCAGATTTACGAGAAAACCTCACCTTACATATCGAAGAAGAACTCACCGGAGTTAATAGCGGTATCGCTACTTTAAACCTAGTTGATCAAGCTATTGCCGGACTGGGAGGAGATCCGAAACCTACTACCGCAGTATCCCAAACGAATTCACTTCCAACGATATCAACCAAGAAAAAAACTTCCATTTCCTCCGTCACATTTGGAGTAGTCTTTCCCATAATCGTCTTTGGAATTGAATTGGTAAGCGGAATGTGTGGCTCTACATTTTTCGACCCCCTCACTACTTGGTTTCATGTTGCTCTTGTTGCTCTTGTAATTGGAAGCAACTGGTGGTTGCTCACAGCTCGCTCACGTTCATCTTCCCTTAGAAAAAGAGGCCTAATTTCTGGAATTTCAATGGCAGTGAGCGGATTCTACGCACTCCTTTTTGTCCCTCTGATTCCTATTTCCTGTTTCGCACTTATTGTTTTTGGAATGGGCCTTCTCTCACTCACCCCGGTCTTAAATTTTTTCATCACTTGGAGAATTTCTAGACAACATCGCGAACATAAAAACTCCGAGTGGAAAACTTGGTGGAGACGAGGGCTTCTAGGTGGATTTTTAACCCTCATCCTACTAGAAACCCCATCACTATGGACGCGCATAGGACTTCAGCGTGCTCTGAACGAAGATAGCCAGATCGCAGAAAAAGGACTCTCTCAGCTTCGTCTCTTTCATCATGAAAAAACTCTCTTGCGCGCTTGCTACGAAGGGAATCGCAGAACCTCACAAGCGACTGATATCTCAGGTTGGATCACCCATAGCAGCCTCATGCCTTTGCAGATATTTGGAGCTCGCTCTCACAGAATCGACAGCGAAGAAGTCCGTTCAATTTACTATCGAGTCACCGGTTCTACCTTCAACTCTCAAGCACCTCCGAGCTTCGTCGCTAAGGGTTCTTTTATGCGACGCCAAAACACCAACTGGGACGAACTCCAATGGGATGACCACTTAGGAGAAGACCAAGTGGCGGTGCGCCTAGCGAATCTCGATCTCATTCAATCAAGAATGGATGGTCATATCGATTCTGCTTCCGGACTCGCCTACCAGGAATGGACAATGATCTTCAAAAACGATAACTCCATCGCCAATGAAGCTCGCATGCAGATTCTCTTGCCGGAGGAGGGCGTCGTCTCGCGAGTCACTCTTTGGGTAAATGGCGAACCGAGGGAAGCCGCTTTCTCCAGCAAATCCAAAGTTCGGAAAGCTTATCAAGCGGTGGCGGTCAGACAGCGGCGAGATCCAGTTCTCGTAACGGCAACAGGACCGGGTCGAGTTCTCGTGCAGTGCTTTCCTGTTCCAGCTAATGGAGGCGAAATGAAAATTCGAATCGGGATGACTTCCCCTTTAAAGAAAGGCCGAGTCGCCACGCCTATTTTATTAGAAAGAAACTTTGGCGTCTCTGACACCTTAAATACTCCCGTGTGGATGCAAGCACCCAAAGAGTTTTCTTTTCGGGGCTCCCAGAAATCGCATCCAGATGGGCCTGAGCAAAGCTTACAATTGCAACTCCCTGCTGCCAATATTCAACGAGAAGGGAGCTTCTTTGTAAGCAACCATAGTCC
This sequence comes from uncultured Roseibacillus sp., assembly GCA_964444495.1. Classification (GTDB taxonomy): domain Bacteria; phylum Verrucomicrobiota; class Verrucomicrobiia; order Verrucomicrobiales; family Akkermansiaceae; genus Roseibacillus. The sequence continues at coordinate 14,428 of CAYUHN010000040.1, read as the reverse complement.
TGCCCCAGCGGTGTGGTGCGAAGACCAATTTGCAAACTCAGAGGAAAAACGCTTGCTTAGAACTCTCGTCCCCGAAGAACGACCCGCTCTCTCACAATGCCTCCTTGTCGTTGATGGCTCAGCTAGCATGAAACCCTTCGCGGAAGAAATTCAAAAGGCCATAACTGAGCTCGGAGCTAACCAAAACAAGGTCACAATCGTAGTCGCTAATGATGAGGTCTCGCTCGACGGACTCAAGAAGCATCGCTTCTCCGGTGGTCGCGACAATGGACCAGCCCTAGAGTGGGCACTACGAAAAGCTCGCGAAAAACCGAATAGCGCAGTTGTCTGGCTTCACGGGCCTCAACCGATGGGAAGCTCTTATCAAGAATCGCTCGCCCAATTACTAGAGAGAGGGTCAAGCGAAGTCCCGCTATACTCTGTTGCGCTCAAACCTGGAGGGAATCGTGTTCTCGAAAAGCTCTTTCAATACCGCTCCGTCCAGATGGGACCTCGCCTTTCCAGAGGAACAAAAGATCTCGGCCCGTGGCTCAAAGATCTCGTCAACGGCGGTTCGTCTCTGACCGCAGAATGGAAACGAGGTTCAGAAACTGAACCAGAATCTATCGCAGGGAAAAAAGTTTGGGATCAGCTTGCACGTTGGTGGGCTACCGAGAAGGTCCGAACTGCTGGACGACAGCAAACCGCAGATGAGGACTCAATCGCCTTTGCCGCAAAATACCAGCTTGTCACAGCCTTCTCAGGAGCAGTGGTTCTTGAAACCGCAGAGCAATACAAACAGCATGGACTCGAGCCTGTTGATCCCTCCACTACCCCAAATATACCCGCCACCCCAGAGCCCGGGACTTGGTTTCTCATGTTGATGAGTGCGCTCATCGCCCTAACCCGCCGTAAACGAGCTCCTTGTTAAGCCTCTCCCAGCATTTCCCTCGATCCTCACGCTTGCACCCTCAAGACATTTGAGGCAGAAGAACCCCATGTTCGAAGGCACCTACACCGCACTCATTACTCCGTTTAGAAATGGCTCCGTTGATTACGACGCTTTTCGCGCCCTCATTGACCGTCAAATTGAAGGCGGAGTGACCGGAATCCTCCCTGTAGGCACTACGGGAGAATCCCCGACCGTAACTCCCGAAGAACACATCGAGATCATTAGAGTCGCGGTCCAGCAAGCGGAAGGCAAAGTTCAAGTCGTCGCTGGCACGGGAGCCAATTCCACTGCGGAGGCGATTCATCTCACCAAAGCAGCCGAAGCAGAAGGAGCAACGGCCTCTCTTCAAGTGAGCCCCTACTACAATAAGCCCTCTCAAGAAGGCCTCTATCAGCATTACAAAGCAGTCGCTTCTGCCAGTTCCCTTCCGATCATGCTCTATTCAGTCCCCGGAAGAGCTGGTATCGCAATTGCTCCCGAGACTGCTGCACGCCTCGCACAAGATTGTCCTACTATCCTCTCGCTGAAGGAAGCAGGAGGCTCGGTTGACAGGATTAATCAATTGCTTCAAGCCGTCCCTGAAGGCTTCCAGCTTCTCTCGGGTGACGATCCACTCACCCTTCCCTTTATGGCGTGTGGCGCGGTTGGGCTCGTCTCCGTTGCCTCCAATATCATTCCTGAGGTCATGGTAAAACTCGTCAACCTTTGTGCCGCCGGAAACTTCACCGAAGCTCTTGCTCTCCAAAAGGAGCACTACCCACTAATGAGCGGACTGATGTCACTCGACACCAATCCAATTCCAATCAAATCAGCGGCAAGCCTACTCGGACATTGTGAGGCCGAGTTTCGACTTCCTCTCACTCCCCTTCCGTCCGCATCTCAAGAGAGCTTGAAGGCCCTCTTGCAGGGCTTCAAACTTCTTTAATAAGTGTTTTACGCCACGGCAACTACCAGGGCCACTTCCACACAAACTCCCAGTGGAAGGCTGGCCACTCCCACCGCAGTGCGTGAGTGGGCTCCGATCTCGAGACCAAAAACTTCTCCCAGTAGATCAGAAGCCCCGTTGATCACCTGCGGAATGGCCTCGAAATCACCTTCGCAATTCACAAAGCCTTGCACCGAGACCACACGAGTCACCTTATCAAGAGAGCCGAGCTCATCTTTGATCACCGAGAGTCGCCCTAAAATGGCCGAACGTGCGGCCTCTTGCGCCACTTCCGCAGTCACTCCCGTCGGCACTTTCCCACGAAAGCGAGAATCATCTAAGTCGGGCAATCCTCCCGACAAATAAAGCAAGTCCCCTTGCCGAACCACATTCACGTAACTCGCTACCGGCTTCGCAATCGCAGGCAGAGAAATTCCTAACTCCGTTAATCGTGTCTCAACTGACATGTCAAAGCATTAGCACCTCTCCGCAGCCTGCCCAGCCCGAATACCAATTTTCGAAGTGGTATCAGGCGACACCACTTTCTTTAACGCTTAATAGCAAATCCCTTGCCATTCCCAACCGCGCTCGCCTCATCGAGATGCACCCATCTCAGAGCGTAACGAGGCCCCCAAGAGTCACTAACAGCCAACTCATTGGTTGCTTCATTATAGCCAATGATAAGACAAACATGAAAGTTTGATTTTTCAGTTAAACCCTTGACATTCACTTCCGCTTCTTGCGCAATTTTAGCCGACCAGGCTTCCCAGTCCGTCACACTCTCACGCTTCTTTGTGCGTTCATTAGCAATGCTATTGTATTTAGAAAGACTACACATCTGCCAAATAACGGGAATCCCTTCATCGAGATACCGCTTCAAAGTTCTCATCCGCAATGGATTAACTTTAACATCATCAGCACGTCTTCCCTTACGACGCACCGTACTCTCAACCTCTTGGAAAAGTCGCTGAGTATTGGTCCCCCCACCCGGCTTTGTTCCTCCTACCACTGCTAAGAGATACATGTCCGCTGGCACGCCCTGATAGCGCATGGCCCGCTCGAAAGTAGCAGGAACACAATAGCCCTTGGGACCTTGATTTACCATCGGGATGTTATCGATCACCACATCTCCGTTGTCAGCATGAGTCACGTTCTTTGCCAAACGCTCCTTCATCTTACTATCAGAGATTAAGTCCGTCCGACCCCGGTTCTCAGCCTCTTCCTGAGAAACAATCATCAGGCTCACATACTCCTCTTCTTCTTCCGAAAGAATGAAGGAATGATTGTTCCAATCCCAACGAGTCACGCGGCGTCGATCCGCCCCTTCCCCAAAAGACTGAGTCTTCCCCTCCCCCAACGCCTCTTCAAGAGAGTCGCCCAAGAGTTTAGCGTCGTTCTCAAGCACATCTTGGAAGGTCTTCATATCCGTCTTCTCTCCCTCTCCCGAGAAATGATCTTCCCCAAAACCGGCAGTCGAAAAGGAATCGCCCTTATTGGCAAAAACCAAAGACATCCGCGCCAACAACCCTCGATCATCGCCATAAGCCACTACGGAATAAGGCCGAGCGTTCAAAAACTTAAAACTCTCCCCAGTATAGCGGCGAAAACTGCAAGAATAGGGTGTTCGGGATTCCTCACGCAGCTTTAGCCGCTTCGCCACTCGTCCCGCTGGCTCGTCCCACAAACGCCACGAATCTAAGAAAACAGAATGCCCGATCGCTTTGTTAAGTTTTTTACCGATTTGTGCGCGATCCCGCCAATCTTTTTCCCAAGTTCGAAGCCAATCCCGATCAGGATCCGACAAAACCTCCAGTGGGGTCTCAAATTGCTCCCCAATTTCATTCTCTAGCAAAACCATCCCCGAACGAACAAGGGCTACCGCTCGAGCATTAACTCCTTGCCCATCGACCGTGGTCAAACGCCGCCAGTCCGGGCCAATGTTTGCGAACGTAGCACTCGCAGAAAGAAAAAGGAGAAAGAAACTTCGCATCATAAAAGCTTTAACGCCGCAACTCGTTGGATCTTTGTGCAAAAAATTCATCTCTACTGAGAAAGCACCCACACCAAGCTATTCCCTGAAATCTCGAAAATAAAAAAGCGTTCCCCCCCTCTATTCAAAGGAGGAACGCTCGTATAAATCAGCTATTCGCAAGAAAATTAGCCTCCAAGAAGGCCCATCGCATCAGCAGCGCGGCAGGAGTAACCCCACTCGTTATCATACCAAGAGCAAACCTTGATCATGTTATCGCCCATTGCCATCGTGAGACCTGAGTCGAAGATGGAACTGTGTGAATTTCCGACAATATCTTGAAGAACAAGAGGATCGGTCGAATACTCGAGGACACCCTTCATTGGTCCTTCTGCGGCAGCTTTGAAGGCCTCATTGACAGCCTCCACAGTCACCTTTTCGCGAGTAACAGCGACGAAATCGGTAAGAGAACCAGTTGGAGTCGGAACGCGGAACGCACCGCCATTCAGCTTCCCATTCAATTCAGGAATCACGAGGCCAATCGCCTTCGCAGCTCCAGTGGAAGAAGGAACAATATTCGCCGCTGCAGAACGCGCACGACGGAGATCTTCATGAGGAGCATCAAGAAGGCGCTGATCACCCGTGTAAGAGTGAATCGTGCTCATCATGCCATGTTCAACACCAAAAGTATCGTTGAGAACCTTAACCAACGGTGCGAGACAGTTCGTAGTACAAGAAGCATTAGAAACAATATGATGCTTAGAAGCATCATACTCGCTGTCGTTGATGCCAAGACACATGGTCAAATCAGGCTCTTTTGCAGGAGCAGAAATAAGAACTTTCTTGGCTCCAGCCTCCAGGTGCTTGCCGGATCCGGCGCGATCAACAAAAAAGCCAGTAGACTCGAGAACCACGTCTACTCCCCATTCGCCCCACTTAAGTGCGGCAGGATCACGCTCTGCAGAAGCGTGAATTTTGTGTCCATTCACAATGAGATACTCATCATCATAGCTGACTTCTCCACCAAAGATGCCTTGGCTTGAATCATACTTGAGCAAATGAGCCAAAGTCTTGTTGTCTGTGAGGTCATTGATGGCGACCACGTTTTCAAGTTCGCCTTTTGCGGCTAAAGCCCGTAGCACCATGCGACCGATGCGACCAAATCCATTAATTCCGTAAGTTGCCATAGTTTCGACCTATTTTTTGTTTTTTTTGGGTGAATCAAACGGCTGCAAAAAGCATGACCACTCGATTTTCAGAGCCGCAAGTAGCGAACAAGACCACCAGCGTCAACCACGGGTTCTTTTTTCCGATACCGTATTCATCGAGGATTTCCTTCTTGGCTTACGCGACATCTCCGACAATAGCACCTGCGTGCCCCACTTTTCTCGCAAAATTTCGAGATTGAGATTCCCTAGCCTAGAAGCAATCGAAAGCTCTCTTATGAGGCGATTTAGGATTCTCAAGCTCTCTAATCTCTTTATTCTTTCTCGCAAGTGATAGGAATTCTCGACTCAGGCTTGGGAGGGGTAAGCGTTTTGCGCGAAATCCGTACGCGCCTGCCCTTTGAAGCAATCACTTATGTGGGAGACTGCGCTTTCTGCCCTTATGGCAACAAGGAACCGAAAATTCTCCGGGAACGAGTCGCTGCAATTGTCGAATTCCTCCTCAGCGAGGGCGCCCAACTCATTGTCCTCGCATGTAACTCTGCAACCATTCGAACGATCGAATGGTGCCGAAAAGAATGGCCTTCTACTCCGTTTGTCGGGATGGAACCGGGAGTAAAACCAGCAGTAGAAGCCTCCAAAAACGGAATTGTAGGCGTCCTTGCTACCGAAGCCAGCCTAACTGGCGAAATGTTCGCAAAATTAGTAGCAGAGCATTCCAAAGATTGCCAAATCCTCACTCAGGCCTGCCCAGACTTCGTATCCTTGGTTGAAGCAGGAATCTTAGAAGGGGCTGAGGTTGACGAAGCAATCGAACGCTATGCCTCTGAACTCTGTGAAGCTGGCGCTGACGTTCTCGTCCTCGGTTGCACCCACTACCCCTTTCTCCAGAAACGCATCAACACCCTCTTCCCTCAAGTTCACCTTATTAATACTGGACCTGCCGTAGCGGAACGAGTGACTCAACTCCTCCCCAAACCAATAACCTTCTCCTCTTCAGAACCAGGCCTTCTTCGCTTTTTTTCAAGCGACTGCTCTCAAAAAATGGCACAAGTTCTCACCACTCTGTGGCCCGAGGGAAGCCCTACTATTAATTGCTTACCCGAAAAACTCACCAGTCCCTGTTAATCATGTCCGACCAACAACCTTCCCTCAGCCACCTCAATCAAAGCAACCAACCTCTCATGGTTGATGTCAGCGACAAACCCGATACGGTTCGCACCGCTACCGCTACCTGCCGAGTTATTCTCGGGACCAAACTCATCTCTCAATTTGATGGTGGCGAACTCAAAAACAAAAAAGGCCCCGTCGTTCACACTGCCATTCTTGCTGGCATCCAGGGGACAAAGGCGACCTCTCAGCTCATCCCTCTCTGCCATCCCCTTCCAGTTAGCTCCGCCAAAGTGGAAATCACTCCGCTGGACACAGAATCCGTTCTCGTACGATGCCTCGCCAAAACCACAGGCAAAACGGGAGTTGAAATGGAAGCTCTCACAGGAGCATCCACCGCAGCTCTCACCCTCTATGACATGTGCAAGGCCGCTAACCCTGGTATCGTGATCAGCGATCTCCAGCTAGAAAGTAAAACTGGGGGCAAATCCGATTTCCTCCGGAAGCCGTAAGCGAGCCGACGTTAACCGAGTCTCTGGGACACACGAGCGCAATTCTGTGTACATAAGAGACTTAAATCAGGATCGAGCTCCTTCTCGAAAACCTCTATCGAACAATAGTTCGATTACAAAAAGTAACCGTCTGCAAAGCGGACGACCCCAGAAAGTCCAACTCAATCAGCAGGCCTCACAAGTCGAAAATTTCATTTAAAAATTGTGACCTTTTTACCCGCTCGCCCAAGAAAGGTTTAAAAAACTAAAATAAATGACTTTACTGACACTAAGAGAAAAATTATGATGCAACCATGGCCAAGAAATCTGATCCAGGAGGAGGAATGCTCCGAAATTCACTTTCAAAGTTGACTGGTCGAGTCACCCTCAAGGCACCAACTCCTGAGAAGCCTAAAGAGTCGCTCATGTCCACTCCTCAGTCGCCGGCCAAAGGCGCTGTTCCTACTGACAAGAAGCCAACGGCGGAAGCTCCTGCAAGCCTTCCAAAGACTCCGACCCCAGCGCAAGCCCCCTCAAAACCCACTCCCACAGCTGAAAAAGCTGAACGTCCTTCTAAACTCCCCGGCATGAGCAAGCCCGAGAGTAGCAAAACTGCGGCTAAGCCCGCTCAACCCACTCCTAAGCCAGCACCCTCTCCTGCTCCTGCTGCCACAGAGAGTAAGCCGGCGCCAGCACTGGGCTCTCCCACCTTGGGCTCTCCAAAACCTGTTTCAAGCCCACAAAGTTCTCCTCCAGATACAGCTGGTGCAAATAGCCTTGCTGAAGACGTCATCATCGAAGGTGTTTTAGTCTTCACTGATCGTCTCGTCTTCAACGGAAAAATAACCGGCGAAATCAAATCTGATGGCGTCCTCACCATTAAGAGCGATGCCGTGGTCGATGCAAACCTCAATGTGAAGACTCTTTATCTCGAGGGTAAAGTTACTGGAATCGTTATAGCTACAGAAGGAGTCACCTTAGCCCCTACTGCGGAAGTGGTAGGCGATGTTTCTACAGCGCGTCTTACAGTAGAGCCGGGAGCAGTGATTCACGGCAAGACTTCAGTTGGAGCCACCGCAAGTAAACCTACTAAATAGTAGGCCTCTCCTCTAAGTATTAGCTTTAGAGTTCAAATTTCCCAAAGCACTCACTAGGAACTAGCGAGTGCTTTTTTCGCAAAATCAATACGGTCGTAGCTGACATTACGAGAATCGCAGAGAATGTTTGAACTAATGCGACCACTCTCAAATATCGTTGGCAAACCACTTCCTGGGTGAGTCCCCCCTCCCACTAAATAGATATTCTCAAACCCAGCAAGGCGATTATGGGGTCGAAAATACATCATCTGATCGATGGTGTGCGCGAGATTGAAGGTTGCTCCCATAAAAATTTCGCTTTCATCACGCCAAGTCTCTGGAGTGTAAATCACCTCTTCTACAATGTGATCGCGGAGATCCTTCATCCCTGTTTTCGCTTCAACTCGAGCAAGCACCTTATCGCGATACTCCTGCTTGACCTCCTCCCAATCCATTCCATTTCGGGTATTGATAGTCGGAACCAGAATATAAAGTTGAGACATTCCAGAAGGAGCTACCTCAGGATCATTAATGCTACTATTTCTAACGTAAATTGACATATCATCGGATGCTGTCATTTCCTCTCTGATATCCTCCACGCTCTTTTCGTAATCATCAGCAAAAATGATATGATGATGTGGCTCGTCGGCGTAGAGCTTGTCGATTCCAAGGTAGAGCATAAAGGTCGAGCACGAGAACTTCTTCCCACGCATTTCCTTTTCGGGAACGGAATGACCATTCATCATTGTTGTCATCGCTTGAGCATAATCAGCATTCATCACGATATCATCGGCCAAGAGTTTGTCTCCATTTTCCAACTCGACTCCAACAGCCTTCTTCCCTTCAAAAAGAACCTGTCGCACCCCGATATTGAGTCGAATATCTCCTCCCTCTTCTTCCACTACTCGAGCCATCGCTTTGGGAATCTCTGCTAAACCTCCCTTGGCATGATAAATACCGTAACGATACTCTATATAACTCAGAATACTGAAGAGCGCGGGGCACTTCCAAGGACTCATCCCTAGATATTTGGATTGAAAAGTAAACGCTAACTTAAGGCGATCGTCATCAAAGTACTTATCCAAAACATCGACTACTGATTGCGTCGTTGCCACAAAAGGGGCAACTCGCAGAAGCTCTTTGCGTAAGTAATGAGCCAACTTCGTATACGGCTTCTGCAGGCAGGGGAAAATCGCGCGCAACTTAGAAGCATGATCCTCCATAAATCGATGAAAACCCTCCGCGTGCCCCGGAAATGCGGCTTCGATATTGGCGGCCATCTGCTCCTCATTGGAAACTGTTTCGAGGCTCACTCCATCCCAAGTGAGAGTCGTCATCGGGTTGAGGGGGACGAAATCAATGTAGTCGTCTGACTTTCGGCCCGTCTCAGCAAAAATTTCATCCAGAATAAATTTCTGGTGGAGGAAGGTTGGCCCCAAGTCGAACTTGAATCCATTACGCTCGATACAAGAAGTTCGTCCTCCTACTTGACCTTTCTTTTCCAGAACCGTCACATCAAACCCGCGATGGGCAAGAATCATGGCCGAGGCCAAGCCACCAGGACCCGCACCAATTACAATTACACTCTTCTTATCAGACATCTAAGACATCAGATCTAGCACACATTTAAGCGCGCGCTATTGGATTTGTGTCAAAATGCCTACGGAAGCGGTCAACACAGCAATGCTGTACGCACTAGATCTACTCTCCTGGAATCTCCTGAACCGTCTCAATATGCTTCAAAATTGCAGAAGCCTTTTCGAAATTATCGCTCTTCCGTAGAAAATCGCTATACCGATTCAAAATCAGCACGTTGTTGGGGTATCTCTTCAATGCCTTTTGAAACAATTCTTCTGCTTTTACTAACTTTCCTTCTCGGCCACTAAAATCCGCATACTCAAGAAGAGGGCAGGAAAAATTGAGTGCTGGATGAACTTTCTCAGGAGCTTCTGCTTCGCTGGTCGCCTGCGAAAGATAAAAGCTTGCCTGAGGCATTTCTTCGGATTTTTCAGAGTATTCCGCTTTATTAAGCATCCACTGCACCTTAATAGCAACACGAGTCCGGCTCCAACTTTGACGACTGCTACCATTCGTAACGACCGCCTGAACGTCCGATAAAAATTCATCACTTTTTGCAAGGGTATCAAGCAACTGAGCCGCCTTTTGCATCTCTCGCGCTTCAAGTGCTATTCGCCCTGAAAGCGCATGACTCCATGCCACCCAAGCCAAAACCGCCGGAGTTTCAAGTCGAAGTTCCTTCCCCTCCTCATCACTAGGAAGCGCGGCAAGCCCTCTCGTATAATCACCCTGAGCCCCCCTCGCCAAAAAAAGACGGGCCTTAAGAGTTCGACCTTCCCATAACACAAGAGTTGCTCCAGGAGAATACAGACGCTTCTTATCTATCGGAAGCTTCAAGAGCTCATCAGCTATCGCCATCGCCCCATTAAAGTCGTCAAGCGCATACAGGACGCTTGCTAGATTCAACTGACACCGGATTAAATTCGGGCAATCATAGTAAGTCACTCCATCCTTTTTGAGGTAAGCTCGATAGAGCGAGATCGCTTTCTCAAATCCCCGTTTTGCCAACTGTAAGTTCCCAGCCCGACGTTCAAAATGAGCCAGAAGCTCCTGTTGTGAAGCCACTTCTGGAGCTCTCTCCACTTGGGTCCGAGCAAGAGGAAGAATCTCCCCCCTCAGTGTTCCAGTCGCATCAGGGTGCTCTGCCTGAATCGTTGTCCAAAAAGATAAAGCCAAATTATTATCAGGGTTCTCTTTCACGAGTTCCTCAATTCGAGCCACCGCCCGCCGCTGTCCGAGACGCGCTCCTGTAACAGAATCATAGCCATCTTGCCTGACCAATGCTGCCATCAGTTGTAGATGCAGATCATTGGGAAAATCCGATGCCACTGCATCAAACACTTCAGGCGATCGCTTTGATTGATTTGAAAAACGAAGTGCCAATGCTTCAGCCTGCCCTTGCTCAAGAAGGGTTCCTACTCCTGTTTCCACAAGATCCAACATCCGATTGATAGCCGCAAGACGAAGATTGTTGGTCTCTGTATTCGAGCCCCCGAGAGAAAGAACCATCCCCCAATAAGCCATGAGACATTCGGGATCCTTTTTAACCGCCTCTACAAAGTGACGGTAAGCTTCAAAGTCCCACTTGGCATGGACTAACGCAATGCCATTCGCAAAGTGCTCTTGCACCTCATCATCATTCGCAGTGATGGCGGGATTCCATGACACTAGCTCAGGATATTTGCGTGGAGGCCCTAGTTCCTTGACAGAATCAAGGATAACATCATCCACGGTAAAGGCTTTCTTACCTTCATCTTGCGCAAAGAGGGAAGCGGGGGGCGCCAGAAATACAACCGCGCAAAGCAAGGTAACTGACAGAATTCTCAACGGCATGGCGTATTCTTCCGCTCCAGCTATAGAGGAAGCAAGAAAAGATTGTGTTTTTAAACTCCTCCTCCACCTTCTCTCGCTGGACAAAGCCTCATCATCCCGTAGTCTCTTTGCGCCCACATCAATTTGTTGAATGACTGACCAACCTACTCCCGAATCTGCCACTCAAGCTGCAGCAACAACTCAAGCCGCAGCAGCAACTCAAGCCGCAGCGACAACTCAAACCGCAGCAACAACTCAAACCGCGGCAACAATCCAAGCCGCAGCAGCAGCCCCCGCTACAGGCTCACAAAATCCTGGAGGGCCCGCGTCTGTAACTCCCAACACTTCTTCCCCCAAAAGTGTTACGACCCCTGATGATGACGTTGCTGCAATCAACCAGCTTGGAGAAGCTTACCAGAAGCTGAAGACAGAACTCGGAAAAGTCATCATCGGCCAAGAAAAGGTCATTGAAGAGCTCTCAATTTCTCTCTTCGGAGGTGGTCACTCCCTCTTGATGGGAGTCCCCGGTCTCGCTAAAACCCTCCTTGTCTCTTCCTTGGCAGAAACCCTTGACCTCAACTTCTCCCGTATCCAATTCACTCCCGACCTGATGCCTGCCGACATTACCGGTACCGACATCATTCAAGAATCTGGAGGAAAAAGGGAATTTCAATTCATCAAAGGCCCCGTTTTCGCCAACATCGTCCTCGCGGACGAAATCAACCGGGCTCCTGCTAAAACTCAATCTGCCATGCTTGAGGCCATGCAGGAAAAAAGAGTCACTGTTTTGGGAAAAACTTACCCACTTGAACAGCCATTTTTCGTCCTCGCAACTCAAAACCCCATCGAACAAGAAGGAACTTATCCTCTTCCTGAGGCTCAGCTCGACCGCTTCATGTTCCTGATCGAACTCGACTATCCGAGTGCTGAAGAAGAAGGGCGTATTGCTCGCGAGACAACTGGAAAAGCCTCCGAAAAACTCTCTATGGTGATGCATGGTCCTCAGATTATGGCTTATCAGCAGTTGGTTCGCCGAGTGCCTGTTCCTGATCACATCTATGACGATGCCGTCACTCTTGTTCGTCGCACGCGCCCCAACACCGAAGATGCACCAGATTGGGTTACAGAACTCGTCGGTTGGGGTTCTGGACCACGAGCAATTCAAAACCTCATTGTAGCAGCCAAAGCCCGAGCAGCCCTCCATGGCAGCTACATGGTCCGACGCGAAGACCTCCTCGAAGTCGCTGGTCCCGTTCTGACCCACCGCGTTATCCCGAATTTTGCTGCTGAATCACAAGGCATGACCTCTGCAAAAATCGTGAAACGACTCCTCGACGAACTTGACGATTGATTTCCATAAGGCTGCAGACCTCTCCAACTTAAGTTGAAGCCTGTGAGCTGAAATCTAAACTTTGATCTCCTAAGAAGAATGCACGACTTTCTCGATCACTCTGTCCTTGCCCGCCTCTCCGCCCTTCCTCTGGAAAGCCGGCAAGCCATGATCGGGAACGTGGCCGGTAAACATCGCTCTCCTCACCGTGGCTCCTCGGTCGAATTTGCCGAATACCGAAAGTATGTCCCAGGAGACGATACGAGACGACTCGACTGGAAGGCGTTTGCTCGTTCAGACCGATTTTATATCAAGGAATTTGAGGCCGATACCAATCTGCGAGCCTACTTCGTCGTTGATTCATCTGGTTCCATGAATTTTTCGAGCGGAGACACCGACACAAAAATTCAATACGCTCGTCGCCTTGCAGCCTCCCTCGCTTATCTTTTAGTCAAACAGGGAGACGCTTCTGGCCTCTCCGTTTGCAACGAAAAAATTCACCTCGAAATCCCCCCCTCCCGCTCCGCCTCGCAGCTTCAACACATTTTTGATAACCTCGCCAAAGTCGAGCCAGTGGGAGAAACGGGTCTTGTCGACGCGCTCCACACCATCGCGGAAAAAATTAAGCAACGTGCTCTTGTTGTTATTCTCTCTGACCTTTTTGCCGACCCAGAGGAGCTCGGCGACGCCTTTCAACACCTCCGCTACCGCAAGCACGACTTAGCTCTATTCCATCTCCTTGACCAACAAGAACTCAATTTTCGCTTTGATCGTCCTCATCGTTTCGTTGACCTCGAAGATAAATCTGTCCTCGTTGCGGAACCCAATCTCATAGCCGAAGAGTATCAAAATGCTCTCACCGAATATCTCACCGCTATCGAAAGCAAAGCTAACGATGCCCAGGCAGACTACCAACGCATTGTAACAGATCAAAACTACGAAGAAGTCCTCTCCGATTTCCTCACCAACCGCCTGCGCTGACGAACCCATCAATTCAGACACTCTACGAAACCTCGCTAGGTAAAGCTCAGCATGGACTTTCTCCAAAAACATCTCCTCTGGGGTCTGCTCGCCGTTAGCATTCCCATCATTATCCACCTACTTAACCGTAGAAGGCACCGCACGGTGCAGTGGGCAGCAATGGATTTCCTTCTTAAGGCCACTCGGGAGTCTCGCGGGAAAAAGAAACTCAAATATATCCTTATCCTCACCTGTCGAGCTCTCGCCATCGCAGGAATCATCTTCGCCCTGGCTCGCCCTCTCATTGGAGGCTTTCTCGGTCTCGGAACGAATGTCGATACAGTCGTCCTCATTCTCGACCGCTCGGCCTCCATGGAAAGCAAGACCAAAGACGGCGGCCCCTCCAAACGAGAACTAGTCTTACAACAAACGGCCAAAGCGATGGTCGAACTCGAAGGAACAAATCTAATTCTCGTAGACTCCGCCACCAACGAAATTAGCGAAATCCCTTCCCCCGAAATTCTCCCCTCTCTCTCTTCCACTGGACCCTCCCACACCTCCTCCAATCTCCCCAACCTTCTCGCTCTTACCTTCGATCACCTTCGTGCTCTCAATCCCGGTCGAACCGAAATCTGGCTCAGCTCTGACCTTCAGGGAGAAAATTGGCGCACAGATGATTCACGCTGGTCCACCTTTTCCTCCTCTCTCGAAAGCCTTCCCTCGCCGACCTCCTTACGCGTTTTGGCTTTTCCCGAAAGACCACGTGAGAACGTCTCGCTACGTCTTCTCGGTCAACGCCGTGCTGGCAACGATCTACTCGTCGATCTCGAAATCAGTCGTGAAGCCAGTTTTGACCAACTTTCTTTGCCTATCGCCTCGAATCTTGATGGAGCAACCACCACCGAAACCGTAACTATAACCGGTGACAGCTATCGCTTTGTCCAATCCTTTCCCCTCTCTTCCACCGAAGCCAAAGGCTGGGGCCGCATCTCTCTGCCCCCTGATTCCAACATCAATGACAACACTGTATTCTTCACTTATGGAGAAGCCCTAACCCTCGAAACGGTTATCGCCTATGAC